>JACPVB010000095.1 GCA_016191985.1 Chloroflexota bacterium | reverse complement strand
CTACAAAACGCGCCAGATGATCCGCCGGTAGTGCCTCTCCCAGCAGAATCGGTGTTCTCAGCGTGGCTTCGTAATCCGGTGTCCTAAATTTTCGGCTCATTCTTCTAGTCTACCAGTTTCTTCTCCGACAAACTGCTAGGGTAGCCATGTTTTAAATAAACAAAGCGGTGCGCGGGGTCAGCTCCGGGGTTTTCCATTATTGAATAACGAACAGATTGACCATTTATCTTTGATTCTACTGAACATTTTTCAGAGTCCCGAGACATCCAGTTAATCTCGCTATCTTTTGCATCCGCCTCAACATTTGCAAACCAGAGACAGGCGGTTGTTGCTCGTGACACATATCCCATTCCCGGTAAATAACCCGTCTCGAAAAAGCGGTCATTTCCTGCAAAGTGATTAGGCTTGTTGTCTACTGGCTGCCAATCAGCAGGGAAGCTGACTGTATACCAACCATCAGGATCAGTGTAGAGTTGACGGTCAGGTTGAGGAGTAATTGGGATGGAAAGCCCAGGAATAGGAGTGACCGTATATGTACCTTCTACTATGAACGTTGGGGGAAAGGTAGGTGTTGGTTGTGCCGTTTGCGTCTCGACAAGAGCAGTCCTCACCTCCACCAGAGCCGTTTCCATGGCAATGGTAGGAGCGGTTTTCGGCGTAAATTGCGCTCCAACACATGATGGCATGAGCACAATTGCTAAAAAAACAAAGATGGATATTTTGTTGATGAATTTCATGTTTTCCTGCCTTTCACTCCTTTTCGGCTCCACACTACGCAATTTATTATATGGACGCATTCGTGTTCACGCAAGTTCCACTTTTTCAAGAAAATATTCAGGTAAAATCACCCCGCCATGAATAGTACTCCACCATTTGACGAAGCAGGCGTAGAATATCAACACACCCGCATCACCCACTGGGACCAGGTCGCCAGAAAGCGCGATCACTGGCGTGGGATGGGAACCTGGTATCACCGCCGCATCAATGAGATTTATAGATTCCTTGTCAGCCCGAATCAGCGCATCCTTGAAATCGGCTGCGGCATGGGATGTTTAATTTCCGAACTACAACCATCCCACGGCGTTGGCGTGGATTTCTCCCCCGAGATAATCACCCGCGCCAGGCAACGTCACCCCGAGATCGAATATCATCAACTCGACGCGCATGACCTCTCCAGCCTCGCAGGCACATTCGATGTCATCATTTTTTCAGACACCATCAACGACCTGTGGGATGTCCAACGCGCGCTCGAGCAGGTCAAAAAATTCTGCGCGCCGCATACCCGTCTCATCCTTAATTTCTACAGCAACGTCTGGCAACTTCCGCTCACCATCGCGCAAAGCCTGAACCTCGCCGCGCCTATGCTCAGCCAAAACTGGCTCACCCCCGAAGACGTAGACAACATGTTGCGCCTCGCGGGCTTTGAAAGCATCCGCAGCTCTGCCGAGGTTTTATGGCCCCTGCCCCTCGGCGGCTTCGCGGACCGTTTCCTCGTCAAACTGTGGCCCTTCCGCGATTTCGCACTGTCCAATTTTGTGATCGCGCGTCCCATGCCCCAGCCCGTAAAAGAGCCGAGCGTCTCCGTCGTCGTCGCCGCGCGCAACGAGGCAGGCAACATTAAAAATATTTTCGAGCGTTTGCCAAAGATGGGATCAAAGACCGAGCTGATCTTCGTCGAGGGACATTCCCGCGACAACACCTACGAGACCATTCAGGATGAAATTCCGCTTCACCCTGCGACCTCGAGCCTGCTCTTCCGTCAACCGGGCATTGGCAAAGCGGACGCAATTCGACTCGGCTTCGAGAAAGCCTCCGGCGACATCCTCATGATTTTGGATGCAGACCTCACCGTCCCACCTGAGGATTTGCCGCGATTCTACGAAGCGATTGCGACCGGCAAAGGTGAATTTATCAACGGCGTGCGCCTCGTCTACCCGATGGAGAAGGAAGCCATGCGCACGCTCAACTTCATCGGCAATAAATTTTTCAGCATGGCCTTCTCGTGGATGCTCGGCCAGCCCATCAAAGATACACTGTGCGGCACAAAAGTCATGTGGAAAAAAGATTACGAACAGATTGCCGCCAACCGCTCCTATTTTGGAGATTTCGATCCCTTCGGCGATTTCGACCTCATCTTCGGCGCCGCCAAACTCAACCGCAAGATCGTAGACCTCCCCATCCGCTACCGCGAGCGCACCTACGGCACCACCAATATCTCCCGCTGGAAACACGGAATTTTATTATTTAGAATGGTCGCATTTGCAGCAAGGAGAATCAAATTTGTTTAAACGCTATGTCATTCTGAGCGATAACGAAGAACCTCTACGACAATCGTAGAGACCCTTCGCCTATCGGCTCAGGGTGACATGATTAGGCGCGTAAAGTGAGTAACAAAGTTACGAATTACGTGATCCGTAATACTCCCTTTTGAAAAAATCTTATGCCCCCAAAATTAAAACTTTTACCGGTTGACCAATACAAAGGCGTCAATAATCTCGACCCGATCAAATATTATTACTGGCCCATTTTCGGCACGATGTACCGCCGCCGGGTGGAACTGGCCCTGGGCGAATGCACGGGCGGTGAGCGTGTACTCGAGGTCGGGTTCGGGACGGGACTCGCCTTCCCCAACTTACACGACGCCTATAAGGAAATCCACGGCATTGACCTGACCGCCGATATCCAAGCTGTTAAATCCGTTTTTGAGCCGATGGGTATCTCGCTTTTTCTGAAAAAGGGGGATGTATTGCACATGCCCCACTACGAGGACAATTCCTTCGATACGGTTTTAATGGTCAGCATATTGGAACACCTCAAGCCGCTCGAGCTGGAGCGGGCCTTCGCGGAGGTGAAGCGGGTCCTCAAGCCCGGCGGGCAAATGGTCTACGGGACTCCCGTCGAAAAGCCGTTCATGGTCTTCATGTTCCGCATGTTGGGGCACGACATCCGCGACGAGCATTTTTCCACCGAAAAGGAAATCGCGGCGGCGGCTTACAAGGTTTTTTCAAAGGGAAAAGTCGTTGAAATGAAAAGTACACCGCCCATTGCAGGCACGGTGTACACGGTTGGGAATTTTATCAAGTAATGCTCCCTGCGCCGTCCCCAGCGGCGTTTTTTGAGGAACCCTTCCGCCGGGGACGGCGGCTTGAGCATATTTACTACCGCACCCTCTCATAAATCCGCACATCAGGGTTGACCGCAGAAATGGAAACGTGCGGCAAATAAGGCGGCAAACTATAAGCAAATTCCTTAATCAAACGATAGGAGGTAATTTCACCCGCCAGCAGGCTTTTGAAGAAATCACATTCCACAGGGTTGGTTTCGCAGACCGAATTCGTATACAAACGGTCATAGGTGTAACTATCGATCACGAAATAATCGGTGTCGCGCGCCAGCAATCCCTGCTCGCCCTGGTTGTATTCGTAGCGTCCGCCTGTGGGCACAACGTCCGCCGCGTATTTCACAAAATAGATCGGGTAATTGTGCGCTCGCTCGAACTGCCTTTTGTTTATCATGGGCGGGTACAAGGTGTACTCCAGGCTCTTTTCAAATCCGCGCAGAGATGCAATATATTCTCCCGCAGGGATGCGCGCATCGTTCATGAACAAGAGGGCAATGCTCACCAGGTGCAACCCTGAATAAGCCAGGCCAAAAACCAACAGCGCAAGAACAGCCCAATGGACAGTGACCAGCTTCCGGCTTGAAGCGAGGCGCAGAATTTCATCTATAAATAACGCGCCAAGGATCGCCAGAAACGGCACGAAGGGAATGAAATATCGCTCGATGTAATTGATGGATACCATGAACGGCAGGTCGAAGATCAACACCGCAGCCATAAAAATCCCCACCGCCTGCGCTTGTCTGTTTTCAAAAGAAGTCTTCCCTATTTTCCAAAGGACAAGCCGCGCCGCAAACCAAAGGAAAGCTAGGATAAACAGGTAATACGCGAAAGTCCCAACCGCGCTCTCAAACACCTCCCATTGACCGAACAACCCAATCGGCGTACCGGAGTTAAACCCGTACTGCGGATAATTCCGCAGCGAGGGAATCATATTCGTAAAATAATACACGGGGGCAAACAGGGCTTTGGGTGTGCCAAGCCCATACCCCAAACATGAAATTATACCGCCGAGCGCCAAGCTCCCAAACATGGAAAGCCAACGCGTCCGAATCTCCGCCCAGTTTACAAACAGGAACACCGCCACAGGCAAAAGAATCAGACTCCCACCCGTGTATTTGCTCGAAGCCGCCAGCCCCACCGAAAAGAAGGAGGCGTACAACCAAAATTTGGAACCACTGAATTGATACTTGACTAAAAAATACACACACAGAATGGAAAACAATTGCAAATAAAGATCGTTATGGGCAAAGCGTCCGTTCGCCGCCGCCACACCGCTGGCAATGTAAAGCAAACCAGCCAGTGCAGAGATGCGCTTGTTCGCGCCGATCATGCGCGCCAGATAATAGATCAACACCCCGCTCAGCGCGCCCAACAATGCCGAGAACGAACGCGCCGCCACAATAAAAGCAAACGATGAATTTCCCGTGCCATAGGTCAACGACCCGATGACATACATCACATACTTCGGCAGGGACGGGTAATTGAAATCAGGCTCGGTCTCATCGAAAACCATGTAACCGCCCAATGCCTGATCCACGCGCCAGACCAACTCATCCGGGTTCCACAACGCAGGCGCGCCCCAACTGATGCCCGGCAGGGAGGCTGCAAGGAATCCCAGAAAAATAAAAAGCGGTATCAGAAATTCATACCGCGAGAAAAACGAATTCAATTTGTTTTGCATTCAAAATCTCCGCATTATTTTGGCCCGTTGGCAATCACGTGGATCAGCGTCACCGCATCCACGGCCTCGTCCCCTGTTTTGAATTCGGGGCGTATTTGCTTCTTTGCCTTGCGGAATTCATCGGTCAACTGCTCCAGCACGGTGAATTCCACTTTTTTAAAATTCGCATCGAACACGCGCCGATAATCATCCAACCGAAAACGATTCAAATTGCTGCTTGGGTTCAAAAAATTTTTCCACACCTGTTCGGAATATTTAAGCATCTCAAACGGGTACTTGAAAAAATGGTCGCGTAAATCCACAAAATGCAAATGCACGCCCTGCGGCGCGGTCAACTTTGCCAGCGCCTGCGTGATCCCCGCCACATCGTCCAGATGTTCAAACACCGAAGTGCTCAGGATGACATCCACCTGCGAGATTTGTTTTTGGATCGAGTCCTCGCGGATATCCCCATGCAGCAGTGTGATGAACTCGCCTCGAGGACTAACCTCAGCCTGCTCGAGTTTCAGATAATTCCCATATGCTGACAACAATTCCCGATTCCGTTCATCGTCCAGCAAAACAAAATGATCACATAACACCACATGCGCCGCACCGCGCTTCAACAAGTCCACGCCCACAGCGAAGCGTCCGCCATAGCCAAAGACAAGCACACGTTTGCCTTGAATAGAAACACCCTGTGCGGAAAGAGTCTCCACATACCGCTCCACCGCCGAAAATGGATCGGTAGACTCCAGCCCGGGCTGTATGATCCACCGTCGCTTAAGCAGGAAGCGGGCCACACCTTCCGGCATGAAGTGACGTATGAGTCGCAGTAGAAGATATCGGATATTCACAAATTTCCTTTATGGCAGAAAAGCAGAGCAATCCACCGGTTCAGATTTTGGAACCAGCAGATGCACATTCACTTCCTTGAGAATTTCAATCGGCTCATAGTAGCATAATACGGGGTTGGATACCCACGTTACCCAGGCATTATTCTCCTCGCCGAACTCAAAGGAACTATCTTTGACAGGAGTACGCAGCGGCTCGGAAACGATCAATTCAAAGCGGTGGTTCTTAAGGTCGGTATAAAAATTCTCGAAGTATGCGTGGTCCGAACTTAATGCCTGCGTCATGAGGATTTTCTTTTCATATTCAGGAATCAATGGGACATTTGAAACGTAGCCAAAGGTAAGCAACTGACGTTGGTCTAAAAACAGCACATCGCCGTTCTGTGAACGCACACGTTCAACTTCCTGTCGAATGACATCCAGGGAATGATTCGCGGCCTCACTGGATGGATACATAGCCAGGAATTTTTCGTCAGTTACATCTGTAAGGGTCATTAACCATTTTGCATCCTCGCCGAAATCGAAGCCTCGCATCTCCGTTAATGAATGAAAGCCAGGTAATGCAAAAAGCAAGATAAAGGTAATCTTTACCCAAGTTGGCAGCACATTCACATCCGAAAACAATCCACTTCCCGAATCCCGCCAGGCAAGTATTGTGACAAAGACCAGCGTGATCAAAAACATATCCATGTTATGCAGGTCACCGCCGCCGCCTATTTTTGTACTGACAATGAAACCGACAACGAGGAAGGCGCTCAGCGGGCCAAGCATGGACAGCTTCTGCCACGGATTCGGCTGCCATTTTTTGGAAACAATCAGATATATCAACAAAGCGATCAATGGCAGGGTTGCGATCAATAAGCCAACGATAATGCCCACACCATAGGTTGCATTTGGCAGAAGGCGATACCACAACAGCGGTTCCGTGGGAGTTGAAACCATCGTCACCACCTGGTCTACGGAAGTAGCCGCCCCAATGGCAGTACCCGCAAAAAGCCCGGCGATCTGTTGACCAAATTGTCCGCCAACAAAACCAGCCAACCCCAGGGAGATCGTACGAACCCACGTTTCACGGCTTAGCTTGCCATTCAACAAGCTGGCGCCTGCCATCTCCAACATTGCAATCCACAAGCCCGGTGCAAAAACCCATGTGAAGCGGCTTTCCTCAGTGAGATAAGCCGTGAATGCTATTAAAGGAATTGCAAGCCAGAGCGGACGCTTCCATAACAGGGCAACTACTGCGGCACTCAGAATTAAAGGTGGATGAATGGGCCCTTGCTTGAGAAAGATCAATACCCAGGCTGCTCCCAATAACCATGCTTTGACATTTGGACGAACAGAACGAAAGGCAGCCAGCCCCAGCAGCAGGTATGGAATGATGACGGTTAAGGCAACCCAGAAACGCTCCATTTTTATGGTGATGCCAGGGAAGATAAACGGGAGGCCGCCAACGAATTGCCTTCCCACATCCAAAAGCACAAAAATCTCCCCGTCTGCGGGGTAATCGTACAAATCCCTTCCAAAGAGAATCGAGTAGTCCCACATTCGATTACCCTCGGACCAACCCAGCGAAAATGGATAATCTGTCACATTCATGAATGGGACAGCAATCACAAATTCCGCCGAAGTTAAAAGAATAACGATAAGGAATTCCTTCCAGCCTGAAACGACATTACCGCTTGCGGCCAAAAAGGAAAGAAAAGCTGCCACAAAGACCCAGGTCAATAAACGGATGTACACATCACTAAACACCACGCCCCAGGGAGTGTATTGAAAAAACCAGACGGGAGCAAAAAAGATGGGCACTACAAAAAGCCAGCGTGCAATTCCCAGGCGCTCGCGAATGGCGATTAGTTTTTCGAGAAGGGCGTTAATATTGTCCCTTCGCCACAACAGAAGCCATACCGCAACGACCATAAACGCGCAAACAATGAAAAAGAGAAAATATAAAACTCCCCACTTCAGCGAATATTCTCCATACCAGACACCCGTTCCCCATGCAATTTTTTGAAAAGCAAGGACAGAACGAATGGCTACATAAGCAACGGCCAGCCAGAGGATGAATGGATACAGATTCTTTTTCATGAAGGCTCCGCTTGCATTTTACTCTCATGTAAAATTTTGTTAAAAAACTCCATGCGGTCTTGTTCTTTCCTCTTTTGATCCAGATTGAATATCATTTCCCGCGACACACGATGCCCGCGAATTTGATATACAAAATCGTGGATCGCTTGAGCGTGCGTTTGAACATTGTCTTCCTGATTTGGGATCTTCAGGAGAAAATCACAATCGGATTCGTTTAAATCTGTATCAGTATATGCGATGATCAAAGGCAGCCCAAATGCAAGGCATTCGCGGCTCTTCAACGGTGACGCCTCTTCCAATTGGACGCGATGCAAAGCAATCGAACTGATCGCAGCATCAGCCTGGGCAAGGACCGCCTTGTAATCGTCCATTCCGAGATAACCATGCAAAGAGATATTTTCAGGCAGGGGCTCAAGATCCTGTAATTGATCGTATCCAATAATATCCACTCGAATGTCAGGCAGGAGTCTGGCGAGGGTTACCAGTTTATCAACGCCATGCCAGGGATAACCAGGGTTGCCGATGAACACAAGCCGCGGGACTTCATTTTTAGGGAAGGGCAATTGCTCAAAGCCAGCGAGGTTTACTCCATTGGCAATGACATGGGTGGGCTTGCAGTAGGATGTAAAGGCGGAGGAAACTGCCAGTTCGCGTGAAACAGCTACAAGTCCACGAATGCGGCGAAGAAATATCCCACGCGTGAGGCGATTATAGAGGCTGTAGATTCCGCCAAGTCCCTCATGCTGTGTCAAATCATTCGTGTTAATTTCTTCGATGACAGGCGCAATATCCATCAGGCGATGGGCAGGATAAACATAAATGCTGTAGCGCAGATAGATTAGATCGGGCCGAAAATCACGGATGGCAGAGATCATACGGCGCATGGCTTCGATACGATTGATCTCGGTTCTTATCTTCCCTGCGGCTGGGTAGAAAAAATAATCAGCATCGATCAAATCTGATAGAGACTCATAAGTTGAGGTGTGCATGAACAGGCGGGCTTCGTGTCCCATTGCGTTCCAGGATGTCACCTGTGACTGAATTTTTTTACCCACGCCGCTGTTACGCGTGCGCGGCCAGTGCAAACTTACATAGGCAATGCGCATGAAAAATCAGGACTCCTGCGCGCGGTTTCGTTTTTGCTGCATCGCGCGGTACATGTTTCGCAAGCCATTATAGATGCCGCCAAACAGCGGGCCTTCAATGACGCGCGTGTAGGAGGGATAATCCCAAAAATTTTTGCGTGGAAGTTTCATGATCGCTTCAAATTCAGCATCATCCAGGCCAAGTTTTTTAACAACATACTCGCGGTCATTCTCTTGCAGGGTGGGGGCATACGTTGGCTTATCCAGCTCGGCAAGCGCTTCATCGCGGGTGAACTCGCCCGAGCATATCTGGCTGGAAAGGTGCGAGCGGCGTTTGTCGTAGCCAAACTTCGTCGGCAGGATATAGCCCTGATAAAAACGCGTATAGATCGACTCGTGATGCTTGCCGCCATAATATTTCCAACCCAACTCATTTTCCAAGAGTTGCATGGCCTCCTGTTTGTTGTAATCCAGATAATTCAGAATATCTATGCGGCGTAAGGTGAGCAAACGGCGGTAGTAGGCCAGGAGACCCTGGTGTGGAAAAGTTTTCAATTTACCTTTACCGAACTGTTTGTGTACAGTTTGAATATATTTCCAGTCAAAATGTCCCTGAGACCAGGCGCGTGGCAGATGCGTTTCTGTGCGGACGTTAAAGCCAGTAAGGACATATCGAACTTTCAACTTCTCAGCCATATTCCCAATCACCGCCCAAATGGCATGGTCGCTTGGTATCTCAGAATCAGGAGTGGATGCCTTTAGGAAAGCCAACTGTAAATCTTTAAATTCCTCCCAGTTAAGAACGTTGGTATACAGGTCAATGTTGAGGCGTTTTAAAGTTTCCTCAATATTCTTTACAGCAAGCTCGGAATCCCAGCCATT
>JACPVB010000094.1 GCA_016191985.1 Chloroflexota bacterium | reverse complement strand
GGGAGGCTGAGACGAATCTCCGGCATACGGCTGGCCTGTACCGACTTTTCAGCTTTCTTGACGATCTTCGGTTCGGGCCGTGCGTTGAATTCCGTCCCACAGACGAGACAGCGTGTTGCATTTTCACTTAGACGTGTCCCACAGGTGGGGCAGACCTTTGTTTTTGTACTGGATGTAGGTTCTGGAGTCATACGGGCGAAGATTATACCATTGAACAATTACAGGCCTTCGACGACCACCATGTTCGTGCGGGCGTATTGATGGCGCATTTTTCGGGCGGGGGCATATTCAGGTGAGTTCAGCCAATCCTTTGCCTGCTCCAGAGACGGGAATTCGAGAATGACCAGGCGCTTTGCCTGCCAGTCTCCTTCCAAAGTTTCGTTATGCCCGCCGCGCGCGATGTATTTTCCACCGTATAGTTTCACAGCTTCCGGCGCCAGTTTGACATATTCCTTGTAGCCTTCGGGGTCGGTCACTTCGATATCGACGATCACATATGCTGTCATTTGTTGTATCCCTTTTTACGCCTATGCTGCTTGCGGTTTCGGCATGGTGGTGACGAGTACCTTGTCCACGCGGCGTCCGTCCATGTCGATCACTTCAAAGCGCAGGCCATGCCATTCGAAATGGTCGGCAGCTTGCGGCACGCGTCCGAGCGAGACCATCATGAAGCCGCTCAAGGTTTCATATTCATCTTCGTGGGGCAAATCATCAAGATTGAAGATTTCCTTGAACTCGTCCACTTCCAACATGCCGTCCAATAGCCACGAACCGTCCTGGCGCTGGGTGGCCTGCGGTTCTTCCAGCTCGATCTCCCCGACAATTTCTTCGATAATGTCGTTGATGGTGATCAAGCCCTGCAACCCGCCGAATTCATCGACAACCAACAGCAGTTCGGTGCCTTTTTCCTTGAAGATTTCCAAAGCGCGGGATGCGAACATGGTTTCGGGGATGAAATAAGCGGGCTTGAGGTGATTTTTTAATTTTATTTCCTCCCCGGATAAGCTTTGTACCAACAAGTCGCGTGACTTAACAATACCCAGGATCGTTTCCAGCGAATCCTGCCGTACGGGGAAACGGGAATAATCACTTTCCGCAATCTTGGTGCGGATTTCTTCCATGCTGTCTTCCACATCCAGCCAGACGATTTCCGTACGCGGCGTCATTAACGAATAAATGCGCTGGTCGCTCAAACTGAATACACCTTCGACCATATCCTGCTCGGCCTCTTCGAACACGCCCGCTTCCGTGCCCTGGTTGATCAGCATCTGAAGTTCTTCTTCCGTAATGGGAGGGTCTGTGGAAGGGTTGACCCCGATCAGGCGCAGAATAAAGTTTGTGGCTCCGCTCATGAGTTTGATGAACGGGGAAAATAGCCTTGAAAGAAAAAGCATCGGCCCCGCCACCGTTTGAGCGATTTTCTCAGGACTGTTGATGCCAAGTCTTTTTGGAACCAGCTCGCCCAGCCAGATGGTCAGGATCGTGATGGAAATTACCACGACTCCCAGCGCTATCGAGGTGCTGTATTCGCCGATATAAGGGACGTTCTTCAGCGCTTCAGCCAATGTCTCTGAAATGGTTGCGCCGCCAACCGCGCCAGCCAGCACCCCGATCAACGTAATGCCGATCTGGATGGTGGACAGGAAAATATTTGGATCCTCGATCAACTTGATCGCCAAAGCCGATGATTTATTGCCATCGCCGGCCTGCTGTTGCAGGCGTGCCTTACGCGAGGCAACCAGCGCGGCTTCCGACATGGCAAGAAAGGCATTTACCAATATCAGAATAAAAATCATTAATATCTCATTACCAATGCTCATGATTTCCTTTTACTTGCAAAGTAGTCTCTGGGGGTTAAAACCATTAAGCCGCAAAATGGATTCGCGGCGAAATACAATTTCATCAATTTGGATGGATGAATTACATGGGAGGTGGATCGCGGAGAAGCTTGGATCGGGTTCTATGGGGATTTCAGACATGATGTTTGTTGCAAAAGAATTTTCAGCCCTTATTGTACCTGATATGTAAGCCAATTTATAACTTCATTTGCAGAGAGGCCGTTTTTCTGCCTTTTGCGCAGTTCCTGCGACCGAAACAACCTGACCCCAAATTCCACGGCTTCAAGAGACATGGCCCGCCATTCGTCAAAAAAACGGCTCGAAATTACAGCTTCTCCGCGCAGCATTATTTCCCTTTCCACCAACATTGCGATCAGGCCGATTTCAAGGGCGGAGCTAAAAGGCGTAACAACTCGGATGGGCTTTCGGCTGAGATAGGGAGTTGTCCCTAAAAGGTTGACGCTGCCAGCATACGGGTCGCGCGCCGCAAAGTGGACCGTCCGTACTTGGGACATATAAAACGCGCCCATGCACAATGGACAAGGCTCCATGGTTGTATAAAGAACGGAAGCATGGCGGCCCTGCTGGTCGAGCTTCAAAGCCAGCAACGCATTCAACTCGGCATGAGCCAGCGTATCATTGCACACCTGCCCATCCGGAGCGGATGCATCCAGGATGCGGTTACGTCCGCGTGAAACGACATTTCCATGTGCATCCGCAACCACCGCGCCGATTGGTACCGTGCCGCTGCAATATGCCTCCCATGCCATTTCAAGCGCGGCCCGCCAGGGCGGCGAAAGCGTGTCCCACAAATCAGGCATTCTTTTTATTGATCTTCTTTTCGATATTTTTCAAACGCTTGTTCAACCGCGCATACCCACGGGACACGATCAAGGGAATAATGATCGCCAGGACGATAAGCCCGCAGGTTAACGCCAATTCCAAAATGCCGATGCGGAACATTACGCTTCAACCTCCGCGCCGACGCCTGCTCGCACGTCCCCGATCACCCACACCCGCTGATTCATTTCCCGCGCCCGCTGTTCAAACTCAGCCAATTTTTCACGGGGAACACCAAGCAACAAACCCCCGCTAGTCTGCGGATCGAACAACAGCATTTGGGCAGGTTCGTTAATTTTTTCGTTGAAATTAACCGATTTTTCAAAATACATTTTATTGTCAAATGCGCCGCCGGGGAAAATACCCTTCTCCGCATATCCGCGCGCGCCGCTCAAAAAGGGAATCTTTGAATATTCAATGTGCAGGGACACCCCGGATGCCTTTGCCATTTCCAGGCCGTGACCGAGCAAGCCGAAGCCGGTAACATCCGTCCCACCGCGCACACCGAATTCCACGGCCAACTCGCTGGCGGTTTTATTCAAACGAGACATCCACTCAATCGCTTCGTTGATGTGCGCTTCTTCTACTTTTTCCTGCTTCAAGGCAGTCGTGGTCACACCGCCGCCGAGGGGTTTTGTCAACACGAGCACATCGCCAACTTTCAATCCGCTTTTGCTGATGAGCTTGCGCGGGTCCACAAACCCGATTGCCACCAACCCGAATTTCGGTTCATTGTCTTTGACTGTGTGTCCGCCTGCGACCACGACGCCCGCCTCACGCGCCTTCTCTGCGCCACCGCGTAAAATTTCACTAGATATTTCAGTGGGAAGATTATCCGGCAAGGCCGCAATGTTCAACGCCAGGAAAGGCATTCCGCCCATCGCATACACATCCGAGAGACTGTTTGCCGCGGCAATCGCGCCGTATTCGTAGGCCGTATCCACAACCGGGGTAAAGAAATCCGTGGTGACCACAATGGCTTTGTCGTCACTTAAACGCCAAACGGCCGCGTCATCCGGGGAGTCAAGGCCAATCAACAGGTCCGGATACGAGGCGGGGTTGAAGATATCTTTAATGGGACGCAGAACCTGCGTCAGCGCTTCCGCGCTTAGTTTGGAAGCTCAACCCGCGCAGGCGGAAAGAGTCGTCAGGCGAATTTCGCGTCCAGTTTGTGGAATCGGCATTTATTCTCCAGAATGACCTAGAGTCTTTTGCCACAGAGACCACAGAGAAACCTTTTAAAAATCTCTGTGAACTCTGTGTCCTCTATGGTTAATACTCTTTTTCATGATTACTGCGGGATTGGAGGTGAGCCGGGCAGCGGCAAAATAAACTGATTGCCGGTAGGGATGAAAATGGTCTGCACGCCCGGGGCAAGTTTCAAAACGTATTGATACTGTACCAATTCAGGCGTGATCGATTCCGCGATCAAGCGATTGGCTTGTGCTTCCGCTTCTGCCTCGATGAGGCGCGCTTCCGCCGCGCCCTGCGCCGCGATCACAGCCGCATCCGCCTGACCTTGCGCGATCTGGCGCGCCTGTTCGGCTTCCTGCTTCTTTGATTCCACAACAAACTTGGCTTGCTGAGCCTGTTGTTCCGCAACTTGTTTTTGTTCCACAGCGGCCGCGTATTCATCGCTGAAACGAATATTACGCATCAGAAAATCGGACATGATGATATTGTTGGCTTTGAGTTTGGCTTCGATCTCATCACGGATCGCCTGCTCCAACTCACCCCGCTTTGTGCTCACCAATTCTTCTACGCCGAATTGTGAAACCGCATTGCGGATAGCCGCGCGTGCCACAGGCCGCACCACATTTTCTTCATAGCGGTTTTGCCAGTTGATGTGCAATTGAATTAACTGTGTGGGGTCCGCCGCATAAATGACGGAAGCATCGATGAAGACCTGCTGGCCGTCCTTGGTGCGCGCCTGAATGGAATCATCCCCCTGCACGGATCCCTCCGTGCTCGCGGAAGACATGGTATACGTTTGCCGCGCAACCGAATATTTTTGCACGCTCTCGATGAACGGGATGATCCAATGCAAGCCCGGTCCCAACGCCTGTGTGCGATAGCCGTTCGGCTGAAAAGCTGAGATCACCACACCATATTCGTTGGCTTGCAGGAAAACCAACCCTGCGCCCACCGAGGTCAAGAGAACTGCGGCAACCAGCAAAATAATCACTATCGAGGTCAATCCTTTTGCGGGTTGGTTGCGGCTGGAACGCACGAAGATCATCACCAGCACGCCGAAAAAAGCGATCCAGGCAAAGGACGCAAGTCCCTGCAGTAAAGTTGAAATATTCATAGTTTCCTCCGAAACCTATTTTTTGTGATTATAACCCGCTTGCTTCTGCCCTTAATGCGTGTTAACATTTCTCCAATGAAGATTGACAAAGGCATCATCAAGGAAATTTTTTGGGACGGCTCCGCCCGCATCGATTGCCCGCCCGAACTGATCCCCGCCCCCGGACAGTACCTGCTCGCCCACGCAAACGCTTCGGACTCACCGATAGCTGATCCTGTTTTCTTCAACCGCCCCGCGCCGAATGGGTTTTTTTCTGCCGCTCCTTTGCCCGCTTCATGGACATTGGGCACGTTCCTCAACCTGCGCGGTCCGTTGGGACATGGCTTCACGATCCCCGTGCCTGCCCGCAAAGTGGCATTGATCGCCTTCGATGATTCTCCCACCCGCTTGCACGGATTAATATCCCTCGCGCTCAAACAAAATGCCGAAATCGTTCTGCTGTGCGATACCCAGGTCAACGACCTGCCTGAAGTTGTGGAAGTACAACCCTTAAAAGCCATGTTGGAAATTCTTCCATGGGCCGATTACGCCGCCATGGATGTGGCGCGCGAGAATATGAATCAGCTGAAAGAAATGCTTGGGAAAAAGAATCAGGTCGCGGCGCATCCTGAGCGACAGTCGCAGGGGGAAGTGCAGGTCTTAATTCGCACGCAAATGCCTTGTGGCGCGCTCGCCGAATGCGGCATCTGTGCGGTGATGGTTGGGCAGCAATGGAAGATGGCTTGCAAAGATGGCCCCGTTTTTGATTTGAAGGAATTGTTATAAAAAAGTACTGCAATATTTATATTGCAGTACTTTCGAGCGGTACAAAAGGGAATTTGAATTTAATACCAGATTCTGAACGATGTGGTGGTGGTGGCGCTCAACCCGTTGGAGGTGCAGGTAACGTCTGTGTAAATCAGGCTGCCGTAGGGCTGGTTGGTGAAAGAGAGTGAGATGATGCCCACGCCATTGGAATTGGTTGTGATGTTGGTCGACTCTGTGCGGCCATCCGGCCAGTGGACAATAGCCGTGCAGCCCGAATTGGCAACCGGTT
>JACPVB010000093.1 GCA_016191985.1 Chloroflexota bacterium | reverse complement strand
TAGCCGATGGAACCAAGCAGGATCACCCCGAGAAAACTTGGTTGAAAAATGCGGACTTCGTTGTAAAGCAGGGCATAAAGCGGGAGGACAATCGCTTCCACGATGAGCATGAAGGCGAGGTTGCTGATGGCCTTGCCGAAGAAGATGGCGGAGCGATCCACGGGGGCAAGCAGGAGACCGTCCATACAGCCGCGGTCCTTTTACACGGCCATCGAGCGGTTGAGGCCGAGCGTGCCGGCGAAGGCGAAGGTTGTCCACAGCACGCCGGCGGTGACGGATTGTCGCACTTTCACATCCAATTCCAATGCAAAATTGAAGATGAGGATGACAAGCATGGAAAAAACCAACATGGCGGAGAGCAGTTCACGTGAGCGGAGTTCCGCGGCCAGGTCTTTTTGGACGATGGCCAAGGTAGCTTTGATGAAAGAGGGTTTGGCTGTGGAAGGTAAAAGGCGGAAAGCAGACTCTTGACTGTCTGCCTTCTGTTTTCTGCCTTCTGTTTTTTGATTCGTTGTCATATCAATCCACCAGTGCCTGTTTGTAGAATGCGAGCAGATTTGTTTTCTGTAATTCTTTTTGCGTGGCAGAAGCGGCGATGACTCCGCGCGAGAGGATGTCGAACCGTGTGGCGAGGTCTTCGGCGCGGGCGAGATCGTGCGAGGTCATGACGACGGTGCGGCCTTCGGCGGCGACGGAGCGAAGGACTTCATCCAGCATTTCGGAGGCATCCTGGTCGAGGCCGGTGTATGGTTCGTCGAACAGCATCACTTCGGGGTCGTGGATGACGGCCCTGCCGATGGCGAGACGCTGCTGCATTCCGCGTGAGAATGTGCGGACGAGGTCTTTGCGGCGGGATTCGAGGCCGATCATTTGCAGGACTTCCGTGATGCGTGCTGCGTAATTCGGAATGCCGTACATGCGGGCATAGAACTGTAAATTTTCTTCGGCGGTCAGGTCGGGGTAGAGCAGGGGGAGATGGGAGACGACACCCAGCTTTGCGCGGACTTGCGAGGATTCATGCGGCAGCGAGTGCCCTGCCACTTTGACACTTCCCAGGCTGGGGCGGGAGAGTGAGGCGAGAATCCGCAGGAAGGTGGTCTTGCCCGCTCCGTTCGGTCCGAGCAGGGCTACGAATTCACCGGGTTCCACGGAAAAATCCACTCCGCGCAGGATGGTTTTTAACCCAAAGCGTTTGACGAGTTTTTTGGTTTCGATCATTTTTATATCCCGTGGAACGTGATGCGTGAATCGTTGTTCACGCATCACGCTTTATGACTTTCTCTTTAACGCGTCCTTCAATTCCTCGCGTCTTTGTTTGTAGGCCGCGTCGGAGAGTTTGCCGGCGCGGTGCAAGTCGTCGAGAGCGATGATGGCATCCATGATGGATTCGGTGTCGCCAAATTCATCCTCTTCATCTTCGAATTCTTCCTCTTTTTTCCTATCGCGCATGTACATCCACACTCCGGCAAGGACGAGCGCCACACCGAGCGTGCCGATGCCGATTAGCAAAGTCTGGTTCTGCGTAATATCGGGAGCGACAGCGGTATTCTCTGGTTCGCCTGTCAGCGTGAATTCAAGGCTGCCGCCTTTGTCCATTGCACTGGCAGTATACACATGGAAGTTCGTGGTTTGGATGGTTTGAATACCCTCATCTGTGAGCGTATTGCCTTTCGCTTCCACACCCTCGGGTAGGAAGAGGGATAACTCGCCGATGGGAAGTAAGGCAGGCTGGGAGATGTTGATTTCCTTGGCCTTGGGAATGGATGCGAATGCGATCAAGCCATAGGTTGTTTCGCTGGGCGGCATGGCAAAACCGTCTGCGGTGGGTACGAAGGCCGCGCTATCTTGTGTGGCCTCATAGCCGAGTGCGCTGGCGCCTTCCGGGAAGGCAATGAACGGCACTTTTTGCTCATCCCCCATTTTTATGATGATGGTTTTGTCGCTGGGGTTGGAGATGTTGTAAACGGAAAATACCTGCGCTATATCTTCGGTTGCAAAGTCGAAGAAGACTTGCACTGAATCGATCTTCAGGGCGCTGTAATCCTCCGTGGTGGAGTAGACGATGATATCCGGCAGTGCCAGTTCGGTTGTATCGGCAGGCACAACGGCAAATTCAGATTGATAGTTTAAACCATCCACTTCAAGTTCTGTCAAATAGATCTGGCTTTCAGCGATCTCAGTTTCAAAAACGTAGGTTCCGTCCGCGTTGATGCTTCCTTCCAGCGTGAGAACTTCCTGCGGGCCGGCGCTTGGGTCACTGCCGTGATCGTAGCCGCGCAGGGTAATCTTAAGCTCGGATGGGAAATCTTTACCGGTGCGGTTATCAATCAGACCGCTGATTTTGCCTGCGCTGATGACGGGTTCTTCCGTAACTGTCGCTTCCGGCGTCCCTTCGGCTGCGCTCAGGGTGGCTTGGGCGGTGGCATCGAGCGGTGCTTCCCCGGCCCCTACGGGCGGAGCCTCTGCCACAGCGGCGACGGGAGTCTCAGTTGCAGAAACAACTACCGGCGCGGCAGGAGGCGCAAAGGTCAACGTACGGATGTGTGCTGCAACCGCATAGGCTTCCTCGTCGCTGAAATTGCTTCCAAAGGCGGGCAGGCCGTCTGTGCCTTCTTTAATTATTCTTACAATATCATCCGCGGAAAGCGCGGACATCATTTCCTGGCTGCTGAAAACTTTGCCGCAATCGGCACAGTTTTCTTCAAACAATGATTTGCCTGTTTCAAGTTGTTCAGTTGTGGTTTGAAGGGTAAGCGCGTAGGCCACAACATCCCAGCGTTCCTGGTCGCTCAGGCTGAGGAAGGGCGGCATGAAACGGTCGAGGTTGCCTTGCGTGACGGTGGTGTACCATTTTGCAGGGGAGGCTATGCTGGCGGTTTCGGGTAACGCAAAAGCAGCCACAGGGACGGGGAGTTCCTTGCCTTGTTCACCGTCGCCAAGTCCCGTATCACCATGACAAGCCGCGCATTTTTCAGCGTAAATCAATTTGCCGTTTGCAATGTCCGGCGCGCTGGCGGGGTAGAGCGGCCCCAGCGTAGGAGCGGGGGTGGGCGCCACGTAATTGGGCGGGGGAGTGACATCCGCCGCGAGGGTGAAATTACAGGCTGTAAGGAATACTGCGCTTATCGCTAAAATAAAAATGGGATGTAGTTTCATAAGTTCCTCAAAGATGCAGCATTAGCTGTTAGCTTTTAGCATTTGGCTTTTAGCTAATCGCTAATGGCTAAAAGCTAATTACTTCAAACCCTTCCCGCAGGATGGGCAGAATTTATCGGTAACCAAAACGGGCTTGCCGCATCTTGGGCAAAAGCCTGCGGATTTGCTTTTATGTTGCTTGCGCCGCGCCGCAATCATGGATTCGAGATCATCGTCGCTTACTTCCGCGGCCTGGTCGGGGGCATCCGCGCGTTTGGCGGCGGCGGCCTTTTCGATCCGCGCTTCGGCATTGCTGGCAGAGGCTGGGATCGGCGCAAGTTCATCGAGCTTACGCAGGATATCCGCGCCTTTTTGAAGGAGCGCGGCGCGTTGTTCGGGGTAATCTTCGGCGGGAATTTTTCCGAGATTGAAATCGAAATCAAGTTCCTGCAATGAGTTGATCACACGGTCACGTTCCGCTTTTAATGCCGAGACCTCATGGGTCTCGTTGACGCGTACGCGCCGGGCGTGGGCTGTAAACGGCGCGTACAAATAAACGCCGACAATTACAAGAACTGCCAGTACCAAAAAGAGTGAGCCTAATTCCATGTGTCCGCCTTAAGGGAGTTTTTGTGCAACGATGGATTTGATTTCATCTACCGAAAGAAAAGGCCCGATTTTCACGTAATACAGGACGCCGTTCTGGTCTATGAAATAAGTTTCAGGCACGCCGCGGATGCGGAACATTTGCGAAATCTTTGTGCCCATATCGGGACCGTTGGAATAGGTAATTCCAAACTTTTTTAAATAGGCGCGCGCTTCGGGTTCGGTATCCACATAATCTGCGCCGAGGAAAACCACCTCACCGCCGGGTTCGTAAAACTCCCAGGCTTCTTCCAGTTCGGCGGCTTCCTGTTCACAGGGCTTGCACCAGGATGCCCAGAAATTCAGCACCACGAGCTTGCCTTGAAGGTCCGAGAGCTTCACTTCACTTTTCCCTTCATACTCATAACCGCTGAATAATGGCAATGTAAAATCGGGAATTTTATCGCCGGGCTGTACCGTCCCCTGCTGGCGTTTGCTGAGGATTACCCCAACCAACGCAAGCAAACCAACCAGAAAAACCCAAATAACAATTTGCACCCAGAGCGGCACGCCGCGTTTTTGCGGGGTTGTTTCAGTCATCACATTCTCCCAAAACCTCATCCCTTGCCCGCTCTCATTCGCGCTGAGCGAAGCCCAAGCGGAGAGAGGAAGGGAGAGGGGATTTATTTTCTATTCTTCAATTCTTCTTCAAGACGGGCGACGTAATCATCTTTTGACGGGGAAGACGTTTCGCTTCTCTCTCCGCCCGGGCCTGTTTCGGCTTGCGAGGACCTGGTCCACTCCCGGAAAGAGCGGAAGAGGAATACGGCCCCCAAAAGGATAATGGCGGGCGGCAGGAGATATACCAGCCAGTTCAAACCCGTGCGCGGAGGTTCAGCCAACACGCGCGCGCCATAGTTATCCACAAAATATTGTTTGATCTCGGCCTCGGTCATGCCTTGTGAAAGCTGGGTGCGGATCAACTCCCGCCATTGACGGCACGCCTCCGTTGGACACACGTCCAGCGGGGTGTTTTCGCAAACGGGGCAGTACAACTGCTTGGCAATTGCATTTACCTCGTCGTCTGTGGGCGTGTCATCCTGGGCGAAGACGGTTGTTGCTGCAAAGGTCAAGATAGTAAAAAGTAATGCGTAAAACGTAATGCGTAAATAATTCTTACCAAAAGCAAAGTTCATAAATACCTCTTTACGGATCACGGTTTACGAATTA
This sequence comes from Chloroflexota bacterium, assembly GCA_016191985.1. Taxonomy (GTDB): domain Bacteria; phylum Chloroflexota; class Anaerolineae; order Anaerolineales; family Villigracilaceae; genus Villigracilis. Next base: position 7,391 of record JACPVB010000093.1, on the reverse strand, counting down.
ATCCGCCGCACTTGGCTGACGGCTGTCCCTTGCCACACTGCGCCGTGCGGGTTCCTCTGACGGGTCGCGGTCCGGCCAGGCGGCGAAGATTACGCCAGCAAGGAAAAGCAAACTTCCGATCCATAACCAGTTCACCAGTGGATTAACATAGATTTTGAAGGTCGCACCGATGGTGGAGACGGGCTGCCAATCCACCAGCAGGATGTAAAGATCATCCCTCAAAGTGGAGCGTTGACCGGGGATAGTCATGTTTTGCTGGGAGTCGAAGTAATAATCGATGCGCGGGTTGAGCTGGCCAAGGTAGATTCCGTTTTCGTACACATCCACCACGGCGCGGGTGTAATTCACACCCTCACCCTGGTTGTCCCAGGATGCAAGTTCACGGTATTCAACGGTGTAACCTGCGATGTTCAATTGCTCGCCTGCCGCCAGCGTCCCTTGCGTTTCCTTTTGGAAAATTTCGATGCCGAGAATGCCGATGGCCATCAACGCCATGCTGATGTGAATGATGTAGCCACCATAGCGGCGTCGATTGCGTTCCATCAGGCGGGAGAGGGCGGTGAGGAAATTCTCGCCCTGTGCCTTTTGTCTGGCGCGTGTGCCGCGCCAGAATTCATGGACAGTTGCGAACAGCACCAATGCGATCAGGAAGAAACCGACCAATGCGCCGATGTTTTGGGTGTAGGTGAAATAAAATGCCACCGTCACAACAAGAGCAGCAACAGTGGATTTCCAGATTGCCTTCCCCAGGGTCTGCAAGGTGGAATGCCCCCAGGCCGAAAGCGGCGCAACCGCCATTAAGAAGAGCAAGGACGAGAAGAGTGGGGCGGTTGCACGCTCATAAAACGGCGGGCCGACGGTCACTTTCGCGCCTGTAAATAACTCGGAAATGAGCGGGAAGATCACGCCCCAGAAACAGACAACCAGAATGCTCATGAAAAGCAGGTTGTTCAGCAGGAACAAGGCCTCGCGCGAGAGCATGGATTTCATTTCGGTTTCGCTGCGCAAAATAGGCCAGCGCCAGATCACCAGCGCAACGGACGCAACCAGCGTGAGGGTCACAAACCCCATGAAGAAGGGACCGATTGGGCTGTTTGCAAATGCGTGGACGGATGAAAGCACGCCGGAGCGCGTTAGGAAAGTTCCAAAAATAACCAGTGCATAGGTGAGGATTACGAGGATCATGTTCCAGTGCTTGAGCAGGCCACGCTTTTCCTGAATCATGACCGAATGTAAAAATGCAGTCCCCGTCAGCCACGGCATGAAGGCCGCGATCTCGACCGGGTCCCAGCCCCAGTAGCCGCCCCAGCCTAAAACGTCGTAGGCCCAGCGTCCGCCAAGCACGAGGCCAAAGGAAAGGAACAACCAGGCCCACAAAGACCAGCGGCGGGTGATGCGGATCCAGCGGTCATCCGTGCGGCCGGTGATGAGCGCCGCCATGGCGAAGGCGTAGGGGATCACGAAAGAGACGAAGCCAAGATAAAGCATGGGTGGATGGATGACCATGCCCGGGTGGCGCAGAAGCGGATTTAGTCCCTGCCCATCCTGCGGCGTGAACACGGTCGCGTTTGCGGGTGCGAACATGCTCGGTAGGACGTTTCCGTCAACGAGCCAGAAACGCGCAAAGGGATTTTCAAAAAAGATCGACATGCCGAGGAAGAATGTCAGTGTGATGGCTGAGACCATAATCACCCAGGGCAGGAACTCGATGTCACGGTCCCATTTTCGCAGGGTGACTGCGGAGGTGAAGACCGCCAGCAGCCAGGACCAAAAGACGAGCGAGCCGGCTTGTCCACCCCACCAGGCCGTGATCTTGAGGTAAGTGGGCATACTGCGGCTGGTCACTTCGTAGACGAAAGCCACTTCGTAACGATTCGTCACAAGCAAATAAATGAGCGCTGCTGCGGCAATGGAAATGAGGGGGAAGGTCAGCAGCATGGCGCGCCGCGCGCTTTCCACCAGGGGAGCGGATTTGTTGACCGCCCCATAGACTGCCGCAACACCGCTGTAGATCGCAACGATAAAACTTACCAGTAAAACGCCATATCCAAATTCAGCAAACATAAGGATTCTCCAAAAGCTCTAGCCGCCGTCCCCGGCGGCGAGAACGCCGCGGGAGCATTGGCTTGAATGGAAATAAAACCTGACAGGCAGTCACCTATCAGGCTGTTTTTTTAATTATTTGAAGCCTGTTCTGGAACCGCTTCTTCATAGCGAGTGGGACATTTGAGCAAAAGCTCCTCGGCATGGAAGATGCCATCCTCGCCCAGTTTGCCCGTCATGATGGCCTGCGCCTCGCCGCGCAATAAATCTGGTTTGGGGCCTACGTAAACAACTCTAATCCTTTGGCGGGACGGGTCATTCACGGCTTGATAAAGGACTTCCGCCAGGCCGCCTTGCGCTTCAATTTCTTTATTATCGCCGGAGACGTGCGCGATCTCGAACGTAAGAGTAAGCGTGGCCGCATCATACTGGATCGTGTCGGCAATTACTGCACCGGAAAGACGCAGGCTTTTTCCAACAGCCGACGCACCCTCTGCATTTAACTCGTCCACGGTCAGAAAATATTCTGCGTTCGCCTGTGTCGATGAAGCGATCAGGTAGACCACCGCGGCTAAAATGAACGCTCCACCAAGAAAGAATTTATTGATCTTCATGCGTCTTCCTCCAAAAATAGTTGTCAACGGTACTTTGGGGTACAAAGTGTGAAATGTTACAAACAATGTCCATTTTACATGTTGACATTAAATGAGGCTGAGTTTTGAGGGTGGATGGATGTCATGAAAACATCCTGATTTTGTCCTATTTGGGAATGATGGATTTCTTTGATGATATATAATGCCTGCGGTCACAAATTGCGCTTTCCCGCTTGTGAAAAGGCGAAATATGTGACCATCCCACCGGAGGAACGTTTGATGCAAACCCGAATAGCCATCTTTGTTTTATTGACAATTGGATTCATATCCACCCTGGCATTTGCCCAGCCCCCCGCCATTTCTGTGGACGCGCGAACCACGAACTTTTATCCACTCGCCACCCCCACGCCATCCGTACCAGCGGAACAAACAACCCCCAGCGGCCCGCCGCTCAGCTTGACCCTTTCCATGCTGTGTTTTTGTCTTGTCCTGTTATTGATTGTCGGTGTATTTGTATTGGGGATTTTTGTCCGACGGAAGGGCGGTGCTGACGAAAAACTTTAAACCCGCTATGGATTAGCCTGCACCACAAATTCCACCGCCTCAATGACTCCGCCGAGGCTTGCCACTGAAAAACTGAAAGCGATACTCCCCCCCGTCTGAATCGCTCCGCCCTCCCAGCGTTTGATCCCAACCACTTGTCCATGCCTGTCATAGGCCACCGCCGCCACCCAAACACGGGTTGCGGCTTGTGATTCTGCGGGTAAAAGAATTTGTCCGCTGAGCTGGGCAGATTTGCCGCTCCAATCAATTTGGGCAACCGTGTTGTTCAAGGTTGCAGGCAGGTAGCGCGAGTTGTCGGATTGAATCGCACTCAACAATTGGACTTGCATATTTGCATTTGCAGAAGTATCTGGGAAGAAAACATACACCGGCAGAGACGAACTCGAGGGAATCATATCCAACGGCGTGAATGCGGTCTGGCTCGCGATGGCGTTATTGTTTTCATCGAGCAATGTGATTTGTGCCGAAATATTTTCGAGCGGCTTAGCCGAGTTATTTTGGATCAATGCGAAACACCACAATCCATTGTCTGCTGAGGGGTGGCAAACTGTTTGGGTAATGGGAACAGGCACGGGCGTGGGCGTCGAGGCGCTTGCTATCGCGGAGGATGGGTCTGGGATGATGAGCGTCATCCCAATGGACATGCTGTTTGGGCTGACATCTGGATTCGCCGCTCTTAACTTATCCTGTGAAATTTTAAATTTCTCGGCAATCTCGCTGAGCGTATCACCCGCTTCGACGATGTAAATGAAAGGTGTGTTTGTTGGAACGGGCGTTTCGATAACGACAATGATATTTGGCGTGGAACTTGGCGCGGACGTGCTGGTAAGGTAGGGTTGAAGTGAAACGTCAAGAGGTTGTTTGGTTTCGGGAGCACATGCGGAGAGAAGCAATGCGCAAAGAAGGAATGATTTTCGCATGAGGTGATTATAATGTGATGCGAAGTATCGCGAAATTTATTTCGCGCGGCGATTTGCAAGATAAATCTCCCTGGCACTGCCCGCAAGGGCAAGTGTGCGGTACAAAAAAAATTGGAGGAACAATGAAGTATCGTCATCTTGGCAAGACTGGCATTCGAGTAAGCGAGTTATCTTTTGGTTCGTGGGTCACATTTCATAACCAGGCAGATGTGGACCTGGCATTGAACATGATGTCTGCGGCATATGACGCGGGCGTGAACTTTTTCGATAATGCCGAAGTGTACGCAGGTGGCAAATCGGAACAAGTGATGGGCGATGCGCTCAAGAAATTAAAGTGGCGGCGCGGGAGTTATCTTGTTTCCACAAAATTTTATTGGGGATTGAACGATGGCATCAATGAGAAAAATACGCTTAACCGTAAACGTCTCATCGAGGGAATTAATGGTTCGCTTGAAAGATTGCAGCTCGACTATGTGGACTTGATCTACTGCCACCGCCCCGATGCGACCACGCCCATCGAAGAGACGGTGTGGGCCATGCACAACATCATCGAATGGGGCAAGGCTTTGTATTGGGGCACCTCCGAATGGGCGGCTTCGGAAATCATCGAAGCGATACAAATTGCGGAGCGGTATCACCTGCACAAGCCTGTGGTGGAACAGCCGCAGTACAACATGTTCGAGCGCAAACGCATGGAAGGTGATTATGTTCGCTTTTACAAAGAATACGGCTATGGATCAACCACATGGAGTCCACTGGCTTCCGGTTTGCTTTCGGGCAAATACCAGGGCGGCATTCCCAAAGACAGCCGCGGCGCGTTGAAGGGATATGACTGGCTGAAGGATAGTTTGACAAACAAGGAAAAACTTGCAAAGGTTACCACCCTGGAGCCAATTGCAAAGGAGCTCGGCTGTACGCTTTCGCAACTGGCACTGGCCTGGTGTTTAAAAAATCCCTTCGTGAGCACCGTCATCACCGGCGCAAGCCGTGTGGAACAAGTCCACGAAAATATGAAAGCCGCCGATGTGGTGGACAAAATCACAGCGGAGATCATGGAAAAGATCGATGTGATTTTTGAGGTGAAAAAAGAGGAAGAGGACGATTAGCTTATAAAATTCGACCCCGGCTTTCTTATGAACCGGGGTCGAATTTTCAGGAATTTCAAAACGTCACACCGAGGCCAGGCAGGGATCATCACGAATTGCCGGAATCTGTTGTCCCAGATATTCAAGACGCGCCAGCCCATGCCAGCGCCGCAGCAGATGATATGCCGGAGAGGTCAACAGTCGGCAGGAGTCTACAGCAGGTTTCCAACTCTCTTTTCGGATTTCCACAATCGTAGCGTTATCCGGCAGTAAACCAAAATCCCATGCACCGCACAACCGCGCAATAAAATCCACCCGCCTGGATAATGTATCCAATTTTTCGGGCAATTCCACATCGGGATATAGAGAGCCATCCAGCCAGGGAAAATCACTCATTGGACGCCTGCAAATAAACATTTAAAAACCAATCACGCAATTCTCTTGCCTGCTTGCGTTGTTGGCTGTCGGCGATTTGGTCCAGAGGACGGTGCATGGCAATTCGTTCGAGATGAGTTTCAATTGCAAGGCGGGCGCGGGACATATCCGCATCACTGCCTGCAAGCGTTTGTCGCTTACGCCATAAAGCCCAACATTCGTCCACAGTTAATAATTCTGCGCGGCATAGACTGTAGATATCCAAAAAATCGCGCGGTGCACCTCGTTCAACCAAAGCTGTCATCTTACTTGCCGCTAGATCCGCCAAACTATCCACTGGGATGTCAACCCAGCCAGTCTTGACCGGTTCTTCAAGGCGCACTGAGCGGAATGCAATCTGAAAACTGAAAACCGTCTTGCCCTGCTGAGATAGTTCAACGCTGGCAACTTCTCCCCATTCGCGAACACGTACATCGCCAAAGCTGGATAACGCTGTTACAAGCGTTTGCGTAACCGTATCTTTCTGTTCATCGGTCAGTGACTTTGCCCACCACGCATCCACATCATGAGTTGGGCGATAATCAAGATAGTGAAACAGCCCCAGCCCCCCGCCGATGGAAATGTAATTCGCAAGACCTGCTTTTACCAAAGCGTCCAGGCATGCCTTCGCATATGGAGAAATATGAGACGGTTGTTGAGGTTGAACGTTTTTCATTCTTGGTTATGCCAATTATACCTTCGCAAAATTATCTTCTTCCACCTGCTCCCAGGTTTCCTCGCGCAGTTTCATGTACTTCGTCAACATCGGGTGTACACGATTCATTTCCTCGTACATTTTCTGCGCCACCCTGCGGATCGAAAAATGCGCATTCGCTGCCGTACGTAATTGACAGAACGCAAACGCCTCACGCAAATTGAATTGTGCCAGCACGCGGCGGTTGAATCCATTGGGGACAACGTATTGCGCGACATCGGGATTGAAGTCATGTAATTTTTCGTACATCTGGATCGCGGCTTCCATCGCCGCTTCATACCTGGACCCGAAGCCTGCTTCTGTTACGAGCAGCGGAATCGAATACCCAAGCCGAGTCGTCAGCCGCTGCGGGGTCTGGCTCATCATGCGGTGACGTTTGAACTCGGCGTACGCGCCCTGATCCATGACGAGGTCGAAGGTGTAGGTGGAATATTCCAGTTCACGCAGGGGCACATCGTATTTGCCAAGTTTTCCAAGCAAAATCTCTGCGAGTCCATCACGCTCTTTTTTCTTCAATGATTTGACGTAAGCCAGCGCATCTGCGAACGGCATTTCGTGAAAGCGATACAAAGCGGCGGCGAGGATTTTCTTTTCACCGTCTTTGTCATGGTCGATGAGGTTGCACCAATTTTGGAATGTAAGAGCTTGCTCTTGCATTTTCAAATTAAGCTCTGAATAAGTTTCAACCAAATATGGCACAGCATCCGCATACTTGACCAGTGTAGGGGTTTCGGCCTTGGAAACTTCCTTGACCGTCCCGCCGATCTGGCGGACTTCTTCCAATGGATGCGAGAGCATTTTGCGGACCATCATTTCGATCACACGGGCGTTGGCGGTCATGCCCACGTTGGCATTGGCGGCGGCGGGCAGGATGAAGCGGCATCGGTCCACGTATTGGGAGCGGATGCGGCGGTCATAGGCTTCGTCTGATTCGTTTTCGCGGCGCGGGGATTTGCTAAGGATGAGACTCTTGACCGGGTCGAGCGACTCAGCATAGGTCGAGAAAAGGAGGCGAACGGTTTGGATGAATTCATCGCGCAGGGGATGTCCATCAAGC
>JACPVB010000092.1 GCA_016191985.1 Chloroflexota bacterium | reverse complement strand
GCAGCCTGCAAACGGGGACCGGGCACCCCCATGTATGGATTTCCAAGAAAATAGGAAAGGTCACGGCAGGTGAGCGCAAGCACAAAACCGACTGCCACTTGCGATTGCTTCAAGGTAATGCTTGCAAAGGCCACAACCAACGCCACGAGCGCACCGATCAACATGCCTGCCAGAAAACCGAGGATGATGTTGTCGGTATTGTAGGCCACCGCAAAACCGCCCATCGCTGAAAGCAGGATGGTTCCATTCATGGAAAGATTAATGACGCCGGCCCGCTCCGAAAATGTTTCACCAAGTACGGCAAAGATCACGGGAGCTGCCGCCGCAAGTACACCAGCCAATCCGATAATGATGGTTTCCTGGGTCATGTTATGCCTTCTTTGCAAATCTCTGGCGCACACCCTCTGCCAGCAATACAAACAAAACCAATATACCCTGCAAAACACCGGAAAGGGATGAATCGAGTTTCATCAGAATCGGCAGTTGAATACTGCCGATATTCAATGCCGCAAAGAACAATGCCACCGGCACCGCCCAAATTGCCTGGTAATTAATCAACATCGCAACCATGAGTCCCAGATACCCATATCCGCTGGAAATGGACGGGATCAGGCGGTGATAGACAGCCGCCACTTGTACGGCTCCCGCCGCCCCTGCCAGCGCACCGCAGATCAGGAAGGAATACATGGAATACTGCCAGGTCGGAATCCCCAGCAAATACGCGGCGCGGAAGTTCTTCCCCACCGCTTTGAGGCGCAGGCCAAAATAAGTGCCCTGCAAAATAAAATATACGAGCACAATGCCAGCCAGGGCAATGCCCAGTGCCCAGGGACTGATCCGCAGGTCAGCCAAAAGAGGCAGGGAGAATTCATCGGGAAAAGGCACTGTCCCACTCATGGAAGCAACACCCGGGCGTTTCCACGGGCCAAAGATGAGGTAGATGGTCAGGGCTGTAGAAACAAAGTTCAAGCCAAGCCCGCCAAAGATTTCATTCACCCCGCCAAATACCTTCAACAAGCCGGTGAAAGAGGCCCATATCGCGCCGCCCACCATGCCGCCCAAAATGGCAAGGATGATAATCAATGCGGGAGGCAGGTCGCTTTCCAGAAAATATCGAAAGACCCAGGTGGTTGTGATGGCTCCCAAAACAACCTGTCCCTCCACACCGATATTCCACAGACCGGACGAAAAAGTCACCAGCAAGCCCGCAGTGACGAGCAGCAAAGGCACAAAGGCCACCAGCACTTCGGCAAATTTACGCAGCGAGCCAAAGGAACCTGTGAACATATTTTTGTAGGCATCCGCAGGCGAGGCATCTACAGAAATCAAGATCAATGACACAACTCCAAATGCCAGCAAAAGCGCAATCAGTTGAAAGAAAAATCCTCCGAAACGACCTTTAAGCATGTTCGTCTCCCATGTCTGCCCAACCTTTCCCGCCGATCAATTGACCAAGTTCTTCCACGCTGGTTGCGCCTGCATCAATCGGTTGCGAAACCTTGCCACTAAAGAATACAAGCAGGCGGTCGCTGTATTGCAAAATCTCTTCCAGGTCGGATGAAATAAAAATGATCGAAGCGCCCTGCCTGCAGCGCTCTTTTAATTTGCTCCAGATATAGATCACAGATTCAATATCCAGGCCGCGGGTGGGGTGTTCGAGCAGCACCAGGGAAAGTGGCGATTGCAACAACGCCAGTTCCGCGCGCTGTTGATTACCACCCGAAAGGGACTCAACCGTGCTGAGCGGCGTACCGCGGATATTAAAAGATTGGATGCGTTCCTCGGCAAGTTTTTGCCCGGCGGCGCGGTCTATAAAAACGCCTTTCGGTTCCTCCGCCAGGATAAAATGGTCGGTCAAATTCAATCCAGGGACGAGGCCTTCTTCGAGACGTGCGGCTGGCAGGAAATTCACGCCCGCACGTTTGAAGGTGTGATAAGACTTCCCGGTCAAATCCCGACCGTTGAGCCTGATCCTGCCTCCGACAGGTCTCGTCAAGCCTGCGCAGGCGCGGATGAACATGCCCTGCCCGGAGCCTTCCATACCCGCCAGGCCAATCACTTCACCGGCGCGGATTTCCAAACCCACATTTTTTATTTTCAAGCGCACATCTTCAAGTGATATATTTTTCAACGAAAGTACAACTTCGCCCGCCTGGGTTGCCTGCCTTTCGCCAAGCGTGATTACCTTGCCGAACATCATCTCCACAAGTTTGGATGTGATGTATGGGGGTTTGGTCTCCCCCACCAATTCACCGGCCCGCAATACCGCCACCTGGTTGCAAAGATGTTCCACATCTTCAAGTTTATGTGAAACGAAGATGATCGTCATGCCCTGCCCGGCGAGTTTTGTCAGTGTGGCAAATAATTTTGATTTCTGCGAAGCGCTGATGCCCGTGGTCGGCTCGTCGAGGATGAGGATGCGTGCGCCGAGCCACAATAGGCGGATGATTTCAAGCTGTTGGCGCTCCCCCACGGTGAGCGCATCCACGTAACTGTCTGGGTCGAGGGAAAAATCAAATTGTTCAGCAAGCAGTTTGAAGTCCCGCGCGACCGTTGTGCGGTTGGGGAAGAGTCCGCCTGAGTGGCCGAGTAAAAAATTATCCAAAATCCGCATCGGGGGAAAATCCAATGGGTCTTGATGCAACATGCCCACGCCGTGATGGATCGCGTCGGCGGGAGAATCAATGATGACGGGTTTGCCGTCTAAAATAATTTCGCTGCCTAAATCGGCTTGAATAAATCCTGAAAGAATTTTCATCAGGGTGCTTTTGCCCGCGCCGTTTTCCCCCAAAATTCCCTGAATGGTGCCGGAGGGAATATTTAAATTAATACCTTTATTGGCATGAACCTTGCCGAAATGTTTATGGATGTTTTTTAGTTCGACGTTCATGGGGACGATTCTCCATGATATATGAAGCAGGGACACGGCCTCCCTTCGACAAGCTCAGGGCAAGTCCGTGTCCCTGCATGGTTACATAAACTTACTCGGCGGCGCTCAGGCCTTCCATGCCTTCGAGCAATTGGGGCAGATACCAAACCTGTTGGTCGGTTGCCACTTCGCCGTCGGCAAGGTAGACGGAGCCATCTTGCAGGTTGATGGGACCGGTCCACAAATTGAGTCCACCGGCGAGTTCGGCGACGAACGCATCCACTGCGGCGGCGGCTTCAGCGCTCAACGCAGGGCCGTTGACGAAACCAATGGAGGAGGTATCCGGGTTGTTGAGATCAGTCCAATCGGGGCCAACCCAAATGAATTGAGATTCCCAGGTGCCCTCTATCGCGGAGGAAACAGCCTTAAGATATTCAGGTCCCCAGTTGAAATAAGGGACGCCGATGCAAACTTCGGGGGCGGCATCGCAGGCAGCCACGTAATCATACGCAACACCGAACGAGGTTGTTCCTTCGGCAGTCAACTTCTGGGCTTCACCGAGGTTGACCGGGTTGTCGATACCGGAGATAACGACATCATAGCCGGTGGTGTAGAAATCCTTGGAAACATCCACGGGGTCAGTGGTGAAACCGGGGATGTGGAACCAGAAGCCGATCCATGTCACTTTGAATTGCAAAGCGGCGGGGTCATTGCCGGCGTTTTCCCAGCAATGCTTCGCGCCCAAATAAGCGGAGGCGGCGAGGCGGCGGGTTTCATCGTTGATCAATGGTCCAAGGTAACCGATCTTGCCGGTCTCGGATGTGAGGGCGGCGGCGCAGCCAGCCATCATCTTGCCATATTCCATGCGGCCCATGATGTTGGTGAGGTTGGGGATTTCCTCGAAGGCCTTACCATCCGACCAGACCTGATCGCCGGAAGCCATGATGACGAACACATCAGGGTTGGCTTTTGCAAAAGTGGTGGAGGCATCCTTCATATCATCCGAGTTGAAGATGACCAGCTTGGCGCCCTGGGCAACCAGTTCTTCCGCAAGTTGATCGGGGGTGGTGCCGGGGCGATCAGCGGGGTTCACCTTATCGAGGTAAACCATCTTGGCGCCGAGTTTTTCTTCGAGGTACAAACCGGCTTCGTAGTGAGCCTGGCTCCAGCCGTTGTCATTATACGGACCGACGAGGAGCAGCCCAAAAACGAACGGTTCCTGAACAGGCGCTTCGGTTGCTACAGGGGCTTCCGTTGCGGCGGGCGCTTCGGTTACAACGGGGGCTTCGGTGGCGGGGGCCGCTGTTGGCTGGCCTCCACAAGCAGCCAAAACGAATATGAGTGCCAACGCAAGGGATGCGAGGCGGGCGAAATTCTTACGCATTCTTCTTCTCCTTTTGAAATATGTGTTTTGAGACGGAACTTGTTGGGTCAATTTTTTCTTTGACCTCCTTTCAAGTTGTCTAAACAATTGTAATCGTTACAATTGTTTTCGTGAAGAAAATCACTGCGAAGTTCTAAGGTGAACACTCGAATTTGCTTCGTACATCATCCAGTGCAGAGACCTGCTCCGGGGTACTTTGAGTCTCACGTTCGATGCGGCTCCATAACCTGCAAAGAAGCGGCCCTACATAATTTTTTGAAATCTTATATGAAGTTGTTGACAATTCTACCGCTTTTTTCCAATCTCCAACATGAGCGTACCCTTCGATAAAAACAAAGCGCTCCAGCGGATCGTTGGGATGATCATCCAGCGCAAGGGCAACTTCACCCAATTCGACGACCTGCTCCCAATCCTTTTTTTGACGGGCCAACTCAGCGTGCCCGAAATAATAACACCAGTCGTGAGAAGGCTCGCTTCCATAAAGCTGACCTGGTAACTGGTTCTGTTTCTCGAACAGGATCACACGCTGGTTGGAGTACCGCGCCACATCCCGCAATGCAGGCGGAAGCAGGCGATTTTCCTCCTCCACTTCCGCATCCACCACGCGGAAACAGCCGGGCGGCTCGTAATGGATCACGAGGATGTTGGAGGTATTTCCATAAAAAGTTGGGCCAATGTAATACAACTCATGCGGCTGGCCCGGCTCCACACTTGGCAATGTTTTCCCAACGCGGATGGAGGCGAAATACAACATGACGTTCATTTCACCGGGCGGGCTGTAGATCCAGTTAAGTGGGCCGGTCAACGAGTTATCTGAATAATAGGTCACGGGCAGGTCGTTTGAAAGCAGGATCGTCCCCTTTTCCAACGCGGGGATGCGCCATGTCATCTGCCAGAATAAATCCTGTTGCGTGGCCCAGTCGCGGCGGAAAATATCATCGAGGCGGAAATGCCTGCTTGCGGCAAAACCCACCAGCAAAGCCACCAGAATCATTTGCACGCGTTTATTTTTTATCAAAGCGATCATGCTTGCGAGCAGCAAACTTGAACCAAGCATGAAGGGCAGCATGAAACGGTCAATCGAGAAATTGAGCTGCGGCACAATGCCAATAACCCAGACCGAACCGCCAGACAGCCCCCAGAAGACCAGGCCAATGACACCAGCCTGTTTTGCAAAATCGCGGTCATCGCCATCGCTCGAATTAAATTTGAACAGATATATTCCAGCCAGGAAAATGATCGAGAATAAAAGTAGCAACATCACGGTTAGCGTGAGCGGACCCAGTCCAGTGATGCCAACGGTTATGGCGGGATAAATCCAGACCTCAAACACGGTCCGCCAGAAACTCAAGAGGATGTTGTTAAACAGCAGCAGCAGCCCCGAAAAGAAATTCTCGCGCAGCGCATCCAGTATAACGTACTGATAGCTGGCGTTTTGGAAAGTAAAGAAGAACATGCGCCAGATCGTGACGCCCGCAAAGATAAGGAAGTACGGCAAAAAATAAACGATGGATTTTTGTATGCGTGGTTTGGCCGCGCCCGGCATCATTTGCCAAAAGAGGAACACCCGCACGAACTCGAGGAAATAAAAATATTCCATCGTCAGCAGGTTGACCGCGGCAAGCAAATACGATGCCGCAAATAAAACCGCGCGGCGCTTTTCGTTTTTTAATGCCAGCAGGGATAGGTAAAGTGAAAGTAAAAAACAGGCCAGCACGATGTAGAAATGACTGTACATCAGGGCGATGTATTGCTGCCCCATGCCCGGATAAACAAGGAAGAGCAGGCTGGCCCAAAACGCGGGCCGCGAATGCGACGGCCACAACACACGCAAAACTGCCCACAACAAAACCGCCGTCACCCAACGCAGGATGATCCCCAGCAATTGCCAGACCCAGGGGTTGGGCCCAAGTACTGGCAAGGTCAGTTGATAGATCATGCCCCAAAATGGGCGGCTGGTTGTAAATGTTTTGGTGAGGACATCGGGGCCTAGGCGGAAGTAAATCCACGCCCAGGGGAATTCATCCCAGTAAAAGCCGCGCTGCCAGAAAAACAAACCATAGGTCAGCGCGGCAATAAAAAGCATAAACCAGACCGTACTGCGCGGCGAGAAGGTTAAGTTGTTCAAACGGTCAAGAATTTTTTTCATCGGGGTTAGAGAGTGTTTCTCAAGTCCTTATCATCTCATTTTTGTACACGGATTTCACGGAAAACACGGAAAAGAGCGGTTTTTTTAAAGGTTTTTCCGTGAAACTCGGTGAAATCCGTATTCTCCGTGTCCTAAAAAATCTTTAAGAAACAGTTTCTTACGGAATGATCCAGGTTCCTGTTTCGCCCTTCAATGCGCGCCCAATGTTTTCCGGGTTGGTGATGAGCGCCCTGCCATTCGGCATCGCTTCCAAATACCAGATGATGGCCTGAATTTTGGGAGCCATCGAGCCTTTGGCAAAATGAGTTCCTTCGGCAAGGTAGGCTTTGGCTTCGGCCAGGGTCATGGTATCGAGCCATTTTTGTTCGGGCTTGCCAAAATTAATGGCTACTTTTTCAACAGCCGTGGAAATGACAAACAGGTCTGCGTTGATCTTGCGTGCCAGCAGCGAGGAGGCGTAATCCTTGTCGATCACAGCCGCGATGCCCTCGTAATTTCCATCGCCGGGGTCAATCACTGGGATGCCGCCGCCGCCCACTGTAATTGTGACAATCCCCTTCTCCAGCAGGATTTGGACGGTTTCGAGTTCGACGATCTCCTTCGGGAGTGGCGAAGCGACGACCCGCCTCCAGCCGCGCCCGGCGTCTTCGATCACACTCCAGCCTTGCTCACGCTGACGGTGCTCCGCGTCTTCCCTGGTCATGAACCCGCCAATTGGTTTGGTTGGTTTCTGGAAAGCAGGGTCGGCTTTGTCCACAAGAGTTTGGGTGATGACGGTCACCACTTTTTTCTTGATCCCACGCTGATAGAGGATGTTTTGCAAATTCTGTTGAAGAGCATAGCCAATGGCGCCCTGGCTGTCCGCGCCGCATACTTCCAGCGGAACTTCGTGCATCCCTTCCACCCTGGCGGCGATCTCCGAGCGCCTGAGAATAAAGCCCACCTGCGGCCCGTTCCCATGGCCGATAGCCACTTCCCAGCCCTGCTCGATCATATCGGCGATATGCAAGGCGGTTGCTTTGGCAGCCTTATACTGGCTTTCCACAGTTATATTTTTTTCGTCTACGATCAGTGAATTGCCGCCGATGGCGACGACTGCGAGTTTGGTCATATAGTCTCCTGGTCTGGTAGTCGTTTCGTCTGGTGGGTAGTTCGTCAGATAGTCCGGTGGTCGAATAGTCTATTAATCTCGCGTCATATAGTCAGTCTGCCTACAGACTATTCGACCATTTGACTACCCGACTAATAGACTATCGCTTGTCTCATAATTAAGTAAACTTTTTGTCGAAAATTGCGAGGAAAAATTCAATTTTCTGTTTACTAAATTATGCGATACTCTGTAACTAACTCATTGTCAATGCCATCACAGCCTTTTGCGCGTGCAGACGGTTTTCGGCTTCGTCAAAGACCACGGATTGCGGGCCATCCAACACGCTACTGGTGACTTCGATGTCCCGGTCAGCAGGCAGGGGGTGCATGTAGATGGCGTCCTTGTGAGCGACCTTCAATTTGGCATCGTCCATGATCCAATTCTTGTACATATCCTGTAGTTTCTTGCCCTCGACCTTGTCATTCGTGGTCAGCAGCGGGCCCCAGGATTTGGCGTAGATCACATCGGCATCCTTGCAGGCTTCGGCCATGCCGTCTTTGGTATCGATGATCTCAAAGTTGGTGCCGGCAATTTTGGCCTGCTCTTTGGCCTGTTCCACAATATCAGGCATCAACGAAAATTCAGGTGGATAGGCCAGGGTCACATCCATGCCGAAGCGCGGCATTTGTAAAATCAAAGACTGGGGCACGGAGATCGGCTTGAGATAGGAAGCGGCATATGCCCATGAAACAACGATCTTCTTTTTGCGCAAATCCCTGCTCTTCTTTTCCATGATGGTCATCAGGTCGGCCAGGCATTGGAAGGGATGATAAATATCGCATTGCATGTTTAAGACAGGCGCGCGGCTGGATTTGGCAACCGCGTTCAAATATTTATTGCCGTCGCCATAATCACAGTGACGGATGGCAATGCCGTCGAAGTAGCGCCCAAAGATCTCGCCAATTTCAACGGGCGTATCGCCATGCGAAATTTGGGTGGTATTGCTGTCGATGAAAGCGCCATGTCCGCCCAACTGCGCCATGCCCGCTTCGAACGATCCGCGTGTGCGCGTGGACGAGAAGAAGAACAGCATCGCCAGCGCCTTATCGCGCAAATACGGATGCGGTTCGCCGAGCGCGCGTTTGCGCTTTAAATCCCACGCCACTTCCAACACAGTTTCGACTTCCTCTTTTGTGAAGTCGAGGTCGCCGATAAAATCACGACCGCGAAAATTTGTTTGCATAATTTTTCTCCTATTTTTTTATTTTCTTTTCTACCGTACAGGCAACCCTAAAGGTCTGATTGGCATTCGCAGAAGTCCGATTAAATGGGCATTTTGCGAAGGAAATGTACAGCAGCAAATTTTTTGCAAAATTTCAACAAGCCATATATTTCTACATAGAAACCCGAAGCACTTCTCCGTTTATAAACTTGTCCCCTTCCCAATACAACCTGGCACCCTCGCAATATTCCACAGAGCCGCCCCAGGATGAAAAATCAAAATCAGGCAGGCAGCCGACCACACCCAACTCCACCACGCCGCCGTGATTAACCACCAGCGCGGAACGGCTTTCAGCGATGAAATCGTTCATGATGCCGGCGTAATATTTCGAAAGTTTGCGCGCATATGTTGCGGCTGCCGCGCCGCGCTGAACCACATCCGCATACTCCGCAAAGGAAAGGGGCCAGGGCGCCTCCTTTTCCACGTCACGGCCATAGGTGCTCATTAGCTCGGCTTGTTCATCCACGGCAAAGCCCATGGCGATGGCGGTCTCGAATGCGCGAGGCAGCGTGGATGTGACCACACGGTCAAACGGACCGATGTTCTGCCCAACCAGCCGGGCAAGGGTTACACCCGACTGGTTTAAGTGGTCACCGGGCTGGGAGCGGATGGAGTGTCGTCGAATTTCCAGAATTTTCATATCGGTAAATGCCAAATAGTAATACATCCTACTTGTAAGGCGAGCAGGCTAAAGGTCAAGAAAAGAAGCGAAAGGTTTATTCGAAGCCGTGTTGTTCCTGTACCTGAGCCGTGTCGCTGGTGAGCGCATCCAAAATTTGATGCAGATCGCGAGCCGCTTCGTTCAGCCAGTTGACAGTATTTTTAAATTCCTCGGGGCTGATCTCTTCGGGCAGGCAGTTGCAGATCTGGTCACCCGCAGTGGTCAGCAAATGTGCGGAGGTTTCCACTGTGATGATGGGTCTCAACAGTTCGCGGCGCAGGGCGATCAACTTTTGCTCCGCGCTTGCAGCGCCATAACGTTTGCGAAGGTCATCGAAAATTGTCATGGTCTTCTCCTATTCCATCGCGCCCAGCACCAATGCCAGGAGCGTCATTCGCATCACGACGCCGTTGAAGGCTTCCTGCCAGTAACGCGACCAGCGGGTGATATCCACGTCGGTGGGGATTTCATCCATGCGGGGGAGCGAATGCAACAGGATGGCGTCGGGTTTGGCTTTCGTCTCAAGCAGTTCACGCGTAATCTTGTAGTTGGCCGGTGTGAGACTGATTTCCTTGCCGCGCTCATCGCGAGACTTGGTGTAATCCGGTTGAACCACCGGCTCGACCAAAATCACATCCGCTTCGCCGATGGCTTTTTCAACGTGGTCAACTTCCTTGAAATTCACGCTGTACTGAGCAAGTTCCTTTTTGAAGTCATCGGTTAGGCCCATATCGGGCGGTGAGACGAACGTGATCGGGCAATCGAACTGGCTGAGTGCGTAGCCGAGCGAGTGCATGGTCCGCATGCGCATATCACCAACCGCCAGCCACTTGAGACCGTCAATGTGACCTTTCTCGCGCAGCACGGTGTACAGGTCGGTGAGGATTTGGGTTGGGTGTTCCCCCCAACCGTCCCCGCCATTGATGATGGGAACGCTCGCCCATCGTGCGGCTTCATGCGGCGCACCCTGCTGGAAGTGGCGCATCACGATCACATCGCCATAAAACTCCAGCATCTTCACCGTGTCCTTGATGGACTCTTGATAGAAGTCACCCGCGCGCGTCATCTTTGGGTCGGCGAATCCAACCACATGACCGCCGAGGCGGTGCATGGCGGCTTCGTGCGCCAAACGCGTGCGCGTGGACGGTTGATAGAACGCCGCGACCAGGGTCTTCTCCTTGAGCATCTCCACGTTGCGGCGGGCGCGCGCGATGGGTTCCATCTTTTGCGCCACCTCGAAGACGTGGAAGAACTCATTCCGCTCGAACTCCTTGAGCGAAAGGATATCCCGACCAGCAAAACTACGCATACGAACCTCCTTATTCAATTGTCAACGACTCGACGACGACGGACCTCCTGTACTCCTAATGTTTCCTTCTTTGGCGTTATTTTCATACGTAGGTAGACACGTAAACAAGTAGACATGTAAACACATGTGTACCTGTTTACATGTCTACGCACCTACCTGTTTACCCAACACACTCGGGAACAACGCATAAAACTCCGTAGCGGCGACCACATCATCCAATGAGACCTGGTCAATGATGGTGTGAGCGTGGATCTCATCGCCGGGTCCAAACCCAATCGAGGGGATGCCCGCCTTGCCAGCCCAATACGTGCCATTCGTGGAGAAGCTCCACTTACCGGATGGGCGGGTTTCATTCCACAACTCGCGGACCGTCTCCTGCCCGGCCTGCACAATAGGATGCGCATCTTCAAGCGCCCAGGCTGGGTAATACTTGTCAACGGGGAATACGAATCCCGTATAGGATGGCTCATCATAGAATAATTCCTCAACCGTGATCTGATCGCGCAGATAACCGGGGATCAAATCTTTGACCTGTTGAACTGCTTCTTCCTTCGTTTCGCCAAAAGTCAGGCGGCGGTCAATGAAAATGGTAAACCCGTCTGGCACGGCATTAATGGAGGCCGTGCTGATGCGCGTGTCGGTGACCATGATCGTGCCTTTGCCAAGGAATTCATGGGTTTTCAAGTGTGCATCCAAATCACGGATGCCGGAGATGACTGCCAGCATTTTATACAAAGCGCTATCACCCAGGTGGTGAGATGCGGCGTGAGCAGATTTACCCGTGGAAGTCACTTTCAATTCCACACGTCCCTTATGCCCGCGATACACCTGCATTTTGGTCGGTTCGCCGATCACGACAAAATCGGGTTTGATCTTCGGGTCTACTTCAACGAAGGTATTTGGCGCGATGCCATCACACCATTCTTCCATATTTCCAAAATAAAAGGCGGTCGTGCCTTCCAGCAGGCCAAGCTCCTTTGCAAAGGCGAGGCCGTACACCATGCCGGGCGTGGAACCTTTTTCATCACACGCGCCGCGCGCATACAGGATTCCATTCTCCACCTTGCCTTTGAATGGATCCCATCCCCAGGAGGCGGGGTCGCCTATGCCAACGGTATCGATATGCGAGTCGTAGACGATCACACGCTTTCCGTTCCCGATGCGCCCCATGATATTGCCCATTTTGTCAAAGCGGACTTCCTCGAAACCGAGTTTGTTCATCTCAGCGGCGATGCGTTCGCCTACGTTCTTAAGCTGTGAATCCATGGAAGGGATGGCGCAAATATCCCGCATGAATTGAACAATGTTCTCACGATTTTCCTGAACTTTCTTTTTAATTTCCTGTACTTTCACATTTACCTCGAAAAATATAAATTTAGCCACAGAGTCCACAGAGGGCTCTGAGTTTTAAGAGTTAATAAACAAAGCGCTTAATACCATCTTTGACCATTCTAGAGTTGAAGTTAATCAACAAGCCAACTTTCTTGCCTGACAATTTCATATAAAACAAAATCTGAGCTTCAAAAACAGGATCATGTCGTTCGACGCTCTTCAATTCCAGAATAACAGTATCTTCCACGAGCAAGTCAATGTAATAATCTCCTATCGTGTTACCTCGATATTCAACTTTGATTTGCACATTCTTACTAACTTTGAGGCCATCAAGTTCCATTTCAATGACCATTGCTTCCTTGTACAATTTCTCCAACAACCCAGGCCCAAGTCGTTTATGTACCTCAATGGCACAGGCTATGATCCTGCGTGTTAAAGGGTCGTCTTGTTCTGGCAAACGCCTTTGCGGAAAAGCTCCCATCACCACTTCCTTCTCCTAACCAGAATCCATCAACCAATACCACAATCATCACTCAACAAATCTCAAAAAGCTCTGTGATCTCTGTGGCAATCATGAACCACCCACCCGCCTCACAATATGGAAATGAAAATACCCGGGGATAAAATAGCTTAACGAATAATCCACGATCTTGCCCTCAGCGCTGAATAACTGCGAATAAAAATGCAACAGCACATCCCCACGCTGGATTTCGATGGCTTTTGCCACTTCAGCCGTGGCGCCGATGGCGCTGACATTCGCGCGGGAAGATGCCAGAGAATCCCCGCGACCCAGCAAAAAGTCCAGCACTGAGCCGTGGAAATCGGCAGGCAAATCCTTCGAGCGCAGGATCGTCTCAGGCAGAATATCCACAAGATAGGCAACCGGTCTATTGTCTGCGCGAACCACGCGGCTTACGCGGGTTAGCTCTTCGCCAACCGGAACATCCAGCATTTTCGCGGTTTCTTCATCGGCAGTGACGGGTTCAATGTTCAAATCGCTGACAGAGACTTCAAGCCCCAAACGCTTTGCCATGGTCTCAAGGCTTTCAAGCACTTCAAGGCCGCTATCCAGCACCTGCATCTTGCCGACCACAAACGTGCCCGACCCCTGCCTGCGGCGAATGAGCCCCTGGGTTTCAAAGGAACGCATCGCCTCGCGCAATGTGGCGCGCGAAACGCCAAGCTGTTTTGCAAGGTCAGGCTCAGACGGAAGCCGCTGACCCGCCGGTGAACGTGTGATCAATGCGGCCAGGTCGGCCTGCAATCGTTGAAAAGGGAAATTAGCCATGACTCCTCAATCTTCCAACACGGGAATGAAATCGAACTGCGTTACATCCACAAGACCCTTATCCGAAATTCTCAATTCAGGGATTACCACCAGCCCTAACAAACTTAATTGCATATTTGGGTTATTCAATTCACTGCCGCACATCTTGAAGCCATCGAGCACCGTGCCAGCTTTTTTCGCAACCACATCGGCGCGCTCGTTGGACATCAAACCTGCGATCTGCAATTCCACCAATCCCACCACCTTGCCGTCGAGCACCACCACCTGGCCGCCGCCGCATTTCGCCAGTTCATTCGCAGCAATCGCCATGCTCTCATCGTCCGTCCCCACCACAATCATGTGATGGCTGTCATGCGCCACCGTTGAACCAATCGCACATTTCCGCGTAAACCCAAATCCGCTCGCCAGCCCCACCGTCACCTTGCCCGTTGCACGGTGACGTTCCACCAATGCGATCTTCGCCAGGTCACGTTTTAGATCGGTTTTAACTTCACCATTTTCCGCTTTGACTTTCATCTTCAGATGACGAGTCGGCGCCTGATTCTCGATCACGCCGATGACATGCGCCTCCATTTCGGACCCGTTCCCTGCTCTCGTCCGAAGGACAAAATCCTGCGCTGTGAGTTTTCTTTTCAAATGCACAGAGTTGGTCACCCACTTGGGATATTTCACCGCAGGCAGTTTGACCAGCAACTCGCCCTTCTCCGCAATAACCTGCCCCCTGGCGATGACCATATCGGCTTTGAACTTCATCAAATCATCTACCAGCAGCACATCTGCCCAGCGACCGGGCGCGATCATGCCCATCTCTTTGGTGAGACCGAAATGCTCGGCCGTGTTGATGGTCATCATCTGAATGGCCGTCATCGGGTTCAACCCCTCACTGATCGCGTGGCGCAAAACACGATCCATGTGGCCTTCGGTTGTCAATGTCTCCGCGTGCGAATCGTCTGTGCACAGGATAAAGCGGCGCGAATCCATTTTCTTTTCAGTAATGGCTTTCACCTGCGCGGCCACATCGAACCACGACGAGCCGTAACGCAGCATGGCCTTCATGCCCTGGCGGACTCTGGCAATCGCATCATCAAGCCGCGTGCCTTCGTGATCATCCTCCGCGCCGCCCGCCACGTAGCCATGGAATGGAATCCCCAAATCTGGCGAGGCGTAATGCCCACCAATCACCTTCCCTGCCGCATGGGTCGCGGACATTTCATCGAGCATTTTTTTATCGCTCATAAACACACCGGGGAAATTCATCATCTCACCCAGGCCGATGATGCCTTTCCACTGCATCGCCTCCGCAACTTCCTTCGGACCAATGGAAGAACCCGGTGTTTCAAACCCCGGCGCAGACGGAACACAAGAGGGCATTTGCACCCAAACATGAGTCGGTTGTTTCTGGGCCTCGTCCACCATTAACTTCACGCCTTTGAGGCCAAAGACATTCGCGATCTCATGCGGGTCAATGAACATGCCGGTGGTGCCATGCACCGCCACGGCACGCACAAACTCCGTCACCGTCACCATGCCCGACTCAACGTGCATGTGCGCATCCAGCAAGCCGGGGATGAGATACCTGCCCTTCGCTTCGATCACCTTTGTCTTTTTTCCGAGGGTATGTTCCGCATTATGCCCAACGAATGCAATATGACCCGCCACAATAGCGACGTCGGTATTGGCGACGATCTCACCCGATTGCACACTGACCCATTTGCCGCCGCGAATCAAAAGATCGGCAGGGGCGCGGCCCATGGCTACATCAACGAGTGCGCAAGTGAGTTTTGTGGATGATGTCATAAATTCTTCTCCAAATTACTGACCGTAATCTTTCCATGTTATGTAGAAAACTGATTGAGCAAAACAACGGCAATAAACCAAATAACGATAAAAAACGCGGGCAACAGGAACAGCCAT
>JACPVB010000045.1 GCA_016191985.1 Chloroflexota bacterium | reverse complement strand
GATGTTTGGCCTTCAATTCTTCAAGTCGCTGACCGAGATACTTGCCCACCTTCTTTGCGTTTTCAAAAATCTTTTCTTCTTCATAGGTTTCGATTGTCGCAAGCGCGGCGGCGCATGCAAGGGCGTGACCGTTGTACGTGAGTCCCGCCGAGAGCATGTGACTGTCGAAATATTTGGCGATATGCTCGCGCACAATCACCGCGCCCAACGGCACATAACCAGAAGTGATGCCCTTCGCGGTGGTGATAATGTCAGGCGTGACATTCCAGTTATCCACGGCAAACCATTCGCCGGTGCGTCCCCATCCGCTCATCACTTCGTCAGAGATAAGCAGGATGCCATACTTGTCGCAAATCTCGCGCATACGCGGCCAGTAATCATCAGGCGGGATGATGAGTCCGTTCGTGCCGGTCACGCCTTCGAGGATGATCGCCGCGATCTGGTCTGGACCTTCGTGCTGGATGACCTCTTCGACATGGCTGATACATTCACGGTGACAGGTATCTTTCGTCCAACCGAACGGACAGCGATAGCAATATGGGTCGAGGAAGTGAACGACGCCTGAGATGGCAGGCTCCGCAGGCAGACGGCGGTAATCGCCAGTCAACGCAATTGCGCCGTGAGTCGCGCCGTGATAGGAACGGTAGCGCGCCAAAATTTTATGCCTGCCCGTGAATTGACGGGCGATCTTGATGGCGTTTTCATTTGCTTCTGCGCCGCCTAAAGCAAAGAAGGTTTTCTTCAAGTCGCCGGGGGTGATCTCAGCCAGTTTTTTGCCAAGCAGACCGCGTGGTTCAGTAGCCGCACCGGGGCTGACAAAGGTCAATACAGCGGCTTGATCCTGAATCGCCTTCACCACTTTCGGATGCTGGTGACCGACATTCTGATTCACCAATTGGGAGGCAAAGTCGAGATAGCGTTTCCCATCCGCATCCCAAAAATAAACGCCCTCGGCTTTGGTGACGGGAATGGGATTCACCTGTCCCTGATTGGACCAGGAGAAAAAGGTATATTCTTTGTTGAGGCCAATGATTTCTTGGGCGGATAATTTAGTCATGGATATTCCTCGGTGGTCGAGTAGCCTGAGCGATTGATGCGAAGGCGTATCGAGACCACCTGTTAAGTAGAATACTCTCAATTACCTGGTGGTCTCGATACGACGGCGGACAATCACCGCCGTCTACTCGACCACCGGATTGCATCTTTATTGCTTTACTTCTTTCACGATCTCCGCATACACATTCAACGTCTCGTCAATGTCCGCATCGGAGTGTTCGTAGCAGAGGAACCAGGGTTCGCGCGCGTCGTGGTCGGGCATGACGCCTTTGGCAACGGCTTTCTCGACCAACTTTAAATACAAGGAGTGGTCACTCTCCTGCCAGTCGCGCTGACAGGTGACCGATTCAATATTGAGCGAGAAGGAAAACATGGCGGGGTAGCCCGTAAACACAGCGGGAATATTATTTTCTTCAAAAATTTCTTTCAAGCCATCCATCAGGCGTTGCCCGCGTTTTTCGATGGTTTTTAAAATAGGTTTGGATTTCAACAGACTCAACGTGGCATACGCGCCAGCAATACCGGGTTTGTTGTTGGTGTACGTCCCGCCTTGCGCCACGCCATGCCCAATAATGGACATGATCTCCGCTTTGCCGCCGAAGGCTGCCACAGGGTAGCCATTGCCCAGGGCTTTTGCATACGTGACCAGGTCCGGTTTGAGGCGGTAGTATTCCTGTGCGCCGCCGTTGGCGATGCGGAAGCCCGTCTTCACTTCATCCAGAATAAAGACACAACCGTATTCTTCCGTCTTTTGACGAATCAATTGCAAAAATCCATCCTGTGGATTGATTGCCGCACAATTACCCTGACACGGCTCGGTAATGACTGCGGCAATTTGCTCCCCGTACGATTTCATCACGCGCCCGAAGCCTTCAAAATCGTTGAAAGGAAGCGTGATAATGAACTCACGCATGGATTTGGGAATGCCCGACGACCCCGGCACAGGGATCGGACTGCGGCGGTTGCCATACGCATCCGACGGCGCGTAAGTTGACCACAAGGCATGGTCGTGCATTCCGTGATAGTTGCCTTCAAACTTGAGGATGATGTCACGACCAGTATAGGCGCGCGCCACGCGGATGGCATGCATGGTGGCTTCGGTGCCGGAGCAGGCCATGCGCACCATCTCAATCGCAGGGGACATTTCAACGATCATCTCCGCCACGGTGACTTCGAGTTCACTTGTCATCGCGAAGAGAATGCCCTTTTGAATCTCTTCAATGACTTTCTGGTCAACCTCCTCGTAGGAGTGACCTAAAATAATAGGCCCGAAGGCCATGCGATAATCAATATATTTTTTTCCATCCACGTCCCATAGATACCCCCCTTTGGCTTTTTCAACATACGGAGTGATGCCCTCCCCCCAAAAACGGAAATTGGAATTCACACCCAGCGGCAATACCTTTTGCGCCCGTTGCTGTAACGATTGCGTCTTCGAACCAAACATACACTCTCCTCTGATGGATTATTTGGATGTTTCGACTGATTCGTTCTCTGATAATTCATTTGCAATTCGCTCAGGCACTCTCCACTGGTAAACATCTTTAAGAATGATCGGCACGATGGAGGTCGTGGTCTTGCGCACCCCTGGGACCTTGCGGACGACTTCGGTGACGAAATAGTAGATCTCCGAAGTGTCCCTGGCGACCACCTGAATACTGATGTCATTCTGTCCGATGCCGCAGGCTACGTACGTCACATTTTCGAAAGACGCCATTTTTTTGGCAACTTCCAAAACCGTGTCTGCTTCCACTTCAAGCCAGACATCGGCCTTGATCTTGAAGCCAAGCGCCTCCGGGCTGACCACGGCGCTGATCTGAATGAAGCCCTCCTCGATCATCCGGTCCACGCGATAACGCACAGCGCGCTCAGAAATATCCCCCATCCGGCGGGACATTTCCGAGGCGGACATACGGCCATCCTCAAGGAGCAAATTGACGATTTTTATGTCTGTTTTGTCGAATTCATACATAGGATTTACACATCTCTTCCGAAAGTGACACGCGGAATATACCTTATGGCGTTTTAATCGTCAAGGGAGGAGAATAAATGAAAAAAACCGCCCAATACCGGGCGGTTTAGAAATTTCGATGTTTTCTTGTGGCAAGAAGAATCAATAGGTCAATTTATACAAACTGAAACGTTGATCCCTAAAAATAAATTCGATATTTTCTGGATACTGATCCATCAACTCAATCACCCACCCCATCTCGCCTTTGAGAAGCAGATAGTTCACGTTGTTTTCTTTTAATCGGGCAAAGCGAACGTCTGGGGGAACGTCATCTCCAACGACAGATTTCCATAACTGGGTTTGCGGGCCACCCGTCTCAACCCGAAAGACAAGAGGGACGAATTTCAGCGTCAGGCTGGGGATGACGGAATGAGTGACCGCATCTGGACCGCCGACGATAGTTGGGGTGCCGGTTACGTTGAGTTGATTCATCCTCCCGGCAGTGCTGACGTAGTTGGTATAAATACCGACCACATCCTGATTGCTTTTCTCCACATTGCCCAGAGTCCACTCGCGGACGTAAAGCACGGCAGCCACCAGCAGGATGTATGCAGAAAAATAGGCAAGCTGGGGCAGCCATTTTCTTATTTTTTCCAATGGCCTCATTTTTTGAACGACATCCAACCCAGCCCAAAGCAAAAATGCAAACGCGATTCCAAACGGAGTGAGCCAGGTAAGACGCCACAACTGGAACGGCGTGGTGAACATGCCCACGATCCAGCCTGTGTAAGGAAGCATGGACAAACCCAAAACGAGAAAGGATGCCAGCACATAACGGGCGTGTTCATATTTCCAAAAGAAAAACAGACTCACCACTGCCGCCAGCGCGCCGATCTCGTAGGGTAATCCCACCGTCAAATAGTGGGAGATGCCATAGAAATTTGTCCCTTCGATGTAATCAATGCGGCGAATGCCGAGGCGGGCGAGTTCGTCGTTGGCGATGACATCGTCCATGGAAAAGCTGAGGGTTTGGGAATATTCACCGCCGAAGAATCGGAATGAATACGGGATGAGAACCACCGCCGCAAGAATCCCAATTAAAAGAAAATATTTCCAACGCAATTCTTTTTTAAAAAGAGAAGGCAGTCCATACACGCCAACGATCATGCACGCCATTCCAAACTGGACCGGGTGCGTGAACACCATCCCCATCGCAGTAACCCAGATGATGAAGAGCTTGCGGTTTGTCGGGTTTTGAAAATATTCAACCGCAAGGATAATTAAAACCAGAGAGACAACAAAGGCAGCAACAACTTTATCTTCCGTCAATTTCTGGAAGAAAAGGTCTCCGGGCTGGTTATTACGACTCAGGCGCATGAGACTAAATCCCTGCGCGAGCACCGCCGCTCCAGCTACGAGACGCGGCAGACCTAATGTCCGGGCGAGGGCAAACACTGCCAGAAAAGAGAAAACAGCCAACAGCGGGGGAAGAAGCGTGCCGGTGATAAATAAACCGTTCACGCCGCTGAGTCCGGAGATCATCGCTTCCACCAAAGGCCAGTAAGCAATCCAGAAACGGGGAATCTCCAATCGGCTCAATGAGTCTGGAAAGTCAAAATTCAGGGCGGGCGCATGTTGAAAATAATACAACAGGGCGTTGTAGGTAAACGCATCGTCGTGGATGAGGGGCGGGTTGGCAAGCGTGGCAAAATAGACCGCGCCGCCAGCGGAAACCAAAAGCAAAAGCGATTCCCACCATGCAATTTTTTCAAACTGCCAGGTGATGCGCGTTGGACGAAGCCACAAGATGGCGATCATGACCGTTCCCCAAAATGCAAACGCCCAGCGGATGAACAAAAAGTTTAGTTGAAAAAATCGCGCAACGACTCCAAGCAGGCCGGTAACGAAAATAACGATCACAAGGCCGCCAAGCAGAGTCTGCGCGGAAATTTGCTCCTCGCCCGTCCACACCAAAAAGGCGGCCATGCCTGGAATTAAATACGCGAGCATTCCAAGCCCAAAACGGAGAACATTCATTCCCTCCAGCCAGCCCTGCCACGGAAAAAGGACAAGGAACAGCCAGAGAAGAATGGAAAATATAATCAGAAGGGTACGATTTTTCAGCATCATGTTTCCAAAAACAGGGATAGCCAATTATACTTGT
>JACPVB010000125.1 GCA_016191985.1 Chloroflexota bacterium | reverse complement strand
TTTTTACCTCGATAATATTGGCGTCCTGGCCTCCGCGCGTGGACAGGGAATTTCATCCAGGTTGGTCCGCCCATTTCTTGAGCAGGCTGATGAACAAAAAGTGATCGCGTATACCGATACGGTCACCCGTTCGAACGTCTCGCTGTACGAGCATTTTGGCTTTGAGTGCGTTGAAGAAGCGCCCGTCCATGGCACGGGGATCACGGTTTGGGCAATGCGCAGGCCTGTTCAAAATTAATAAATATTTGTCTTCAACCCATTCATTGGAATGGAATTTATAAAAGGAATGAAAAAATGACAGAGACAACTTTAGTGGAAAATGTATCCGAAGCCGCGCCGCGTAGGATGCGTTCATTTATGGTCATCTGGCTGGGGCAGTTAATTTCCATGCTCGGCTCCGGGCTGACGCGCTTTGCCCTGGGCGTGTGGATTTTCGCGGAAACAGGGCAGGCTACCCCTTTTGCCATCACCGTTTTGCTTGGAAACCTGCCGGGGTTATTGCTCATGCCCATTGCAGGCTCGCTGGCTGACCGTTGGAATCGCCGCCGCATTATGATCTTTGCAGACACCAGCAGCGCCCTGCTCACTTTGATGATCGCCTTCTTTCTATTCCAGGGCGATTTGTTAATTTGGCATATTTATATCCTTGTGACCCTGGGTTCGGTGTTCAGCGCGTTTCAGGAACCCGCCTACAGCGCATCGATTGTGATGCTGGTGCCGAAGGAGAAATTGGGCAACGCCAATGGAATGCTGCAAATGGGACAGGCACTGACCTCGGTCATTACGCCGTTGCTGGCGGGTGCGTTGTTCGTTTCCATTGGCCTCAATGGAATCATCCTGGTTGATTTTGTAACCTTCTTTTTTGCTGTTGGCGCACTGCTAATCATTCATATTCCCCAGCCCGCACAATCGAAATCTGAAGAACATAAAAAATCGAACTTGTGGAACGATATTGGTTTTGGCTGGAATTATCTGCGCCAGCGACCGGGGTTGTTCGGCTTGCTTCTGTATTACGCCATGGTCAACTTCCTACTGAATTGGACAGGCGTGTTGATCGTCCCAATGGTGCTGACGAGATTTTCGGCAAGTATCCTTGGCGTCATCCAAACCGCTTTGGGTGTGGGGATGCTGGCTGGAAGTATTGTGATGAGTTCATGGGGCGGACCGAAGCGACGCATCCCAGCCGTGATCGGATTTATCATACTGGCGTGGATTGGGTATCTCGTAGCTGGACTCCGCCCGCATCCGCTCTTCATTGGAACTGGTCTGTTTCTCCTGATGTTTTTCATCCCCTTGGCAGCGGGCAATAGCCAGGTTGTTTTCCAGTCCAAGGTTGCGCCTGAGGTGCAGGGACGTGTCTTCTCCATCCGTTCGATGCTGGCGCAGTCCATGATGCCGCTGGCGTTTGTCACCGCCGGTCCGCTGGCAGATTATGTCTTCGAGCCGTTGATGAAGGATGGGGGCGTTCTGGCTGACAGCTTTATCGGCCAACTGCTCGATACAGGTCCCGGGCGCGGGATTGGATTAATGTTTGTCATTGCGGGTTTGTTGGCCCTGGTTGTGAGCGCGTTGGTGTACGCCAATCCGCGGATACGCAACGTGGAAGACGAACTGCCGGATGCGGTGAAGTCAGCATAAATAAATGGGACGGTGACCACCGTCCCATTTTTATTCTCCGATGATTTTTACGAGCACCCGTTTTTTGCGCCTGCCGTCGAATTCCCCGTAAAAGATTTGTTCCCAGGTGCCGAAATCCAATTCGCCGTTCGTGATAGCCACGACTACTTCACGTCCCATGATCTGACGTTTCATGTGCGCATCCGCGTTGTCTTCACCGGTATCGTTGTGGCGGTATTGATCGATCGGTTCATGGGGCGCAAGCCTCTCCAGCCATTTGTCGTAATCGTGATGCAACCCGCTTTCATCGTCATTGATGAAGACAGAGGCCGTAATGTGCATGGCGTTTATAAGACAGAATCCCTCACGAATACCGCTCTCGCGCAGGCATTCTTCCACTAGAGGGGTGATGTTTACAAATCCGCGCCGGGCAGGGAGGTTGAACCATAATTCTTTTCGATAGGATTTCATATTCTTCACTTGTTTTTGAATTTTGTAATGTTGAAGATTTTACATGACTTCACAAGATTGAGATAGTGATATTTGCGTAAGCCAAGTGGATAATAAATCATTTACAAAAATTTAGTTCTGTAATTTTACGGCAGTCCATAACTAATTCGATAAATTGCGTCATTTATATAATCTCCTACATACAACGCATCATCGGGACCAAACAAAAGAGGTAAGGGCATCACACCGTCTGGAAACTGGGCGAACCAGGAAACTTCACTTGTATAGGTTCCGTTTTGCGGGGTCAAGATCACCCGCTTGATGCCTGTAAGCAGATCGGGGTTAAGCCATGAGCCAAAAATTCCAACGAAAGCGTTGTTCTGATATTCTGCTGGAAATTGATTTCCTTTGTAGAAATCCAACCCATCGGCAGAGGAATGTGGTTCAAAAAGCGCTACGGCAGGGATGGATGTTTCGCAGCCAGGCTGGTTTTGCAAATCCCAACAATTGGGGAATCCATAGTTGCCGTTTTGAACAATTCGATTTAACTCTTCCTGCGGCGCGCCCAAACCCAGGTCATCGCGCCCGTTTTCAGTGGCGAACAATTCGCCGGTTACGGGGTGAAATGCCAGGTCGAATGGATTACGTAATCCTTTCGCGTAGATTTCACTTTCGCCGCTTTCAATATTGAAGCGTAGGATGGTTGCATTGCGTGCATCGACATCCACACAGGAGTCGCAAGCGGAGCCGAGACCCATATACAACCATCCATCCGGGCCAAATTTCAGGTTGTTGTTTTGATGTTTCCCGAAGGATGGCAGATTTTGAAAAACGACCTTGCTCGTGTCCGACTGACCGTCATGATCCGTATCTTGTAAGACAGCGATTGCGCCTTGATAGGAGATATAGATATCCCCCGTGGAAGGATGCACAGCCAACCCCAGCGGAAGATAATATCCCGCAGCAAAGACGGACTGAGAATCTGCACGCCCGTCTTTGTCTGAATCTTTGAGAATGTAAATTTTGCTATCTGGGGAGGCAACCAGCATATTTCCCTGGTTGTCGAATGTCAATGCGGTTGGGCGATACACAGTTGCAAATTTGATAATGGAAAATCCCGCTGGAAGAATTGTCCCTTCCAGTTCGATCAGGGCAACAGGAATGGTGGGCGTAAAGGTTGGAACAGGGGAGGCTTCGGATGTACTGGTTGGCAGAGCAGTGGACGTTTGTGGGACGGTTGTAGGAGTGGGCGATAGAGTTGAAATGACAGGCTGACATGCGGCCAGAAGCAGACATGCCAGGATTGCCAGGGCTATGAACCTGGAATTTGCGAAGCAAATAGAATTTGTCATGCCTCTCATTATCACATATCACACGAATCAGCGGAGAAACTGCCTGATGAGGGCTGCCAACCCACAGTTAAGAAGGAGGTGCAAGTCCCATTCTTAATGTATGCTCCATTTGGGTAGGAAATTGCGCGCGCAAGGTGAATCGTGGGGGCATATCCTGCCCAAAATGCTCCATTGGGGGAATGGAAATAACCTCTCGTTTCCATAGAATAAAGCGCAATCGTCTGGTCATTTGTCCAGACATAGAGAGGCTGCCATGATACTCACCGTTTCCATTTTTGTGCTGGCATATATTGTGATTGCAAGCGAAAAATTTCCCCGCCATTGGGTTGCCCTGATTGGCGGCGCGTTGCTGATTCTGTTTGGCATCCTCAGCCCGATGGAGGCGTTTTCCTATATCAACTGGGAGACCTTGGGTCTGCTGGCGGGCATGTTTACGCTGGTGTCCATTCTCGATGAGGCTGGTTTTTTCTCCTGGCTGGCAATGCAGGCGTTGAAGAAATTCGATTACCGCCCTGTATCTCTGTTTGTAATTTTGATCCTGTTTGCGGCGGTCATGTCCATGTTCATGGACAGCATCACTGTGATGCTCTTCCTCTCCGCGTTGACACTGCAATTGTGCAAACTGCTCAAAATCGATCCTGTCCCGCTCATCATTGCGGAGGTGTGCGCTGCCAACACAGGCGGCGCGGCGACATTGGTCGGCGACCCGCCCAATGTCATCCTGGGTACCACGCTCGGATTTAATTTTGCCGATTTTGCCACCCACACTGGCCCCATCTCTGCCGTGGCCGCCCTGCTCCTGCTGGGTATGTTCTATCTGGCAAATCGCAAGGCGCTGAAGAATGCCCACGACTTGCTGACCGAGGAGACCATCAACGAAATCGAGGCGCTCCACAAGGAACCCTTACACGCGCATCTGACTCGCATTGGGCTGGTCTTTTTTACTCTGGCAGTGATCTTACTCGTGGTTCATACCCCGCTGAGCGAAGCGATTGGCTTCAAGGTCAACGCTGCGATGGCGGCGCTTATCCCCGCTGGGTTGGCATTGCTTGTCATGCGCAACAATGACCGTAGGAAGGCGTTGCTCAAAGTGGATGGAGAAAGCATCCTGTTTTTTGCCGGCCTGTTTGTGTTGATAGGCGGTTTGGAAAAAATCGATCTTTTTGAACAGCTCGCTCAGGGATTATCAGGTGTAATGAACTCCGGGCATGGCAACCTGGTGATGGTACTGCACTGGGTGCCCGGCCTTGCCAGCGGCATTGTGGATAATGTTCCGCTCGCGCTTGCGATGAGTTATGTGCTCAAGGACCTGGCTCAAATGCCCGGAGCGCCCGCACTTGCTTTGATGGTTTGGTCTTTGGCGCTGGGCGTGGATATTGGCGGAAGCCTTACTCCCATCGGCGCATCGGCCAATGTGGTGGCATATTCCTTCATGGAGAAGAACCACGGCTCCATCGGTTGGAAGCGCTGGTTGGTGGTTGCCGCCCCGCCGACTGTGCTGGTGATGATATTTGCGTCTCTGAGCGTGCTGCTCAAAGGTCATTTTGGTTGGTTCTAACTTCCTGCATCATTGAAACCTTTAATTTATTCGCAGGAATAATTAATTTCAGAGGAGAAGAGAAAATGAAATATATCAAGAAACACTGGATGTTAACCTTCATGTTCACGCTGCTGATCGCCTTCACCATTGTCTCGCCGGTATTGGCGGATGATGGCGGCCCAACCACTGAACAGGTGAACGACCTGACCCTGGGTCTCAATATCTTTTGGATGATCCTCGGCGGCTTTTTGGTGTTCTTCATGCAGGCAGGTTTCGCGCTTGTGGAAACCGGCTTTACACGTAACAAAAACGTGGCCCACACCATGATGATGAACATGATGGTCTTTTGTATCGGCGCCGTCGGGTATTGGCTCACGGGCTTTGCTTTTCAGTTCGGCGGCGTCAACCTTCCGTACCCGGAAGTGACCACCGCTGGCGCAATTACCGGTGAATGGGCGCACTCTCCCATTACGTTGGGCGATTGGACCGGTCAACTGGCGACGCCGCTCATTCGCTTTGGTCAGCATGGAATTTTGGGTGGAAGCGGCTTCCTGCTCGCAGGGCTAGGAGCAAACGCGGGAGTGCTCGCCTTCTTCCTTTTCCAAATGGTCTTCATGGATACAGCCGCCACCATCCCCACCGGCTCGATGGCTGAGCGTTTGAAATTCGTC
Organism: Chloroflexota bacterium; assembly: GCA_016191985.1. Lineage (GTDB taxonomy): Bacteria > Chloroflexota > Anaerolineae > Anaerolineales > Villigracilaceae > Villigracilis. The sequence goes on along the minus strand of JACPVB010000125.1, from coordinate 18,955 downwards.
GGCTTTATTCTGATGGGATTGTGGGTGAGCATGTTCATCTATCCACTGGTGGGTGGGTGGATCTGGGGCGGCGGCTGGCTGCAAAACCTGGGGCGCAGTGTTGGCCTCGGCAACGGCGCAGTGGACTTTGCCGGTTCGGGCGTGGTCCACATGATCGGCGGTGCAATTGGTTTGGCTGGCGCCATTGTGATCGGACCCCGCATCGGCAAGTTCAATAAGGACGGCTCCGCCAACGCCATCCCCGGCCACAGCCTCTCCCTTGGCGTGTTGGGCACCATCATCCTTTTCTTCGGTTGGTTTGGCTTCAACCCCGGTTCCTCACTTGGCTTCGTGGGCGCTTTCCGAAATTTGGCGGTCATTGCCGCCATCAACACCCTGTTGGCGGGGGCGGCGGGCGGAGTCTCTGCCATGGCTTACGCATGGTTGATTGGGGCTACCAAAAAGCCCGATCCCTCTATTTCGGTCAATGGCATTTTGGCTGGCCTTGTAGCTATTACCGCACCATGCGCTTTCGTGGATTCCTGGGCCGCGGTGGTGATTGGATTAATTGCCGGGTTGATCGTCTGCTGGGCAACCGTACTTTTGGATAAATTAAAGATCGACGACCCCGTGGGCGCTGTTCCGGTCCATTTCTTCAATGGCATTTGGGGCGTGCTGGCAGTGGGCATCTTTGCAAATGGCAATCCTGATACTGCCGCCTGGAATGGTGTTGAATCTGCTGTAACCGGTCTGCTTTACGGAGGCAGCACGCAGATCGTGGCACAGCTTTTGGAAGTTTTCAGCATTTTTGTCACTGTGTTCGGTCTTTCCTACCTGTTCTTTAAATTATTGGCGGCGCTTAAACTGTTGCGCGTTTCGCGTGAAGTTGAATTGCAGGGACTTGACCTTCCTGAAATGGGCGCACTGGGCTATCCCGCAGATTGGGAACCTGCTCCAGAAACAGGTGACTTAAAGGGAACCGCCCTGCCAAATATCGGCGCAGTAGGTTCCCCCGCCGATTAATACTTTTATTTGCTATCTCAACTCTCCTTGGATAGACCCCTTAATGGGGTAAAAATGGACGGGTGGCACCACCCGTCCATTTCATTTCCCCAAATCCGTTGGCAACATCCGCGCATCCGTTTTGTATCCGTTGAGTACATCCATGCACCCGTTTCGTATCCGTTGAGTACATCCGTATATCCGCTAACAATATCCGCTACTTAAGTACCCGTTTGGGTAATAGACTTACCCTCCCCACTCACCCTATAATCCCGCAATCAATATCAAACAATTCATTGTAAGGAGAATTATCCATGGCAAAGACAGTTAAAGAAGTTTTGGAATTGGCAAAAGGTGTGCAGGTTGTGGACCTGCGCTTCATTGACCTGCCTGGAACCTGGCAGCATTTCACCATACCGGTCCAGCGCCTGACGGAGGATTTTTTCAAGGAAGGTATTCCCTTCGACGGCTCGTCCATTCGCGGCTTTCAGGAAATTCACGAATCAGACATGCTCCTCAAGCTCGACCCAGACACAGCCTTTGTTGACCCGGTAGCCGTGACCCCGACACTGGTCGTTTCCTGTAATGTCTTTGACCCAATTACGGAAGAAGCCTATTCCCGCGACCCGCGTTACGTGGCGCAAAAAGCCGAGGCGTACTTAAAAAGCACGGGTCTCGCCGAAACTGCCTATTTCGCGCCCGAAGCGGAGTTCTTCGTCTTCGATGGCGTGCGCTACACATCCACACCCAACGAAGCCGCCTTCTCGATTGAATCCGAAGAAGCCTGGTGGAGCAGCAACCGCGAGGGTGGCAAAGGCGGACAGATCCAGCCCAAGCGCGGCTACTTCCCGACCTCCCCGACCGATACCCTTCAGGAACTTCGCAATAAATTTATGCTTGCCATGCAAGCCGCCGGCGTCTCCATGGATTTGCATCACCACGAAGTCGCCACCGCTGGTCAGAGCGAAATGAGCATGTCCTTTACCACGCTCACTCGCATGGCCGATGATCTCCTGCTCTACAAGTACATCATCAAAAATGTCGCCCGCCAGAATGGAAAGACCGTCACTTTCATGCCCAAGCCCATCTTTGGCGATAACGGCTCCGGTATGCACGTTCACTCTTCCTTGTGGAAAGGCAAGACCAACGTTTTCTACGATGAAAAGGGTTATGCGGGTCTTTCCCAAACAGCCAAATATTACATCGGTGGTTTGCTCAAACATGCCCCCGCTTTGCTCGCACTCACTTCACCGACCACCAACTCCTACCGCCGCCTGGTGCCTGGGTACGAAGCACCCGTCAACATTGCCTACTCACAACGCAACCGCTCGGCCATCTGCCGCATCCCGGCCACCAAGAGTTCCAAGGCCAAGCGCGTTGAATTCCGCGCGCCCGATGCTACCAGCAATCCCTACCTCGCTTTCTCCGCTATTCTCATGGCTGGTCTCGACGGCGTCTTGAACAAGATCGACCCCGGTGAGCCACAGGATCGCGACCTGTACGAACTGCCCGCTGAAGAAAAGAAACTCATCAAGCAGGTTCCCAGTTCCTTAACTGAAGTACTCGATGCGCTCGAAGCCGATCACGACTTCCTGCTTCAGGGCGGCGTCTTCACCCCAGACCTGCTCGAAGAGTACATCAAATACAAACGCGTTTACGAAGTGGATGCCATCCGCCTGCGCCCAACTCCGCACGAATACGTTTTGTATTTTGACGCCTAATCCGCGCCACTGAATTCGCCTCCGCTTCGCGTCCGCCGACAGTTGGTTGCAGACCATTGGGCTTGCACCTGGCTGTCGGTTTTTTCAAATACGTACCGCAACATTTATGTTGCGAGTGTTTTTGAGGCAAAACCGTTACTCGCAAGATAAATCTTGCCGTACAAAAATTTCCAAACAATGTCAACTCTTCTATTTTCCTCCTTCATCCTCGCCATTTCCTTCTGTGCCCCACCAGGAATCATCACCGCCGAAACCGTGCGGCGCGGCTCAGCACGCGGATTTATCCCTGCATTGTACGTTCAATTCGGTTCTCTGGTCGGTGATACCACCTGGGCAATCATCGCGCTGACAGGCCTGGCTTTTCTCATTCAAAATAATGTTGCCAAAACCGTCCTCAGTTTGATCGGCATTCTTCTGATGCTCAAACTCGCCTGGGACGCTTTCAAAGACGCCTATCACGGCAGGGAATTGGATGTCACCAGCGCGGCCTCGCATCACGGCGATTTTGCCAGCGGAGCATTTCTCTCGCTCGGCAACCCCCTCAACATCGTGTTTTGGACCGGGCTGGGCACATCTGTCTTTGCCTCTATTTCGGGCGGACTCCATGCGATTCACTTCGCCACTTTTTTTGCCGGCTTTCTTGGCGGCGCAATTTTATGGTGCTTCTTAATGGCTGGCCTCGTCGCCTGGGGCAGGCAATGGATGACGGGAACTTTCTTCCGCTGGTTGAATGCGGGCTGCAGTTTTGTAATGATTTATTTTGCTTTTCAACTCGGCTTGCAGATGATACAGAGTTTTATTTAGCCGCGCAAGGCCCACCCCCGCAATATAAAAAAACAAAGCCATGAAGTACAATCATAAAAACGCTTTTTCCCTTTTAATAAATACGGATTTTCACTCCATGGCAAAACCTTCCTCCTTCTCATCCGAAAAAATCAATCCACGGCTGCTTGAAGCATTGGCAAGCCTGAATCAGATCAGCGCGTCCATTAACCAGATCGGCTCCAATGAAGATCAATCCTCCAGCCTGCAATTGATCGTGGAAAGCGCCATTCGCGTTGTCCCTGGTTTTTCCGCATCCATTTATATTTACAATCCCGTGCAGGGCGGATTTGAATTTGAATCGCGCGTGGTGGCATATGCCGAGGGATATGAGTCATACCGCAACATAAATCCCAATGAAGATGTGCCCCGCTCGAACGGCTTTGGGATGCGCTCCATCCAGCGCCGGCGCAGGACTTTTTCGTACGAAGAGACGGATCTGCAAATCCATCCCTACCAGGCAAAGCTGGGGGTAAAAGTGGTTGCCAGTTTTCCGCTGCTTGTAGCGGAGGAATCTCTCGGTGTTTTGTACATTTATCTTTACGAAGACCGCCAGCTCTCTCAATTTGAAGAACTGATGCTGCACAATTTTGTCAACCAGGCAGCGATGGCGATTTTCTACGCCCGCCACATTGCAGGGATTAAACGCAACCTGGCGCAAAAGGAAAATGAACTCAGCCGCCTGCGCCATGCGGGCATGCTCATCTCCTCCCGTCTGCGCCTCGAAGAGACTCTCGAATCCATTCTCGAATTTGCGCTTGAATTGACCAATGCCCAATACGGCATCTTCCGCTTGCTGGATAAAAGCGGCGAGTATCTGGTCACACGCGCGGTCAGCTCGGTGCACCTCGAAAGGCCGCTGGTGGAAAAATTGCCGTTCAACGGCCAGAGTGTGATGGCGCACGTGGCGCGCACCCGCCAGCCTTTGCTCATCCGCGATTTGCGCGAAAAACAATGGGCCGAGATTTACTACCCGCTGGATTCAAAACTGGAGATGCGCTCCGAGTTATGCGTGCCGCTCATCAACGCCAGCGGACGGTTGGAGGGTGTGCTGAATCTGGAAAGCCCCAAAATAAGCGGCTTCACAGAAGACGACAGCCACATGCTGCAATCGCTGGCGACCTATGCCATCACCGCCATTCAGGAAGTCCGCCTGCTGGATGCCTTGCAGGAGGCTGCGCAGTTGCTTATTTCCCAGCCAAGCCAGAAAGTGTTGGATCAACTGTGCGTGATGGCAAATGATTTGCTCAACTCGTCGTCAAGCGCGATCTGGTTGAACAACGAGCAGGGACAGTTACAGCTTGCATCGTCGAATGGCCTGGTTCAAAATATTGAGGATATCAATCAACCCAACGCGTTGATGCTGCCGCTGTTGACGGGGGACGATGCCAAGGCGTTGGGAATGTTAGGGGCGTTCCACGCAGATACGGGCGGGGGAAGAAGCGCAAAGTCCGAATGGGATATAAAGGTGCTGGCATGTCTCGCCAACTATGCGGTGCTTGCCGTCCAGAATGAGTCGCATCAGGAAGCGTTACGGATTTCGCAGGAACAGCATTGGACGGCGGAGACCTTTGCAGCGGTGGGCGATATTTCCGCGAACCTGCTGCACAACATGAATAACAAAGTCGGTACGATCCCTGTGCGCGTTCAATCCATTCAAGATAAATATCGTCAGATGCTCGAAGCGGATTCATATCTTGCAAATAATCTCAGCGAGATCGAACACAGCGCGGCGGAGGCGATGCAGATCGTGCAGGAAAATCTTTCACACCTGCGTCCCATTCGCATGGAAAAAGTTAAAATTGCCTCCCGCGTGGCAGATGCGATTCGCGCCGTGCAAGTGCCGCAGGAAATTCACATCACCACAAACGGTTTGGATGATTTGCCATTGGTGATTGCCGGCGGGCAAAGCCTGACCTTTGTATTTCGCAATCTGATCGAAAATTCGATTTCAGCCATGCAGGGATATGGCTCGATCATCATTCAAGGCGGCTCTGGCGCGGAGTGGGTTGAGATCACTGTTGCAGATAGCGGGCCTGGTATCCCGCCTGATTTGCATCACCAAATTTTTGAATTAAATTTTTCAGCGCGCGCCGCGCAGCCCGGCAAATTGGGCTTTGGCTTATGGTGGGTAAAAACATTGATGACGCGCCTGGGCGGTTCCGTCCTTGTAGAAAGCGATGGGCAAAACGGCACAACCTTCCGCTTGCGCCTGCCATCGGTGGAGAAGAATCCATGACGGTGCAGGCTCTTCGCGCGCTCGTGGTCGAGGACGATCATTCGTGGCAGCAAATCCTCAGCGAGATTCTTTCCGATTGTGGTCTGGAAGTGGATGTTGCCAGCAGCCTCGATGAAGCAACTGCCAATTTAAAATCCCAGCCGCATCGCGTGGCCGTGGTGGACCTTTCGCTTTCGCCGAACGACCACAACAACTACGATGGCCTGCGCGTGTTGGACGCCGTCCGCCGCCTCGACCCAAATTGCCGCGCGATTTTATTAACTGGATTTGCCACCGTTGAACTGGCCGTCACCGCGCTCACGGATTATGGGGCTTTCACTTTTTTGCGGAAGGAAAGTTTTCATCGCAGCCAATTTCGGGACATTGTTTATCGCATCCTTGTCAGCCCTCCGCTTCAATCCGCGCCGACAACTGCTTCCACAACCCCGGCCTCTCCTTCGCTGACAAAGGGACAGCCTGCGCCTGTGAGCCAGCCCATGCAAAAAGCGCTGGTGGTGGAAGATGATGCAGGCTGGCGCAGCATCCTCGAAGAGCTGCTCACAGACGCGGGTTTTCAAGTGCGCACCTGTGCCAGCTTTGGCGATGGCTTCGGTTATTTGCGCAAGGAAAAATTTTCGCTGGCCGTTATGGATTTGTCATTGAGCCAGACGGACTGGAACAAAAATTCAAACGATTCAGATTTGGATGGGCACCGCCTGTTGGCCGCGACAAAATCTGCCAATATCCCCACCATCGTTGTGAGCGGTATCACCGAACCCGAAGAAATCCAACGGGTGTATTCGGAATATTCAGTTTCCGCTTACATCGAAAAACAAGCTTTTGATCGCGCTGCTTTCCGCCGCATTGTGGAGGAAACACGGCAAGCCTATCAGGCCACCAGCGAATTGAGCGCCTTGACCGAACGCGAACGCGAAGTGCTGGAATTGCTTGCGCGGGGTCTGACCAACAAAGAGATCGCGGAAAAACTGGTTATCACTACCAACACAGTCAAACGGCATTTGAAAGCCATTTTTGAAAAATTGGATGTCCACACCCGCTCGGCAGCCACCGCCAAAGCGGCGGGGGAAAATACGATAAAACCGTTGGGATAAGATTCATGTCACTCTGAGCGCTAGCGAAGAGTCTCTGCCATTGGCGTAGTGATCCTTCGCGGAGTTTACACTGAGCCTGTCGAGGTGCTCAGGATGACATGCAGATAATTCTCACCCCGTATTCTTCAACCCAGCCGCGATGCCATTGATGGTGAGCGCCATCACTTCCCGCAGTGACTCGGCTTCGGGGTCATCGGGATTTTTCAGCGCGCGCAGGCGGCGCAATACTTCCACTTGGATATAGTTCAACGGGTCCACATACGGGTTGCGGAGTTGAACGGCATTTTGAGTAACGGGTTCGATCTCCATCAACGAAGTATGTCCACTGATGGACAATACAAATTCGCGCGTCCGATCATATTCTGTGCGAATTTGGTTAAAGATGGCGTTGCCAAGCGTATGGTCAGAGAGCAGGGTCACATATAAAGCGGCAATATCCATGTCCGCTTTGATGAGGGACATCTCTGTATTATCGAGCAGGGACTTGAAGAAAGGCCAGCCCGCATACATCTCACGCAGCAGGTGACTATCTGTGCAGGAGGATAACCCCGTGCCAAGCCCATACCAGCCAGGCAAATTGAAACGCGATTGCATCCACGAGAACACCCAGGGGATGGCGCGTATCTTGTCCACGGCACTGCTGCTGGTGCGTGAGACGGGGCGGGAGCCAATTTGCAGCCGCTTGATCTCGTCCAACGGTGTGGCCGATTGCCAGAATTCGATGAAGCTTGGTGTTTCAAAAACAAGATGGCGATATGCTTTTTGCGCGGCAGATGACATCCCCTCCATGGCCTCGCGCCATTTTTCTGGGACTTGATCTTGATTTTCCAAAGGGGCCGAAGCCAGCAGAACGGCGCTGGCAATTTGTTCCAGATGGCGGTGCGCCAATTGCGGGTTGGCGTAACGAGATGCGATGATCTCGCCCTGTTCTGTGAGGCGGAAGCGGCCATTGATGCTGCCCGCAGGCTGGGCGCGGATGGCGCGGTTGGCAGGTCCGCCGCCGCGTGCGGTGGTGCCGCCGCGCCCGTGGAAAATGGTTAACTTGATATCATGTTCTTTCGCAACCTGCGCGATCTCCTCCTGCGCCTGATACAGCGACCAGTTTGCCATCAGATAACCGCCGTCCTTATTGCTGTCGGAATAACCGATCATGACCATCTGTTCATCATGCAGCGACTTGAGATATTCACGGTAGGGCTGGCACGTGAAGAGCGCCTTCAAAATACCCGGCGCGTCTTTTAAATCGTCAATGGATTCAAACAGCGGCGCAATCGGCGGAACGTAATTACAACCTGCCCAGCGCGCAAGCAAAAGCACAGTGAGCACGTCCGCGGTGGAGTGCGCCATGGAGATGACAATGGCTCCCAGCATTTCACGCCCATACACGTCACTGACGCGGCTGAGGAGTTGGAACAAGGCCCAGGTCTCGGCAGTGGCGGCAGTCACGCCGGGGTGTTGCGAAAGCTGCGGGGACGACTGACCAAGCAAACGGGAGAGAAGAAGCGTCCGCTCGGGGTCAGGGAGATTCTCAAAATTGGATTCGATTCCAAGCGCGCGTAAAATCTCGCTCATGGCGGCATTCAATCGGCTTGAATCCTCACGGATGTCCAGCCGCGCGGCATGAAGCCCGAAGGAATCCAATTGACGCAGGGTTGGTTTTAAATCCTCCTGCATAATGCCCGGCATGGCCTTTGCAATGATTTGAATGGGCGTGCGAAGTTCGTTCAAATGCAGGTGTGCGCGGTGCGGCGAACGACTCATCAAATGCGCCTTCATGTCTTCGTTTGATGCGCGCGCCAGATCCTCTGCCAGCAGGGAAAGCACAAGACGATACGGCTCGTTGACATATCGTTCTTCGATGAAAGCAACATGCGAGGGGAAGGGGCGGCGCTTCTCGATCCATTCGAGCAGATCAGCGGGCGGCGGCACAAGGCGCGAGGTCATGCTCAAACGGCGTGACAGGTCTTTCAGGATGCGGCGATGGTTTTCCACCGCAAGGCCGCGATGCAGGCGCAAGGTCTCGGCGGTCACTTCGGTGGTGACGTTGGGGTTGCCATCGCGGTCACCGCCGATCCACGAAGCGAGATTGAGCCAGACAGGCGGCGCTTTCAACTTGGGATAATGGAGTTGCAGGGCTTTTTCAAGATCATTATAAACAGCGGGGATGGCATTCCAAAAAAAAGCATCCACGTAATACAGCCCCGTTTTCACTTCATCGGTAACCGCCAGCTTGCTTGGGCGGGCGCGTTCGGTGAGCCAAAGTGCGGAGATTTCCGTGCGTAATTCGCTTAGAAGTTTTTCGCGTTCACGCAATGAAGGGATTTTATCGCTGACTTCTTGAAGTAATTGAGCAATACGTTCGATCTTCGAGAGCACAGTGCGCCGCCGTGCTTCGGTGGGATGTGCCGTAAGCACCAACTCGATGGAAAGATTTTCCAACAAAGCAGACATCTGCTCTGAGGTCACGCCCCGCGCTTTGAGCGCGGCCACGGCTTCGCCAATCGATTCGTCAATGGGATTGGGGTATTGCTGGTCTTGTCGCTGGCGCAGCAATTGAACGCGATGATCGTCTTCTGCGAGATTTACCAGATCAAAATAAGTGGTGAACGCCGCGGCAACCGCCCGCGCTTCCTCCGCAGAGAGCGCCGAGACCAACGCCTGCAAACGTCCTTCGGCGGCGCGGTCACCGGCACGGCGCGCCTTGGCCTCGGCGCGAATCTTTTCCTCGATGCCAAAGATGGCGGGCGATTCGAGGTCTGAGATGACTTCGCCCAGCAGGTCACCGAGCATGTGAATGGTTTGAGAGATGTCCATGATGTTTGATCGATTCATCCAGTGGAGCCAACTACGGGCGGTTTTCTGGATTTACATTCCTTCGCTTCGCGCCGCGCCTTTGCCTGCTCTTTCCAGAAGAAATATTTTCCACCCCTTGACCGCTTCAAGATTCGCCCGGCTAAATTCCCCCCAACCGACTCGCCAATAACCAGTTGCTGACTTGTTAAGAGACTTATGGAATCATGCCATCGAGACGATGCGATGCGACTGGATTGTTACACAGAGGACCAACAGGAGAAGGCAATACGGTGCTGCCGCTACCTGTTAAGCGCGCCTTGTATTCTTTGGGCAAAATCGTTGGGGCGGACAGGTTTTGTAATGAAATCCACCGCGCCTGCGTTGAAAGAGTCTCTTTTACTGCCGAGATCGTCCAGGGCTGAAACCATGATAACGGGAACGTTTTTTAAGTTGGTATCTGCTTTTATCAACTTGCAAAGCTCAATGCCGTTGATACCTTCCATCATAATATCCAGCAGGATGAGGTCCGGGTTGATTGTGCTGGCAGCCTTGATGGCGTTCCTGCTAAGATTTACGCTGGCCGGTTGATGCCCGCTCATGGTAACCAGGCTTTCCAATAAGGTGGTGGTTTGAATATCGTCATCAACAATTAAGATTTTCGCCATAGACATTCTCCAAATAGCAGTGAGTTAAATTTGCATCCATCTTTGCATGCGGATCCAATCAATAACAATCTATCGAAATGGAGTACGTAAATTAAGTGTGCGTATTGGTTTTATGAATTGGTCAGCAGAGTTTCGATCCTTGATATCAGTTCATCCAGGTCGAATGGTTTTGTCAGGTAATCATCGGCGCCGAATGTGGTGGCCTTGCTGTTGCTGTTATCCAGCGCGGTAATAATGAGGATTGGCGTGCGCGAAAAGTTTGGGTCGGCGCGCAACATGCGAGTGAGTGTAAACCCATCCGGGGGCGGCATCATGATATCCAGAATGAAAAGGTCGGGGCGGAGGGATCGGGCGGTTTGGATTGCTTTTGCGCTCTCGTTGATGGCAGTAACCTGGTATCTTCTTGATGACAGGAATCTTTCCAAAAGAGTTGTAACCTTCTCATCATCGTCAACGATCAGGATTTTCGCCATAAATGTTTCCTAAAAAAGATACCGGTTTCTGTAAAATGTTTTTTGAAAATTACGGTGCAAGGTCTGTCATACCTTTACTTGCCCATATTATACCCTTGATGCGAAATGATTTTAAAAGTGAAAGAGAATTAAAACGATTGATGAAGGCTTTTCCCTGTCAACCCTTCGTCTCCATTGGGGAGGGGAGATGATATTCACCTCGCGTGGCTGGGGCCGCTCCCGCGATTTGACGAGGAGGATTTGCGTAAGCTGAGATAATAATAATTTGTTAAGCATACCTTAAGTCCCATTGAAATTTTTTCAACGTGGAATATACTATAATTCATTACAGTCATTATTCAACGGGTGGACATGAATGTGGATTAATGGTGTGTAGAAAGGAGTATTCCCATGGGACCGGAACGACGCAGGGGTAAACGAAGGAAGTTTACTTATTACATGCGCGTTGTGGATGCGAACACGCTGCAACTCATCGGGTATCTGACGGAGATCAGCCCGGCCGGAATTCAGGTGGATACCGAAAAGCCCCTTCCACTGAACGCAATTTTTAAACTGCGCGTGGACCTCACCGCAGATATTGCAAACAAAACCTTCATGGTCTTCAATGGCCTCAGTAAATGGTGCCAGCCCGATAGGATCGAGCCGAATTCCTACAACGTCGGTTTCGAGGTGACTCTGCTTTCGTATGATGACAATGAAATATTTAATCGTATGATCGAAAAATATGCCTCGGATCGAAATTGGTAGGCCGTCAGGAAGGGGGGATTGAAAATTTACCGTCTTCCAGATCGGCCTGCATGGAGGGGGCAAGGCGCTCGTATCCCTGCCTTGCAGCTATCTCCAGAAAATCGCGAAAACCTTCGGGGGCTTCTTTGTCGGGGTGGCTAACATAGACGCCAAACTTTGTGACCGTGCCATCGTACTCCAGGCGGATCATGCGGTAATATTCCAGGCCTGCCACCGTTTGTTGCACGGTGTAATAGTTGAACGGTTTCCAGTCCACAACTTTGTTGAAGAAATCTCCGCTACTGTGCGAGCAGTGGAATTTTATCCCGGGCCGTGTGCGGCCTCCCAGATCGTCATCTCGCGTGACCGAGATCAATCCTAAAATGGATGCCTCCAGCGCGGGCGTGGTGATGTAGTCCCAAATCAGCGAAGGCGGAAAGGGAATCTCCAGCTCGATTTTGATCCACGCAGTTTCGGGGTTGACCACGTAGCGCATTTCATCCAGATAATTTTCCCAGGCGGTACCCAGGTTATGCACTTGCATCCGCATTTCGCCCAGGTGTTCATAGGTTTCTGCATGTGGAATCAGTGGATCGCACAGGGATTTCAAATTAAGTTTGTTTGCGGCGGCATCTGAAAAAATGGCATACGCCTTCACGCCTGTTTTTTCAATGACATTATTTTTCAACATGCGGTGGGGGACAATCACATCCGCGCCGAGCAGTTCTTCTTTATCGCCAAGTTTCTGAATGAGATATTCCCCGTAATGGACGCACATTTTCAGATCGAGCATCTTCATGTTCTTGCAGGCATTGCAGGCGCAGGTGGTATTCAGGCGCATCTGTTGCAGGGTCTCTGAAAATACAATGTACTGATTCTCGAGCGTCTCTACCAAACTTTGTGGGCTGATGAAATCGGTCTCGGGCACGTACAAAAAAATCGCGTCGCCGCGAAAGCCAGAGAGGTGCAGCGGAAATTTAATCCGCGCCAACTGCGCCTCGAACAGGCCTTGTAGCGTCTCGTGAGCGTGTTCGAGTTCTGATTTTGTCAGATATTCTGTGTAGCCTGAAATATCCGTGATGATGAAATAGCCTTTGCTTGCCATAAACACCTCTAAAGAACGAAGTTTTCCCAAGTTTACACTATTAAGACCTGAGCGACTTCCCTTGCGTGCTGACAGGTGTACTAAAATTTTGTAGATGAGTTTGCTCCCTTCGCCGTCCTCGGCGAAGGATGTACTCACGGGACGCCGCCGCCCACAGGGTGCTCCGCAAAGGAGGGCGGCTTTGAGCCAAGTTACAACAAACTGTGAGCGCTCCCGCGCTGACGTGCTTTACAAAAACTTGACAATGATTTGAAACCACCCGCATTTCGACTTATGATTAAAAAAGAAAGGCATATCAGAAAATGCCCACGCTCATCAGTGACAAACTGACGCTTCATATTTTCCGAATCCAGCCTCGTGCCCTTCAGTTACCGCCTGGCGGTTTGGCAATGGCGGAGACGAGCCTCGTCACCCTTGCTCCGCGCGCGCGCTTTGCCCTTAAAAACAAACTCACCCGCGAAAGATTAATTTCGGGGTGGGTTGTGTTGAGGTTTGTTTTATCTCTGGCCTCTCCACGCATGGTTGAGAGGGCAGGACGGAAATTATTCTTTACCCCGCCAACAACTCATCCACCGCCTGCGCCAGCTCCCTCAAATTGCTTACCTTTAACACATGGCTGCACATCGGAGCGTACTTGGGCATGTCGCTGTCACCGTGCCACAAATGCTCGGGTTCAGGATTCAGCCAGATGGTGCGTGAGGCGCGGCGTGTCATCGTGGAGAAAATGTCGAGGCGCGGATCGTTGTAATTGTTGCGTCCATCGCCGACGATGAGCAGCGTCGTCCCGCTGTTCAGGGTATCCATGTATTCGTTATTGAAATCGTTGAGCGACCAGCCAAGGTCGGTGTTGTAATGTCCGCTAGGCATGCGCCATAAAACGGAAGCAATCGCCTCATCCGCGTTTGAGCCGCTGAAATCCTCCGAGATGGATTCAAGATGGTCGATGAATGCAAAGGCGTGCGTCTTGCGGACTTGCCCTTGCAATGCGAAAAGAAAACTCAGCATCAACTCCGAGCAAAAGCGCATCGACGTGCTCACATCGCAAATCATCACGATCTTCGGCTTGCGGATGCGGTCACGGTGTTTGATTTCCATTGGTACGCCGTGATATTTCAGGCTCGCGCGGATGGTCGCCTTCGGGTCCATTTGCCCGCTCTTCATTCTTTTTTGTCGCAACGCAATGCGGGTGCGCAATGCGGCGGCGAGTCGTTTCACTTCACGCTGCAACAATTTTTTATCCGCATCCGACAAAGCGTGGAACGGACGGTTCATTAGGCTATCAATATTTTCGCCGCGCGGACGTTCGCTCAAATTCTCGGCAATGCGCTCGCCCGCAAACTGATTGAGCTGTTCCTGCATCCCCTGCATGTTCTGCTGGATCATGTTTCGGATTTGCTCGATACGCTCGCGGCTCATGCCCATCTGTTGGAGTTGTTCCATCAACTCACGCAGCGCCTCGCGCACTTCGGGGAACGCCAGCGCGCGCATCATGCGTTGTGCCATCCAGTTTTGATAATTAAGATTATCCGCCTGATTCAGCCCGACCAATTGCGCCAACGCCTCCAACTCCGCACGGGACAGTTGCTCGCCGTTCATCAGCCTTTCCATCCGCTGACGGAGATTCTCCGCGAACTGCCGCAACGCCTCCGCCAGCATCTGGATTTCTTCAGGCGTGAGATCATCCATCGGATTTCCGCCCATCATTGGCGGCTGTCCCGACCCGAAGAACAGCGGGAATAATTTATCGAAAGTGGGCAGGTCTTTCACATCTTTGACAAGCGTGGCGCGCAACGACAACCGAAACGACTCGCGGTTTTGAATCCCCATTAAATCCACAGCAGAGAATGCCTCAGCAGACTCTGCCAAAGACACGCGCACCCCGCTCGCGCGCAACGCTGCTATTAACTGTAAGATACGGGATTCCATAATTTATTCATCCTGTAGGGGCACAGCGGGACCATTCTTCAACATGACCATGAACCGTCTCGCTGTGCCCCTACGAAAATCAGTTCCCAGAAAACCGTCCAAAATCATCCGCAGGTCTCTGCTTTGGCTGTTGCGGCGGACTTATCAACTGCCGCTTCGCCTTCTGCAAATCTGCTTCATGCTTGAGCAAAACCGAAAGCGTGTCTTCCAAAACATCTTTGTTTAAATTGGACGCGTTCAACGCCACAAGCGCATTTGCCCAGTCCAACGTCTCGCTGATGGACGGGGACTTGCGCATGTCTGCCTTACGCAATTTTTGCACAAACTCGACAGCCTGCTGGGCCAGCTTGGGATTTAGGTCGGGGACTTTCAATCTCACAACTGCCAATTCTTCGCTCAGGGATGGATAGTCAATAAAGAGATACAAACAGCGGCGTTTCAACGCTTCAGAGAGTTCGCGGGTATTGTTGGAGGTGAGAACTACAAAGGGTTTATGTTTTGCGGCCAACGTCCCCAACTCCGGCACAGACACTTGAAAGTCACTCAACACTTCCAGCAGGAAGGCTTCGAATTCGGCGTCTGCGCGGTCAATTTCATCGATCAGCAAAACGGTTGGCTTTTCACTCAAGATCGCCTTCAACAGTGGACGCTGCAAGAGGAAACGATTTGAGAAAAACACATCCTCCTCTTTTGCCAGTTTATCTGCCGCCTCTGCCAGTGACTCTGCTTTGCCAAGCGCATCATTTAATTTATCGCGCAACAATTGCGTGTACAACAACTGTTTGGAATACTCCCATTCATACAACGCCTTGGACTCGTCCAACCCCTCATAGCATTGCAAGCGGATCAACTCCCGCCCTGTTGCCGATGCTATCGCTTTGGCTAATTCCGTTTTGCCCACTCCAGCCGGCCCTTCGGCAAGAAGCGGCTTTCCCAGCTTCTGCGCGAGATACACAATTGTCGTGATTTCGTCAGAAGCAATGTACTTCTGTTTGTTCAATTCAGATTTGACTGCGGTGGTTGAATCAAAGAAGGTTGCCATATCTCTCCTGTTTTTACAATCCGAGGTTCCGATAAACTGCCAGGTTCGCTTCCAGTTCCTGCTTAAGTGTAAACCTTTTTGTAACCATTTCTCGCGCGTTTTTGCCAAGCTCTTCCCGTTTCTTAAAATTGCCTGACAACTCAAGAATGACATTGGACAGCATGTTTGCATCATTGACGTTGACTGCCATTCCATTCTTTCCGTCTTCCAAAATATCCGGCACGCCGCCAACGGGCGTTGCAATGACAGCCTTGCCACATGCCATCGCTTCGAGCACCGCGTTTGGCATCCCATCCCGTAGCGACGGATGCACGAAAACATCCATCAAAGAATAATAGGCGGGCAGGTCTTTGTGGGGGATTTGTCCGGTGACGATGATTTGGGAATCAGGATTTGCGCTTCGGAACTCGTCGAAAATTGCTCTGTCGTCCCCGGGCCGAATCTCCCCGACAATGAGCAGCGAAACGGGCATTTTCCTACCAGCCTGCGCGTAGGCGCTCAATAGAGTCGCCAACCCTTTCTTTTCACGCAGTTCACCAACGAAACCAATCACTGCACTTCTTTCTTCTCTCTTCTTTCCTTCATTCAACCCAATCACTTCCGCCAACGTTTCATTCCTCTCCATTGGCTTGAATCGCTCCGTGTCGATTCCGTTCGGAATGAGGTGAATTTCCCGGTCTATAAATGCTTTTGCTTTTTTTGCCAACTCGCTTGCATTGGTTGTGACTGCACTGGCATTTTGCAAGGCATACATGACATGCGAAAACTTGGATGGGTCAAAAGCCGCGCGCTCGATGTCATTCCCGCGGATGGAGACGACGCTGGGAATGTTTAAATATTTCCCCGCATACGCCGCAACGAACCCCGCTTGTGGAAGAAAATAAGCGTGGATCAAATCGAACGGTTCACGCTTGTGTTCTTCGACGACAAGTTCAAACCAATCCACGAGAGTATCATCCACGCGCTTGTGCGCGCCAAAGCGTGTGACGTGGACACTGCCCGAGTGTTGAGTCTGCTTGATGGTGGGTGGCAGGTTGGGGCTTGTCCTGAGCGAGGCCGAAGAGATTGGAGCGAAGAGGCGAACGTCATGTCCAACTGAAGATAAGAGATCACCCAATCGTCCTGTGGAGATTGCGAGACCGCCAATGTCTGGTGTATACTTTTCGGAAAGTAAGGCGATTTTCATATGGCAAGTGTACCGCGAGATTTATCTCACAACATAAATGTTGCGGCACATTACGAGGTGATATGGCAGAAAAATGTGAAATGATTATCGGTTATCTGGTTCCGCATCAGTGCGAGAATCCCGCGCTTGGCAAGTGTGTCAAATGCGGGCGCGGATTTTGTGATGAGCATACGAATGCGACGAAGGAAGGCCGTGTGTGCCTCGCCTGTCAGCAGGGGCTTGAGATGCCCGTCGCCTTGCCGATTGCCGCGGCGTTGTTTACGCCAACCGATCTTGATACTTTTGGCCGCTCCAGCAGGTTCAACGATAATGACGCCGATGACAGCGGCGATATGTTTTCGGATTTGAGCTAATTTTGGAATCGCGGAGCTTGCTCCGCACTCCAGAGTTAATACGGCC
Source organism: Chloroflexota bacterium (assembly GCA_016191985.1). GTDB lineage: Bacteria > Chloroflexota > Anaerolineae > Anaerolineales > Villigracilaceae > Villigracilis. The sequence goes on along the minus strand of JACPVB010000125.1, from coordinate 1,786 downwards.
CGATCGTTTCCCAAAGCTCTTTATTCTGTTCAATAAAATCATCGCACCGCCTGCATGGAGCCAATGCGGGCGGGTGCATTTTTAATCGTATCTGACGATAGGCCGCGCCTTCCCAAATTTCCTTGAAGGATTGTTTTGCAATATTGCCGATGGGTGGAATTTTTTCACGGGTCATGCAGCACACGTACACGTTGCCATTGAAATCAATGAGACTGTGAGTCCACGGCGCATAGCAGGGATGTTTATCGTAGTAGCCGAAGGCGTATCTCCCCGCGCGTCCCAGTCGGACCTCGGACTCGCTCCTGCCAAATGGAAAGGCGTCTTCATCCGAAACGATCAATCCTAATGCGAGTGCGCGTTCCGCAATTCTAGGGCCGATTTCTTCATTGAAAAGAGCAATATCCTTCTTTCGCATGGACAGGATTTCACCGCAATGGTCATCCACTGGGATTAAATTGATGCCGTCCGCGCCGAGTTCGTGGGCCAGGCCTGGGAGCGTATCGAGCGTTTGGTAATTTGTGCGGCTGACCACCGTGTTGATGCGAATGGTCAACTTGCCTTTGTGTTTATATCTGCGGAATAATTCAACAGCTTTGATGGTGGCTTTGAACGCGCCTTCCACACCGCGAATTTTCTCGTGCATCTTGCGGATGGGGGAGTCGATGGAAATGTTTACGCCGCGTAATCCACCCTCCACGAGCCGCTTGGCCTTCTCTTTTGTGACGAGCGTACCGTTCGTCGTCATGGTGACTTTGATATTCAATGCCGAGGCGTGTTCCACGAATTCAGGGATTTGTGGACGCAGCATCGGCTCGCCGCCAGAGATGTGGATTTTCTGTGTCCCCATCTTCGCCAGTTCGCTGATGATTTCCTTGAACCTGTCCGCTGAAACGGGCGGCTCGCGTGTTTCCCGCCAGTGATTGCACATCTCGCACTTGAGGTTGCATCCGTAAAAGACTTTGAGCTTGACATACAACGGCTTGAACGGGCGCGCGTTCAGGACGGCGTGTTTGAATTCTTCTTTTTCTTTCGAGATGGTTTCAGGGTTGTACATAACGATAAGTTCGGCAATTGTATCACCCGTAACGATGAAAAATAAAAAGCAACGGCCCTGGTATTAATGGCAGTTGCCTTGCTGAATTGACTTTGATGTTTCACTTATGGATACAGCGAAACGGTTGACGGTCAAAGTCATGAATCGATCCGCTATGTCCATGCTTTTCAGACACTTTCTATAGGCGAATTTCAAGCTGTATCTTTACGTTGTCACCTTCTTTTAAATTTTCTGCTTTTTGGGCGCTCATTCGAATAGGCACAAGGTAAAGACCATCTTTCGGGAATAAGGAAGTCTTCCATTCGGTTTTACCGATCCGTACAAGGACCGGGATCACTCCCCAACCATACGTCACCAATCCTGAGATTGATTTTATATCGCGGCTTGGCCCTTCTGGAACAGTGACGAAGAGATATGGGGCGGGACCGCGCCAGTAGAAAATTTTGCCGGTGAATTCGATGACCATTGATAAAGTATATCAAATGCCCAACGCTCTGGATCAGTTAGCTTGCCAGTCACTCAAGAATTTTCCAGAAAGAATCTTTGCGGATGATCTTTCCCTGGGCGAATTCCAGTAGGTCGACCCCGCGCACTTCGATGTGTTGCCCTAAGGTAGATGTGCCAGTCAGTGTCCATTCAGAGACACCGAAATTACCACAGATCCAGTGCTGGTCATCTCCATAATGCACATCCGGAATCCCTTCAAAACGTTTTGCCAAGCCTTCCCGCACT
>JACPVB010000124.1 GCA_016191985.1 Chloroflexota bacterium | reverse complement strand
CACTACAGGAAAGCCTGCCGCAATCAGACTTTTAATGAGCGCCTCTTCGCCGCCGTAGCGGGAGAGCGCACGATATTCCGTGTTCTCGTTGACAAAGTCTACAAGCTCGTAGGGCATTACGTTTTTATCGGGCAGGCCCTGCTCGATAAAATTCTTTTTGGGGTCACCGGAGCCAGGTTTGACGACTCTTGCCACATCATCGCGGTCTCCTTTCCAGCCCCAAAATTTGAGGGCCATGGTCAGGTTGGCGGGGCCGCAATAATTCCAGCGGTTGTGTTGATCAACGTAGATAACACCCGGCAGGATAACAGAAGCAGGCAGGGGTGTGGACGTGATCGTCGGTGTCAGTGTAGGGCCTGCCTGGGGAGTGGGAGTCCCCGAAGCGGCCTTTGGAGTGAGGGTCAATGAATATTCGGCGCGGGTTGTGGCAATGACGGTTTCGATGGTGAGCGCGGATTCGCCGCTGGGTTGAAAGAGGGCTTCGTTGGGCGGGTTGAAGAAGTAGATGATCCTTGTGCGAAGCAAATCCACGCGGGTGGAGAGGCGGTCATGCACGGGTGGGAGAAAATAAATTCCAACGGCAAGGACAAGCGCAATGGGGATCAACCAGAATTTGTTTATTTTTGTAAATCTTTTCATGCAAAGATTATACATGCTTGCGGAACGTCTTGTAAAACAAAAGGCAAATAAGCCAGCCATATTGTGGAATTCTCTAATTTAGCGTTAATGAGTTTCCCATAACTTTTTTGTCCCAGGTTCGACTTGTTGGGTAAGACCAGACCAATTAGATCGTAAAAGGAGTGTCGAAAATGCGAAAAAGTACCTTGTTTATTTCCGCCATGCTGACTGTGTTCCTCATGGCAATTCTGTTCGGGGCGGTTTCAGCGTATCAGCAGATCGTCAGGAATAGTGAAACGGAGACTGCACGGGCCGCCGCGGCGCCGGCGATTGCCAATGTAATTCCCACTGCCACCATGCCTCCAACAGCGCAACCGCTTGTGATTTCGCCGGAGCAAGCCACCACGCTTGCCATAAATTTCCTCGGAGATTCAAATGTGTATAGCGTTGAATCTGTGGATTATGAAGGCGCACCCGCCTACCTGGTGACGTTTACTTCAGGTGACCTGGTGTACGTCAGCCCGGCGGGAGAGATCCTTGCAAATACCAAGTTGGAACCTGTGGTTGTTGTCGCATCTAGTGGTGGTGGTGGCGGCAATGGAGGCGGTGGTGGTGGCGGAGGAGGCGGTAACGGCGGCGGACATGATGACGATGACGACCATGATGATGACGATCATGAAGATGACGATGATGATTAATAGGTGTTTATAAATGGCTCCAAAAACAACCGCAAATAAATGGTCTGATGTGCAATTGGCGATTGCCGCAGTTTCAATGACCTCCGTGCTGGCATTCTGGAATATGTTTGCCGGCCCGGATAAGGTCAGAGCGGATGAAAAAGCTGCAGCGGAGCAACAGGCTTTGTTGATCCCGACCGCCACTGCCACCATTGAGGCCCCGCCTCCCACGCCCATGCCCACCATGCCCCCGCCCGGATACACTATCTTATTCGGCGGTGAAGCGCCAAAGCCGCAAGTGATCGTTGTACAAAAATCCAACGGCGGTGGCGGTGGTGGTGGAGGCGGGAATCATGAGCCGCCTCCCACGAACACTGGTTCCTCATAATGCAGCATCGTTTGCCTTTCCGTGCGATGGGTTGTGAAATGCTCGCAATTTTGGAGCAGGATTCTGAATCCATGCCCCCTATTTTGAACGAGATCCCGGCCTGGTTTGAGGAATGGGAAGAGTCGCTCAGCCGCTTCCGACTTAACTCGGAGCTGTCTCGCCTCAACCGGACATTTGACCAGCCTGTGGAAGTCAGCGAGGCGTTCTGGGATGTCTTTCAAACCGCATTGTGGGCGGACGAGTTGACGGAAGGACTCGTCACGCCCACCGTGTTGGATGCGGTCATCGGAGCAGGCTACGACCGTCCCTTTGCCAACCTGCCTGCTTATCAAACCGATTCCATGATGCCAACGCTGATCGAGAATCATCCCCTCTCCATGATTGTCACGGATGAATCAGCTCGCACCATCAACCTGCCTTTTGGAGTGCGCCTTGATTTTGGAGGCATTGCCAAAGGCTGGGCCGCACACCAAACCGTGGAGCGCCTGCAAGAATATGGCTCATGCCTGATGAACTGCGGCGGTGACATTGCCATCAGCGGTCCGCGGGCGGATGGCAGGCCATGGCCCATCGGCGTATCGAATCCATTCGAAACGGGAACCAACCTCGAGGTCCTGTATGTGAAGCGTAGTGGGGTGGCCTCTTCGGGAAAAGATCGCCGTCATTGGAATCGGAATGGAAAATTCCAGCACCACATTATCAATCCCCTTACAGGGATGCCCGCTGAAACAAATTTACTGCGTGTGACCGTGGTCGCCCCCACTGCGATGGAGGCCGAGGCCGCCGCCAAGACAGCTTTTATCCTCGGCTGGGAAAGGGGACTGGAGTGGATCGAAACTCAGCCCGCCTTCGCAAGCCTGATGATCCTTGATGATGGCGGGATCATCTACAGCCAAAAAATGCAGGAGTATTTGCAAGGAGTAAGCAATGAATCAAAATCAAAGTGAATTCAATGAATCGTCCGTAAATTTGCAATCATTTGTGCTTTTTCTTTTAGCATCCACCTTTGGCCTGTTGGTTGCAATTTTATTGCTGCCGATCTTTTTGCCCAACATGGCATATTCATTAGGCGGGGACGGCCCCAAAGTTTATTGGTATCTTTCGCGCGCAACCGCTTTTGTTTCGCTGTCCCTGCTTTGGCTTTCCATGGCGCTGGGGTTGGGCATTACCAGCAAAACGGCCAGGTTGTGGCCCGGCTTGCCGGCCACCTTTGCCATTCATGAATATGTAAGTTTGCTTGGCCTGGCTTTCGCCATATTCCATGTCCTTGTCATTTTGGGCGACCATTACATAAAATTCACCCTCCTGCAATTGCTTGTCCCATTCAGCACCGTGGATTATCGTCCCTTCTGGGTGGGCATCGGTCAATTTGGTTTTTACGTGTGGGCCATCGTGGCGGCCAGTTTTTACATCCGCCCGGCCATCGGGCAAAAGCTCTGGCGTTTCCTGCACTACGCCAGCTTCGGCATGTATTTTCTTGGAATCATGCACGGCATATTTAGCGGCACAGATACGAGCATGAGTTGGGCGCAGAATTACTACTGGTTCTCCGCCGGAAGCCTGATCTTCCTGTTCTTCATCCGCTTTATCGGAGCTTTGATCAATTTCCTGTTCCCGATGAAGAAACAAGTTCCCGCCCCGCGTCCCACTCAGGGATAACTGCTTCGGTTTCGAGATTCATTTTCTTCGCTGACAAAAAACGGGCGACCATTCTAAAATGGTCGCCCGTTTTTATTTTACGAATTACGAAACACGCATCACGCACTTCACTCTTTCACTTCACCGTCGATCACATCGCCGTCCTTCGGTCCAGCGGATGGGCCGCCTTCAGGCTGGGGTTGTCCCTGCGCGTATAACTGCTGGCTGAGCGCATGGAAGGTGTTTTGCAGTTCTTCGGTGAGCTTCTTGATTCGCTCCACATCTTCACCTTGCGCGGCCTGCTTCAACTCACTGACCTTGCTTTCAATCGAGCTTCTTTCAGCGGCGGGTACTTTGTCACCGAGATCGCGCAATGCTTTGTCGATTTGATAAGTGAGGTTATCGGCATTGTTCTTGATCTCGATCACTTCGCGACGCTTCTTGTCCGCGGCTTCATTCTGACGGGCTTCCTGCACCATACGTTCGATGTCGTTCTTGTTTAGGTTTGTGGAAGCGGTGATGGTCACTTTTTGTTCCTTGCCAGTGGCCTTGTCCTTCGCGGTCACGTGCAAAATGCCGTTCGCGTCTATGTCGAAGGTCACTTCCACTTGTGGAATGCCGCGCGGCGCAGGTGGAATTCCATCGAGTCGGAATCGGCCAAGGCTCATGTTGTCGTTCGCCATGGGACGTTCGCCCTGCAAAACGTGAATGTCTACAGCAGTCTGGTTATCCGCCGCGGTGGAGTACACCTCTGTCTTGCGGACGGGGATGGTGGTATTGCGTTCGATCATTACGGTCATCACACTGCCCATCGTTTCCACGCCGAGGGAGAGCGGGGTCACATCGAGCAGCAAAATATCCTTCACTTCGCCGCCGAGCACACCGCCCTGAATGGCCGCGCCGATTGCCACAACCTCATCAGGATTCACACCCTTGTTGGGTTCCTTCTGAGTTAATTTTCGTACCAGGTCTGCGACCATCGGCATACGTGTGGAGCCGCCGACCAGAACCACTTCATCGAGTTTGCCCGCGCTTAAGCTGGCATCTTTCAAAGCAGCTTCAAACGGGTGACGGCAGCGCTGGAGCAGGTCTTCGGTCATCTGCTCGAATTTGGAACGGCTGAGTTTTAGTTGCAGGTGTTTCGGTCCGTTGGCATCGGCTGTGATGTATGGCAGGTTGATCTCCGTCTCCATCACGGTGGAGAGTTCGATCTTTGCCTTTTCAGCGGCTTCGCGCAAACGCTGCAAGGCTTGCTTGTCAGTCCGCAGGTCAATGCCCTGGTCTTTCTTGAACTCGTCCGCGGCCCAATTGGTGATCTTCTGATCCCAGTCATCACCGCCGAGGTGGGTATCCCCGTTCGTAGATTTGACTTCGATCACGCCTTCGCCCACTTCGAGGATGGATACATCGAACGTACCACCACCAAGGTCAAAGACGAGGATGGTTTCATTCTTCTTTTTATCGAGGCCGTATGCCAAAGCGGATGCCGTCGGTTCGTTGATGATGCGCAGGACTTCCAAACCTGCGATCTTGCCCGCATCCTTGGTGGCCTGGCGTTGGCTGTCGTTGAAATACGCCGGGACGGTGATGACCGCCTGCGTGACAGGCTCACCCAAATACGCTTCGGCATCGGACTTTAGCTTGCCCAACACCATTGCACTGATCTCCTGCGGGGAATATTCTTTCCCTGTCACAGGTACTTTCACACGCACATCGCCTGTCGGCCCCTGCATGACTTGATAGGGAACCATGCTTCGTTCTATGCTGGTCTCGTCAAAGTGACGGCCGATAAAGCGCTTGATGGAATAGATCGTGTTATCTGCGTTCACAACCGCCTGGCGTTTGGCGGTCTGCCCCACCATGCGTTCGCCGTTCTTGTTAAAAGCGACAACAGATGGGCAAAGACGACCGCCTTCGGCAGTGGTGATGACAGTCGGTGTGCCTCCTTCGATAACAGAGACAACGCTGTTTGTCGTACCCAGGTCTATGCCTATGATTTTTCCCATAATGGACTCCTTACATAATCTTGTAAGTGACAGTCACACGCTTCGCAGAGGTGACTGTCACTTTTCATTTCATTTTCCCCTATGTTAAACGAATTGTGCAAGAATTCTGTTAACGGTGTGTAGGTTTTAGATCAAAAAATGCCGCCCCATGTTTGGAGCGGCATTAAATCATTCCTCGCTGACCTTCACCCATTCAAAGAATACTATCATTGGCGACTCCTTATAAGAAGCCGCGGTGATACCGATATTTCCCTCGGTAAGGCCGTAGTTGGTGATATCCAGCCTGCGAAGCAGAGTCTCGTTGACGTACAAATTCATGAAGTTATCTTTGCAGGAAAGCCCGATCTCAGAGTTGATATTTCCAACGTTGACCAGGTTGCTGCCGTTTGTGGCAAGAGGGATGTATTTTGCAATGCCTGGGGCAAGCCACTGGCCGAGCAATGCGCTGTAGCTGCCATCGCTGGCGATGTTGAACTCGAACCATCCTTCAGTTTCGTTGTAGCGGCAGACCAGTCCCACGGAGCCGCTGGCACTGGCTGAAATTTTTGCACGGACAAAAACATTTGCATAACTATGCGCGTTGTGGATTCCAAGATGCCAGGTATCTGCAGATGGAATGTCTACACGGAGTTGTCCATTCTCGAAGGTGGTGAGTGGAGCATCTGTGCCGCCGGTTTGGAAGAATTGCCAGAAGGTGGAAGGAGTATCAAACTCTTCTGTAAAAAAGAATGGCGGCGGAGCAGGGATGGGAGTATCGGTTGGGGCGGGGGGAAAGGTTGGGGTAGCAGTGGCAGGCACGGGCGTGGGAAGAAGCGTCGCCGTTGGTGTGGATTCAGATGCAGGCGTGGAGTCTGCGCTTTGGCAGGCAGTGATGAGGATGAGACATCCAATGAGGAGAAGTTTTTTCATGGCGCTTCTTATAACACAAATGTCCAGCGTTCAGGCTGGACATTTGAAAGGGTGTTTTCGGAATGAAACTTAATTGTCAGGCCGGCTTGCGTTTAATTCAGGCGTTTGTATTTCTGCCGACCCGGATTTCCACAGCAGAAGTCCCTGCCAGATACCGATTACCACGCCAAGCATCGCTGCGCTTCCCTCCATCTCTGGAAACTGATACACAAACAGTGATATCGCCCCTCCTACCAGATATAGCCCGCTCAATATGCGGGGAAGTTGGCCGGTCGTCCAACCTGCCGAACCAGTCAGCAGAAATGCCCACCCCAAAAAATGCCATCCAGCCCCGGTCACGCCTGCCACGGAAGTGGTCCACACAGTCAGAACGGTCCAGGAATTCTCCAGATGCAGTTCGGGATGTGTCAGATGATAATGACGATTGGCAGACCGGATACAAGCGACAAGTACCATCGTTGCTGCTGCGAGGACTGTAGCCAGCAGCGCCAGTGACATGCGTCGCGGCGCGTGCTCGCCAATGCGCTCACGGAGTATGAAGATCAGCGTAACCAGGCTGGCGGCCCACACCGGTCCGTACAGGAAATCGGCCAGCGCATAGGACAATGGTCCAAAGGCGTCTCGCAGGTTTCCTATCAAGTAGATCAACGGCGCAACGACAAAAGCCACGGCCAGCAGGATGGAACTAATCAGCGCGGCGGGCCTGGAACTCGCAAGTATGTTTTTCATTATTTCTCCTTCTGTAATTAACAGCACATATTCCCTCATGATGCCCACAGCCGTCTCGACAAACATCCATACAACAAAACCGGGCCATTTCCCTTCGGTATGTCGCTCGTGGTAAAGGTCATTGAAAGTCTGGAGCATGGACTCGCTGAGCCGCTCCCTGAACCCTCGTGGATAGAGAGCGAGGAGTTTTTTATAAAAAACGAGAATCGCTTTTCCTGTCATACGCCGTAAGCCTTTGGGTAAAGTTTTCGTTCCTGCGCCAGGCTGACGATGCGCCTGTAGCGCTCCAGTTCCGCTGCGAGCGCTTCCGCGCCGATGCCTGTGATCTGGTAATAGATGCGGCGTTCATCATTCATTTCAGGGTCAACCCGTTTGTCGCTTTCTTTTACCAGGCCGGCGTCGAGCATTCGTTTAAGCGAGCCATAAAGTGTGCCAGGCCCGATGGCTATCTTGCCCTGCGAATCCGCTTCGACCTGTTTCATGATTCCATAACCATGACGTTCTCCACTGGAGAGCGCAAGGAGGATATGAAAAACAGCGGGCGTGAGCGGTGGGGGTGAATTTGTTGTGGTCATTTAATTGCACTATATCCGTTGCGGATATATATGTCAAGAAGAAAATTAAAACGAACGTCCAGCATTTTGTGCTGGACGTTCGTTCAGGTGGAGATGGCGGGAATTGAACCCGCGTCCGAAAGATTCGACCCTCGGAAATCTACGAGCGTAGCCTGCCGAAGTGTTTCATCACAGAGATCTCGGCGGGCAGGTAACTCTGTGACCATCTGCCATGTCTTTCGCACGATTAGCAGAATCACGTGCGGCACTCTACCTTTGTTTCGCCCGGTCCGTCACCCGGTAAAGGGCGGTGCCGGCGGACGTGACATCCGAAGATGTCAGACTGTTACGCTCTCACCTTAGGCGGCGAGGGGCATAGCAGCGTAGGAAGTGCGGTTGGCACTTAAAGTTTGCACTGATTTATCGAGGTCGGTGCGCGCTCGGCTCGCATTCCGGAACCAGCCTCTCCCGTCGAAGCCTGTCATCCCCAAGGCATGGAAGTTGTTCCGTGCAAATTTCATTATAGCATAGGGAAATTAAGGCAGATTAAAAGAATTCCCCGCAGAGGTACAGAAAACTCTGCGAACTCTGCGGGGGAAATTTAAAGTGGATTACTTGCTAACAGTCGTAGCACAACGCCATTTTGTGATGGGTCGTGAAGAAGCAAACCGCCCTCGATCTTATTCGACGGGAGGCCTGCTGCGTCGACCCGGGCAATGACTTCGTCCAGGCTTTGTTGATCGGGGAAATCCACAGTGAAATGGCGCATACCAACTGCGTCAGAGGGGGGAGGAGGCGCGCCGCGTCCGATCCAAGTGTTCAAACCAATATGGTGATGATACCCGCCAGCGGAGACGAAGGCCATACCAATGCCTTTCGAGACGCCCATCACATCAAAGCCGATGACGCCGTGATAGAAATCAACAGCTTCCTGAATATCGCGGACATGCAGGTGGATGTGTCCCAAACGGGTTTCAGGCGGGATGGGGACATCGAGTGGTTCATCTTCCTTGATGTGCTTGAAGAGTGCTTCCACATCCAGCGCTTCCCGTCCATCGCTCCAGCGGCCGTCGGCCCAGCGGGCTTCGTAGTTGCCATCCCTGATCGTCCACGAACCATCTTCGGGTGACTCACAATACAGCTCGATGCCGTTGCCTTCGGGGTCATCAAGGTAGGTGGTCTTGGTCATAACGTGGTCCGTGGGGGAGTTACGGTATTTCAATGCAAAGAGGCGCGCCATCACAAGGGCAAGTTCACGGCGGTTCGGGAATACGATGGCGAAGTGATAAAGACCCGTTACGCCACGATATCGTTTCAGGTTTGGTTCCTCGGTAAGGAGTAACAAATCTGCGCCGCCCGCACCGAGGCCAGCTTTATTGCCTTCATGCCAGTGGAGTTTAAATCCGAGCGCCTGGGTGTAGAACAGAATCTGATTCTCCAGATTGGCAACTGTCAACGAGACATGACCAAGCATCGTGGCGGGGTGAATCGAAAATTCCGTTTTGGGTTCTGCCTGTGTTTTTAAAGTCATCTGTTTACCTCTTTTGCCGGTCAGACAATCCCAGGCGCGGGATTCTTTCTTTGACGCTACGACGCGACTGGAATCAGAACTTCACGATGGGCGGATAGGAAATCAGCAATGCTGAT
>JACPVB010000123.1 GCA_016191985.1 Chloroflexota bacterium | reverse complement strand
CGCCACCTGCTGGAACTCATCAACGACATCCTCGACCTGTCAAAGATAGGAGCAGGCCGCTTGGAATTGACCATCTCCCAGTTTTCGGCAGAGGCGGCTTGTCAGTCCAGTTTGCGAATGATCAAGGAACTCGCCAAGAAAAAGAGTCTGAATGTATCCTTCCGTCTGGATGAAAAAGTGGAATACATTCAGGGGGACGAAAGACGCCTGAAACAGATCCTTGTCAACCTTCTCAGCAATGCCGTTAAATTCACGCCGGAAGGCAAAAAGCTCGGGCTGGAAGTATCCGGCGACCTGGAGAGAAAACAGGTTACGTTTACCGTGTGGGATACCGGCATCGGCATTGCAAGGCGAGACCTTGCGCGCCTGTTCAAACCCTTCGTTCAACTGGATAGCAGACTCTCGCGCGAGGCAAGCGGCACCGGCTTGGGGTTGATGCTCGTCTCGCAGTTGGCGCGCCTGCATGGCGGAAAGGTGGAAGTGCAAAGCGAGCCGGGCAGAGGCAGCCGCTTCGCGGTCAGCCTGCCGTGGATGCCTATGGATGGGAATGAAACCGCCGGGCAGCCCGTCGTCAATGAACCAGTGCCTCCAATAGCAAACCTACTGGAGCGAACTACAGCCGCCAGAATATTGCTAGTGGAAGATACAGAGCCAGTGATTTTGTTTATAAAAGATTACCTTGAAACAAAAGGCTATCACATCACCGTGGCGCACAATGGATACGAAGGTGTGACGCTGGCGAAACATCTGAAACCGGATGTCATCCTCATGGACATTCAAATGCCCAGCATGGACGGCTTTGAAGCCACCAAACAGATCAGGGCGGAGGAACAACTTAAGGATGTCCCGATCATCGCCATGACGGCGCTTGCCATGCCGGGAGACCGTGAAAAATGCCTGCAAGCTGGTATGAACCATTACATGAGTAAACCCATCAACTTGAAAGAGCTGCACAGTTTGCTGATCGAGTGCACCACACAAAAAGGAGGAAGAGTTGAACAGTAAAGTTTTAATCGTCGATGATGAACCCTCCGCGCTTGCCACCATGGAAGCCATCCTCGCTGGAGAGGGCTACCAGCTTGAATATGCTCACAACGGCGGCACCGCCCTGGAAAAAGCGGAGCAGTTGCTGCCGGATCTGATCTTGTTGGATGTGATGATGCCCGGCATGAACGGCTTTGAAGTTTGCAGCCGCCTCCGCGCCACGCCGAAACTTGCTGAAGTCCCGATCATCATTCTCACCGCCCTGGATGACCGCTCCTCCCGCCTGCAGGGCATTGAAGCAGGCGCAGACGATTTCCTCATCAAACCAGTGGACCGCCAGGAACTGCGCCTGCGCGTCCGCACCATTTTGCGATTGGACCGCTACCGCACCTTGTCCATCCAGCGCGAGAACCTGCGCAAAATGGCCGAGCACGTTGTCAACGCGCAGGAGCAGGAGCGCAAGCGGCTCTCTCGTGAACTGCATGACGATCTCGGCCAGGCCTTGATCGCCCACATGCTGCGTTTGCAAAACCTGCGCGCCGAAATCCCCCTGCAAAATGAAACCACCAACAGGGAGTTGGACAGCCTGATCACAGACACCAACCAGACCATCATCAAAATGCGCCAGCTTGCGCAGGATATTCGCCCAACCATCCTTGATACCCTTGGGCTTAAAACCGCATTGCAAACCTACTGCCATGAATACAGCATCCGCACCAGCCTGCCCGTCACAGTGGAAATGGATGAAAAGCTCCCCGAACTTTCAGACATCTATTCGATCACCCTCTATCGCTTTTTACAGGAAACGTTGACCAACGTCATTAAACATGCCCGGGCAAGCCAGGTCTGGGTGGAGTTGAGCCTGGATGAACGGGAAATCGTCCTCACCGTGCAGGATAACGGCAAAGGCTTTTCCATGGACGAACCCTCCACAAAAAATGGGATCGGCCTGACGGGTCTGAGAGAACGTTTGACTCTGGTGGGAGGAAGCCTTACCATTACCTCCGCGCCCGCCAAAGGGACCATCATTTCCGCGCACCTGCCGATTGATGGAGTTCAGACAAAGGAGCAGTCATGATCCGAGTCCTTCTTGTGGAAGATCACGTTCTCGTCCGCGATGGATTGCGGGCGCTATTGGAGCGCGCAGGAGATATTCATGTCCTCGGCGAAGCGTCCAACGGGCAGGAGGGCGTGGAGCTGGTGAAAAGCCTCAAGCCGGATGTGGTCATCATGGATATTATGATGCCGCGCCTGAACGGGATTCAGGCCGCGGAACACATCAAAAACCTAAAACTGCCTGCGAAAGTTCTGCTCCTTTCCATGTATTCCGAAGAAGGACTTGTGCATCAGGCCTTGCAAAGCGGGGCGAAGGGATATGTTTTGAAGACCTCGGTCAGCGAGGAATTATTACAGGCTGTGCGCGCCGTTTCACGTGGCGAGACCTATCTGAGCGCGACCATCTCATCCATTGTGACGGAAAGCGCCTTTCGCCCAAGCGCATCGCAAAGCAGTAATCCGCTAGATAACCTTTCTCCCCGCGAAAAGGAAATCCTCCAATTGATCGCGGAGGAACACACCAGCATGGAGATCGCAAATATGCTTTCCATCAGCGAAAAAACAGTGGAAAAACACCGCGCTAATCTGATGGAAAAATTGCACGTCCGCAACCTGGCCGGTGTGGTGCGCCTCGCCATCAAGTATGGATTGATCGACAAGGACCGTTGATTTGAATGGGGGATTTCCTGTATGGTGAATTTTTATGCATAAAAATATACTTTGGAATTACAGAGTATCAGATGATTACTACAAGACCATTTCGTGAAGTACTGAGTATCGCATAATTTATTAAACTGGAATTGCGATCTTCATCAAAAGTTTAGTAAATTATGAGACAAGCAATAAGGAGTGAATAATGTCGAGCACAATTTTGATCGTTGACGATGAACCCGCCGGTCTGCACACCCTGGAATCCATTTTGGATGGACAGGGATATACGATTGTCATGGCGGAGAGTGGACCGGAAGCTCTTGAAAAAACCCGCCTGATACTGCCCGACGTCATTCTATTGGATGTGATGATGCCCGGCATGGATGGGTTTGAAGTCTGCCGCCACATCCGCAACGACCCGCTGCTGGCCGAGATCCCGATCATCATGCTCACCGCCCTGGACGACAGGAAATCCCTGCTCAATGGCCTGGAATCTGGCGCGGATGATTACATCACCAAGCCGTATGACCGTTACGAATTGCGCGCGCGCCTGCTCGGCATCACACGCCTGAACCGCTACCGCAAATTACTGAACGAACGCGCCAACCTGGAAGTGGCGCACGAAAAATTATTATCGGCGTACGACGCCACCATCGAAGGCTGGTCTCACGCCATGGACCTGCGCGACAAGGAGACCGAAGGCCACACCCTGCGGGTGACCGAACTCTCCGAAAAACTTGGCAGAATTATGGGGATAGAAGAGGAAGAACTGACGTTTATGCGCCGCGGCGCGCTCCTGCACGATATTGGCAAGCTGGGCGTGCCAGATTCCATTCTTTTGAAACCTGCCAAATTAACGGACGAAGAGTGGCTTGTCATGCGCCAGCATCCGCAGTATGCCTTTGACATGATCCAACCCATTGAATACCTGCGCCCCGCCTTGGACATTCCCTTCTGCCATCATGAAAAATGGGATGGGACGGGGTATCCACGCGGCTTGAAAGGCGAGGAAATCCCCTTGGTTGCGCGCATTTTTGCAATTGTGGATGTGTGGGATGCGCTGACATCCGACCGTCCCTACCGGCCTGCATGGGAAAAAGAGAGAGTATTGGCGCACATCAAAGAGGAATCTGGAAAACATTTTGACCCATACGTTGTGGAACAATTTATCAAGATGATGGAACTTGAATCCTGATAAAATCGGCGCATGAAACCACTCTCCGAAACCCTCATGGAAGTCCGTGAACATAACGGACCCGATTACATCCCCCTCATTGATTACCAGTCCTGGCGCGTGGCGCTGATGAACTACACGTCTGACCTAACCCCCGACAAGATCAACCGAATGCAAAAGCATATTGAAACAGACGAAGTCTTCGTGCTGATGAAGGGGCGCTGCATCCTTTTCATCGGTGAAGGCGAAGATTCAGTGACCAAAGTCCACGCGGTGGATATGGAGCCTTATAAGCTCTACAACGTCAAGTGCGGTGTGTGGCATTCGCACACCTTCAGCGAAGATGCACGTGTGTTGATCGTGGAAAACCGCGACACCGTGGAAGCGAATTCCCCGTTTGTGGGGCTGACTGGGGAACAACAAAAAGAAGTGCTGGAATTAACGAATACGCTCTGGAAATAATTTGGGTAGGGACACGGCGACGCCGTGTCCCTACCCAAATTCAAATGTCGGCATTCCCTCAAATTTCGTCACCACCCTGAACAACCCGCCGGAGAGCGTGTATTTTTTTAAATCCTCTTCGCTCATCCCCTTCCGCGCGGAGGTGATGTATAACTCGTTTCGATCTTTTCCACCAAATACGCACGATGATGTTTGCAAGGCAGGCACGGGGATTTGTTCCAACAATTGACCCGTATTCGGATTCCATCTCGTTACCTGTGCACCACCCCACATGGCAATCCATAAATTACCTTCAATATCGGAGGTCATACCGTCGGGCCAGCCAAGGGATTCAGGCACGCGTATCGCTTCTCGCGGGCTTGAAATTGATCCTGTTTCGAGATCATAATCATACGCTTTGACTTCGCGGGTGGGAGTGTCTATGTAGTAAAACGTTTTGTAATCAGGACTCCATGCCAGCCCATTTGAAATGCAGATTCCATCCAACAAGCGAGTCACTTGTTTTCCATCGAAAGAATATAGCGAACCGCTGGGGTCTTTTTCGTTCATGTCCATTGTGCCGAGGATGAAGCGGCCTACGGGATCACACTTGCCGTCGTTGATGCGATTTTTGGCAAATTCACTCACAGCGGCGAGAACTGTCTGCTGGGACGAGGCAGGCCTAAAGTCCACGAAAGAGGCGCGGCTTTTGACGCCGCTCAGGCCGAGAATGAGATTTCCATTTTTTTGCGGGGCAAGGCATCCAATGAGATCATCCAATTGGGCAAGGAGTTCCGTGCCGGCATAGATTCTTTTTTCAAGGATATCAACCCAATACAAGGTTTGGGTTTTCTCGTCCCAGGCGGGGCCTTCGCCCAGCGTGGCCTTTGCATCGAGAATTAATTCGATATTCATTAGCTAGACTTTATCCATTTGTAGAGCAGAATACGCTTGAATTTACTCTCAAATATGCTATTTCTACGACATTGTGAACTTTTTTGGACTTCGCTACGCAGTAGTGATATCGCAAAACTATCTTTTGCCAGAAAAATGTT
>JACPVB010000097.1 GCA_016191985.1 Chloroflexota bacterium | reverse complement strand
GTCAATGGCGCCAATGCCAAGGTGATTTGCCTCCACAGAGGATTCACTCAGGATGGACTCGCTTTCCACGGACAGATTCACCCCGTTGCGCCTCACTTCCGCCCCCGCACCTGCCTGCCCCGCTTCAAGCTTAATCGTAGCGGACAAACGCGCAAGGAGACTTTCCACCTTCACATTCAGAGACTTCAACAAGGCCTGCGCCTGTGAATTCGGCACTTGCAACAACGCCAGCAATAGCGTCAACGAGTCAACAGAGGATTGTTTATTTTGTTCAGCGATGCGCCTGGCATTGTTAATCGCTAATTGTCCATCACGAGTAAGTGGAGAAGATGTATTTTGCATTGGGCGATTATACCGCCTGGAAAATAGTTCAGCTTTAAAGAGCGCCCCTTGCACAGCACCCCGTCATTAGAGGCGATTGTCACTTTGCGAGTTTGCATGGGGTACAAGAGGTCAGAGGTTCACATCCACCCATCCCGCAGTGTATTAGGTTCGGGTCCGTGAGGTCCCGAGTTCAAATCTAATTCACTCGGTCACAACAGTATTTGTTCTTGATTTTAGTATCTAAGTACTTTTGAGATATGACTTCCAGTAACACTCGAATTGATTCAGTGTTGAGCGCAATTTTGGAAGCGTTGAGGGAATGCCCGCCTCCGCACTGAGAATTTATGTTTACCAAACGTTATTTGTTTAATCCAAATAAAACCTCCAAACTTTCACAGTTTGCAAATTCAATTAAAACATAATCGTATAAAATTGATACATATGGTTGACTTTGCATCTGTGCATCCGAAGCATAAAACTTTACATCGGCAAGCATTAATTCTCTACTCATCCCATCATGACGATATCCTGCAAACACTAATTTTCCACGATATACAAAACCATTTTTTAACCGCGCCTGCACCCATAATTGATCCCTTTGGTGGCGAGCATTTTGTCTATCACTCTCACTTTGACGCAATTGATAGAACAAATCAAATGATTTTGTTCCTGTGTAATTTGCAAGTCTTAGTGTCAATTCATTTAATGGGTCCCATTTGTAGCCAAAAAGGACTGCCAAAAGGAAAGCTGCTAACAACCATAGAAACAAGAATAAAACAGTCTCAAACGGCCATATCGCATACAATGCTCGCATACCATCAGTTTGTATTTGTTTTAATACATAAATATTACTTCTTACAAAGAAATGCCACACCACAAAAGAGAAGAATGGCATTAATACAAGGTGAATATAAACGCTTCGAAGAAGGCTCTCTAAAGTCTCTTGAAATGTACTCGCTTGCCTTCCCATTGCTGGCGTTCTTGCAGAAATCAAGCGCGAAGTTAGGAACCCTGGTAATAAAAATGCCAAGGTGATTAGTAAGTTGTTGAAATCTATAGACATAAGTATTTTATGCTGTTGGTTTATTCTTCTCCACCACTATTATCTCCCCCACCTGTCTGAGCAGAGGGAGTAATAGATTGGGCAGGAGGAGTAACAGTTTGAGCGGGAGGCGGTTGTGTTTGAGTTGCGTCTTGCGATACAAACGGATCAGGTGTATTTACACCAACAGCGGGATTGAAAAATACACCTTGGTCGCCTGCATTTTTGATAACCGCCTCGGAAAGATTTGTTTGTTTCGTTTCAGGAGGTGGGCTAACTTGGCTATTGTTTTGAGATTTTTCCTGAGGTACCGGTGATTGCTTATCAGAAGTTTGCATATTTTGTGTATTTTCGTCAGACATATTTACCTCCGATTGATATTATAAGACTAATTTACGATTAGTTATACAAAAACAAACCAAGTATCGCATCTCCGAGGTCTTTGAGACCTCGGAGATCTCTTGCCAATCAGCACTCACTAAACCCGCACGCGTAGCACTTTCCGCATCCCATCCTTGCATATTCACTTACATTAGCCGCCATTTTTGTTTATTTCCGCCGCAATTTTATCGAGAGTAGTCCATCCAGCTTTGTGTTTCTCGGTTCTGTTCTTTGAGATCAGCAAAGCAACAACCTCATCATTATCAATAATTTGGACTTCCTCTCCTGTTTCCATTACCAAACGAACGAGTTCGCCAACTTTAGCTTTGAGTTCATGAACAGTGACTGTTTTCATTTTGCTACTCCGTTTTACCAGCGGGCGAGGAAACCTCGCCCGCTTCATCCTTCATTATTCAGCCTTCATCTTTATCCTAACACTCACTAAACCCACACGCATAGCACTTCCTGCAGCCTTCTTCATTCACCACCGCCGCCTCGCCGCATTCGGGACAAATATCGCCGATCTTCATCACGGGCGCTTGCGGTTCTTCGTAGTCGTGGTGACCGTTGCCGTTTCCGTTCGTTTTCAATTCTTCGATCACCGTGCCACTTTTCTCGCGCAGGTATTGGTCGAGAATTTGTCCAATGCCATCGGGCAGGGAGCGCACGCGGTTGGGGCCAAAGCCGAGCGAGCGTCCGCCGCCGATGCCGATCAGCTGGACGATGATCTCGCGCATCCTGTCTACGGGGGCGATGGGCGAAGCCATGCGCAAAATGTAGGACATCAACCGTCCAATCGCCTCGGAGACGGCGGCAATTTCAGAGCCTGCCTTGGCTGTATTCACGAAAGCCTCGAAGGGCTGGTCACCGCCGTTTTCGTTAATGGTGATGAAGGCCTTGCCCACGGGCGTTTCGATGTTGTACGTTCGGCCAGTCAATGCCTTGGGGCGGGGTTTCTTGGTCCCATGCCATATCGTGGGGGATGCCGGTTGAGCCCCCTGCGGGGATGATACAGGAGCAACTGTCGGCGCGGCAGGAGCCGTTGGTTGAGTAGAGCGAGCGTTCTTCTCGCTCGTATCGAAACCAGGCGCTTTCTTTTCGGCAGTGGCTTTCGTTTCCAGCACAACCTTGTCGCGCGAGCCGGTCACATACACAGTAATTCCCTTACAGCCAAGTTCCCAGGCCATCATGTACGCTTTGGCAACATCGTCTTCGGTGGCGTTCTCGTGGAAGTTGACGGTCTTTGAAAGCGAGTTATCCACGAAGGCTTGCAGCGCGCCCTGCATGAGCACATGCTCCTCGGCGGTGATATCGCCAGAGACCACAAAGGTATCGCGCACGGCCTGCGGCAGTTCGCTGATGTGCTGGCAGGTGCCTTCGCGCATCACCTGTTCCACAATTTCCTGGCGCTTCTCCTCGCCGAGGCCGAGCTTCTTCAAGGCCTCATCGAAGCGCGGGCTGGCGTAGGTGAGTTTCAAATCCTTGCCGTTATCGTTGACGTGGCGGATGTACGCGAGCGCGAAGACGGGTTCACAACCATAGCCTTCACAACCCGCGACGGTGGCGATGGTGCCCGTGGGCGCGACGGTGGTCTGCGCAGCATTGCGAATTCCATGACTCTTGATGCCGCTCGTGATCGCCTCCCACTTAACCTCGGGCCTGTTCCAGTTATTCTGATAGTTGACCAATGTCTGGGGCGGGGTCCAGCGCATGTCGTCCATATCGTAGATCGAGCTTTCGATGGCGGGGAAAGGTCCGCGCTCTTCGGCCAGTTCGATGCTGGTCTTCATGGCATGGTAACGGACAAACTCCATCACCTGCGCACCAAATTCCTGCCCTTCGAGGGAACCATAACGCACGCCCACGTGATACATCAAGTCCGCCAGACCCATGATACCCAGTCCGATGCGGCGGGCGCGATGAGCGGCTTCTTTCAATTGAGGAACAGCGGGTACATAACCATTGGCTTCGACAACGTCATCAAGAAAACGTGTAGCTAATACAACACTCTGGCGAAGCAATTCCCAATCAACACCGCCATCTGGCGCACAATGTTCATTTAAATTTACAGAACCCAAACAGCAATTTTCGTAGCTACCTAAAAATTGCTCTCCGCATGGGTTTGTGGATTCCAATTGATATAAATGCGGCACAGGATTGCTTCTGTTCGCAGCATCAAGGAATAGAACGCCCGGCTCGCCATTGTGATGAGCCTGCTTGACAATTTTATTAAACAAATCTCGCGCGCGAACTTTTTTATATGTTCGTATCTTTATCCCCACGGCCTCGGCCTGTTCCAGTGTGCCGTCAAAATTTCGTTCCTTCACTTCCGACAAGTCAGGGAATCGTAATTCCCACTCCTCATCATTCTTCACGGCTCGCATGAATGCATCTGTAATCCCAACAGATATGTTAAAGTTCGTGATGTGATTTTCATTTGTCTTACATTCAATGAACTCTTCCACATCAGGATGGTCAACGCGTAATACACCCATATTAGCGCCCCTGCGGCTTCCGCCCTGAGCCACCTCCCCAAATGCATGATCGTAAACACGCAAGAATCCAACGGGGCCTGTCGCACGCCCCGCCGAAGTTTTAACAAGTGAATCCTTCGGTCGCAACCTTGAAAACGAAAAGCCATTCCCGCCGCCAGTCTGCTGAATCAAAGCGGCATCGCGCAAGGTTTGGAAAATGCCCGCACTGTGGCGACCCATGTCATCGGTGATCGGAAGTACAAAACATGCAGCAAGCTGCCCCAGCGGGGTTCCCGCACCGGTAAAAGTGGGAGAGTTCGGGAAAAACTTTTTGCTTGAAAGCAGGTGATAATACTCGACCGTGCGTTGGGCTACGTCCGCACCCCATTGCTCTTCCACCTTCGCAACGTGATACGCCACACGCCAGAACATTTCCTCCACATTCTCGGCAGGCTTGCCATCGTCACCACGGCGGACGTAGCGTTTCATCAACACTTGGCGGGCGTTGTCCGTCAGGGCAGCTTTGGGCATTCCCTTTGCCATGGGGGGCGTCGGCAACAAACCGTTCTTAACTTTGAGTTCAGCAGATTTTGCAACCATCTTTTCTCTCCTATAAAATTTAGTCGTTTTATCGCAGGGGCGACCCTTCATGATTAACCGTCTCACTGGTTTATCAAGGGCGGGTCGCCCCTACGGTATGTTGGATACAAAAACGACAAAGACAATCCCCCCTTGTAAGGGGATGTCCCTGCCGTCAACTTAATCCTCGAGTAACTGGTCTATTTCTGTGCGAATGGACTTGAGATCGTCCAGCCCTAGATACACAATCGCGTAACGGATATAGGCGATCTGGTCCACTTCCTTGAGCGTCGTCATCACCAGGTCGCCCACCACGCGGGAGGAAACCTCGGCCTTGCCCATTTTCTGCAACTGCGTCTCCACCTGCCCGATCATGCGCTCGATGTCCGCCGCAGAGACGGGCCGCTTGGCGCAGGAAATGCGAATCCCCCGCGCTAATTTCTCGCGGTCAAACTCCTCGCGCGCGCCATCCTGCTTGATGATAAGCGGCGTGGCAAGGATCGGTCTCTCGTAGCTGCTAAAGCGCTGCCTGCATTTCAGGCACTCGCGACGGCGGCGGATCCCACCGTGACTGTCGTGGGAAGTATCGAGAACTTTAGAATCATGATGCTTGCAATATGGACAACGCATCCGAAAATCGCTCCAATTGTAGAACAAATGTTATAGCCATATATGGGCGTTTCGGCACTGCATCCCCGTACATATGGTCAAAGTGTTCGGCATTTTAGCACTTTAGATGGATGTTGGCAAGAGGAAATATAGGGGATCAATCTTAAAATATCGTTGCAATTTCCCCGCCTCTTTCTTAACGGACAATTGATTCTGTTCCGAGACACCATGTCATTGCGAGGGCGAAGTCCGAAGCAATCTCCTATACAATCGGGGATTGCTTCGGGCAAGAACAAGAACTCCCTCGCAATGACATGTTAAAGATTTCTCAAAAACTTCATCACATACGGATTGAACGTCTCAGGGTGGCATTGATGAGGCACGTGTCCGCAGATGGGCAGGATGTGCGTGTCCACTACGTTGGGCAGGGATTTTGCAAGCTGCGGAAATGATGAAGGCGCAAGCGTTTGATCACGTCCCCCCCACAGGAGTAGAGTCGGCTGATAAAGGCGAGACAGGTCCAAGTCTATGGAAGGAAGCGTGCGTGGAATATTATAGATTCCCGAAGCGGCGCGCTTGTAATCCAATGCGGTCTGGTAGCGGATATGCTCAGGCAAAATATGACTCTCGCGATGACCGATGTAATAGCTAAAGCTGGTCATATCCACAAAAAAGCGGAAGAGGCGATAGGGCGTCCTGTCAATAAGGTTGGTGTTGATCAGTTGATGGCGAAAGAGCTTTTGCATGACAGGCGGCAGTTGGGCAATTTCAAAAAATGGATTGACCAGCACCAGCGCGCGCACCCGTTCGGGATATTTCAACGCATACAGCAGGGACAGTCCCCCGCCCAGCGAATGACCGACCAGGATCATCGGTTCATTGTGTGCAAGCGAATCGATCCATTTCGAAAAATG
The DNA here is from genome assembly GCA_016191985.1 of Chloroflexota bacterium. Lineage (GTDB taxonomy): Bacteria > Chloroflexota > Anaerolineae > Anaerolineales > Villigracilaceae > Villigracilis. The sequence goes on along the minus strand of JACPVB010000097.1, from coordinate 2,939 downwards.
GTCAAAGGTATTTTCAACCGTGTAATCGCGCAGGTGTTGGGGCTTTTCACTCTCGCCGTGCCCAAGCAGGTCGAGGGCATAACCCGCATAACCCGCATCCGCAAGCTCGGGAAGCAGATCGTCCCAATCGTGAAGCGAGGCCGCCAGCCCGTGCGTAAGAATGACAGGCGCGCCCGCTCCCTGCTGTACGTAATTTACTTTTTGTTGGTTATTCACAACCCCATTTCGGTATGTCGTGGTATTCATGTTTGCAATCATAGTCATATTCGTCAAAATTTTTAAGCCCTTTGTGCTTACAAAATCCTTACTACTCTCCAGCGATTTGTTTTCCGTATCGTTTTGCCAACTCTCTCCGCAAAACTTTTCCTATAAACGTGCGCGGAAATTCATCCATAAAAATTACAAAGCGCGGAACGAGATGCGGCGGCAGCCTGCGCTTGCAATAGGCAATCACGTCTTCCGCGCTTGGCTTTTGTCTCCCGGCAATGATAAACGCAAAGGGATGTCCAGCCACGGCAACAACGGCCACTTCTTTAATTTGTGGAATTTCATAAATTACTTCTTCCACGTCACGCGGGAAGGCGGGTTCCTTGCCGCCTTTTTCAGGATACCACATGTCTGCTTTGCGGGCGATGATACGGCAGAAACCGTCCTCGTCCATTTGCGCCACATCGCCAGTGAGCAGCCAGCCATCGGCGGTTAATACTTCCTTTGTGGCGGTTTCATTCTTCCAGTAGCCCATCATCACCTGCGGCCCGCGGATGGCAAGCTCGCCGATCTGCCCGGGCGTCACTTCCTTGCTGCCTGTTTTCAAATCCACCACGGCGGCCTGGGTGGAGGGCAATGGCACGCCGATGGTTCCAACCCTGCGATTTTTACCCAACGGATTGGCATGAGTGACAGGCGAGGCCTCAGTGAGGCCATAACCTTCCACAAGCTTGCCTTTGGTGAGTTTCTCAAAGGCTTCCTGCACTTCCACGGGCAGTGGAGCGGAACCGCTGATGCAAGCCTTGATGGATTTGATGCCGTATTTTCTTACGCCGCGAAAGTTGTTGATGGCAACATACATGCTTGGCGAGCCGGGAAAGATGGTCGGCTTGTATTTCTTGATGGTTTTCAATACTTCCAAAGTTTGGAATTGAGGTTTCAAGATCATCGCCGCACCGATGGAAACGGGCACATTCAGAGCGGTCGTCATGCCATAACTATGAAAGAACGGCACAACGCATAAAAATCTCTCCCTGCCTTCTTCGGCATTCGGCAGCCAGTGACGGGTTTGCAACGTATTTGCCACGAGGTTGCGATGGGAAAGCATCACACCTTTGGATTGCCCCGTTGTACCGCCCGTGAACATGATGACGGCCAGGTCTTCGGGCAGAACATCCACAGTAGGCGACTTTGTACTCTGCTGAGTCAGCCAGCGATTCCAGTGCAATGCGTTCGAGAGATCAAATCCACGATTGCGCCAGCGGGAGATCAAATATTTGGGAAGCGCGAGATAATCCGCAGGATCGGTCAGCACGACATGCGGCACACCCGTCTCCTGTTTGATGTGTTTTGCAAGCCCGGCCCAGGTGGAAAGCGTGACGAGCACGCTTGCATCCACGTCCCTGATTTGGTTTGCCAATTCTTCAGGGTCGGTCATTGGCGGAATCAAGACCACCACCGCGCCCGCTTTCAACGCGCCATAATAACCAACCACCATTTGCGGGAGATTCGGCAAAAGCAAAACCACGCGCGCACCTTTGCCGAGTCCTTGTGCAAGCAGGGCATTGGCAAAGCGATTGGCTTCGTGGTTCAACTGCCGGTATGTGAGTTTTGCACCCTCAAAATAAACAGCGGAGTTGTTCGGGAAACGTCTCACCGAAGAACGCAGCAAATGTTGCGCAGGGATGCGTGGCACGTCCACTGTGTAAGGCACGCCGTCTTCGTAATGGCTAAGCCATGCGCGCTCACGTTTCAATTCATCGCGTGAAGATTTGGGAGTGACAAAAGATGAATCGCGCCACGATTTTTTAGACTCTCCCTTAAGGAAGCTCGCAATCGCCCGGTCCACTGCCTCGCGCCTCTCCAACATGACCATGTGGCCTGATGCGCGAACGTCAATATCCTCTCCGCCCGGAATGGACTTTGCCACCTTCTCGAACAGCGGACGGTCGAAGACCAGGTCACGATGTCCGCGAATGACCATGGTGGGCACTTGCAGTTTCGCGAACTGGTCCCAGCCCACCCATTTGGAAAGATTTTGATGGTAGAACGATCGCAAGGCATGGGGCGGCGCGTGCAGCCATGAACGAGTGAAGGGACCGATCAGTCTTAGCACTGAGGCTGGCAGGGTTAACCCCAGCTTGAATAATGGATTCAACCGGAATTCCCCTGCGGTTGCGATGAGGATCAATTTTTCGACATGGTCGGGGTGATTGACGGCATAGTCCGTGACGATGGCGCCGCCGAAGGAGTGGCCGACCAAAACAAAAGGTGTGGATACTTTCAACTGGGTCAGGGCAGTTTCCAGGTCCAGTTGGATGCGCGGCATGTCGTAGCCAGTGGATGGTTTATCGGAGAGTCCATGCCCGCGCAAGTCCAATGCGATGACGCGGTTATCCATCGAAAATTTTTGTAATTGATATTGCCATTGCTCCGCCTTGCCGCCAAAGCCATGAATGAAGACAATGGTGCGCTGTGCTCTTTCCGGTGAAACATCGATTGCAGAAAGACGAACAAGGGGATCGGACGAGGTGCGGATTTCGTGGCGGTACAGGTCGAGGTCTATGTCCATGGATACCTTTTCAACTGTTGAAACTGGCCCGAAGATGAATTCAGGAAGTGTACAGGAGTTGGGAGGGATTGTCAATTTATATCGAACCAAACACTGTTGTATCTCGCTTGTCAAAGTGCTATACTTTTTGTGAAGGAGTTCACTATGGGAGCCATAGGTG
>JACPVB010000096.1 GCA_016191985.1 Chloroflexota bacterium | reverse complement strand
GTCTTAAAGACTTCGGAAGTCTGAGTGAGCGGCAACAGCGCCGCGCGTCCCGCTTCGTCAGACTCAAGCAAACTCAACGCATCTTCAAATTGACTCTCATCAAGTAAAACGGCATCGAGGGCGTCGCCGAGAGCGGCGGCAATCGCAACTTCAAGTTCAGCGGGCACATCGAGCGCGGCACTGAGCGCACCACGCGCACCCGTGAGTTTCGATTGACGCGCGGCATCAAGAAGATAGCGCGCGCCTTCGGCATAGCCAGCCAGCGATTGCTCAGATTGTTCGAGCACTTCGAGCTGCGCCTTCAAACGCGAATGATCGGACTCTTCCTTCGTGCGGCGTTCAAGCGCCTCGCGGCGTGCCTGTTCGATGGAGTCCACTTCGCTGCGTTTGGCAATGGCTTTATCTTCGGCTTCCTGCAAGGCAAGTACGGCGCGTTCGCGAGCCTCTTTCGCAGATTCAAATTGTGCCTTCGCCTTCGCGGTGAGATTCTCCGCATTGGCAATGGAGTTTTTTGTTTGTTCGATCTTCTGGGTTTGTAATTCGAGGCGTGACTTCAACTCATCCAGACGCGCGTTATTTTCGGCACGCTGCTGGCTGAGAGATTCGATCTGGTTTCGGATGGCGGCAAGCTGTTCTTCAAAACCCGTGCGTTCCCCCACGCGGGTTTGCAAGGCATTTTGCGCATTCGCATATTGAGATTTGGCTTCTGCGTATTCGGCTTGAATGCGGGCAAGTTCCTGCTCGGCCTCACCGTAGCGGATGTTGGCGAGATGCAGTTCATCCATCGCCTTTTCCTGATCGGAAAGAATGGATGCCTGCGTGCCCGTCAACGAGCGGCGGCGTTCTTCGAGAACAGCCAAATCACGGCTGATAGATTCGCGCTGGTTGTGCAAATCAGCAGATTGGCGATGCCATCCATTTAATTGCGCGCGCAAACCAGAAAGGCGCTCACGAAATGCTGTGTAAGCCGATTGTGTTTTTTCGTAGTATTCACGCGCACCATTCACGCGGGTTTCCTGTCCGCGCACCGTCTCGCGGACATCGGACAGGTCGCGTTGGGCGCGATGCCAATGGAATCCGTACCACTCGCGCAGGACCATTTTCATGTCTGCTTGAGCGCGAGAGAAATCAATGGCGCGTTTTGCCTGACGTTCGAGGCTTTTGATGCGCGGCTCGAGTTCCGCCATGATGTCCAGAACACGTTCGAGGTTTCTCTTGGTGTTTTCGAGGCGTTTCAGGGCATCGTCACGACGGGCACGATACAAGCCAACACCTGCAGCTTCTTCAAACAAGCGGCGGCGGTCATCGGCTTTGAGCGCGAGGGAGGCGTCCACAAGTCCTTGCCCGAGGATGGTGTAGGTTCGTTCGCTCAAGCCAGCCTGTGCAAGCAGTTCGTTCATTTCGCGCAAGCGGACATGCTGTGAGTTGATTAAATATTCATTGCGTCCATCACGATGGGCAAAACGCGCCATCGCAACTTCCGAAAAATCGAGGGGAAGCCATTGCTCAGTATTGTCAAAGGTAATGGTGGCCTGCGCCATGCCTGCGCGCGCACGATGCTCGGAACCGGAGAAGATCATATCTTCGGTCTTCTTGCCGCGCAGCAGCAGGTAGGATTGTTCACCCAATACCCAGCGCAGGGAATCAGCAATATTCGACTTGCCCGAACCGTTGGGTCCGACAATGGCCGTGATGCCGCTCGCAAATTCAAACACGGTGCGGGAGGCGAAAGTTTTATATCCTTGCAGTTCGAGGGATTTTAGACGAAGGGGCATATTCCGATTTTCGATTTACGATTTTTGATTTACGATTGGTGGTCGAGTAGGCCGAGCGTTCGTCAAGGCCGTATCAAGACCATAGTTTACGATTGATGGTGGTGGTCGAGTAGTCCCGAGCGGTTTTCGAGGGACGTATCGAGACCACATTTTACGATTGGTGGTTGAGGACGTACCGAGACCACATTTTACAAATTCAGATTAAATCGTTCCAGCGCGTCTTTGGCGGCGGCGCGTTCGGCATTGCTTTTGCTTGAACCGGTGCCGCGGCCTTTGATTTCGCCCGCGATCTCCACTTCCACTTCAAAGATGCGGGCATGGTCGGGTCCGCTGGTGCCGATCACATGATAGTGTGGGGTCCCCAGTTTCAGGGATTGTGTCATTTCTTGCAGGTCGCTCTTGGGATCGTGCAGTTCATCCAAAATGGATGTGTATGTCCACTCCAGAAATGGCTTGATGAAACGTTTTACCTCTTCAAGATCCCGCTTGTCCAAATACAAAGCGCCGATCAAGGCCTCAAAAGTTGAGCCTAGCAGGTTATCTTTCAGATGGCCGCCGGAGGATTTTTCACCACGTCCCAGGCGGAGGGCGGAGGCAATATCCAGCTTGCGCGCAAAATCCGCCAGCCGCTCATTCCGCACAAGCGAAGAGCGGACTTTGGTCAAATCACCTTCGGGCATTTCGGGGAAACGATGATAGGCCCATTCCCCTACAATGAAATCCAGCACGGCATCGCCAAGGAATTCAAGGCGTTCGTTATCCTCCACTTCGCCATGTTCATTGGCATAGGAACGATGCGTGAGGGCACGCGTCAGCAGGGATAAACTTGAAAAGGACAGACCCAGCCTCTCGTTAAGGCTGGAAGCGGGTTCTACATCCCGCTTTGGATTGTTCGGTGTCACGGGAACCTCCCGGAACTCAGGGAGCGCCAGACTCATCCCCCCGCAGAGGCTCGCGTTCACGTAGTTCCAATAATTTTTTTGAGCGGGCTGAATTGTAACCTGAATTTTTGGTGAGAACGATTTTTTAAGATAGAATCGCTCAAATCATCGAAGGAGTCATTAATGACTGAAACCAGCAGTGAGACGCGATTTTTGCACGCCATTCAAATAGGGCTGGGAGCATGGCAGTGGGGTGACCGGGTGATTTGGGGCTATGGGCAAACCCATACCGACAAGGATATTCGCGAGGCATTTGATGTTTCTCTTACCCTCGGCGTCCGCTTTGTGGATACCGCCGAAATTTACGGCTCCGGCACATCGGAAAGGCTGTTGGGCAAGTTTATAAAGGAAACAGACCAGCCTGTGCTGGTTGCAACCAAGTTCTTCCCGTGGCCGTGGAGATTTTCCAAAGGATTTATACCGCGCGCATTGAAAGGAAGCCTGGAACGCATAGGCGTGGAATCTGTAGACTTATATCAAATTCACTGGCCTTCGCCGATCATGAGTCCCGAAACCATGATGGAAGGCATGATGGAATGTATAAAGCAAGGTCTGGCGCGCACTGTGGGTGTTTCCAATTTTGGGCAGAAGCGAATGCTGCGGGCCTATTCCACACTGGCGCAGCATGGCATTCCGCTGGCATCCAACCAGGTGCATTACAGCCTGCTCAGCCGTGAAGTGGAAAAGAACGGCACGCTGGCGCGCTGCAAGGAACTTGGGATTCGATTGATCGCATATTCACCGCTTGAAAAAGGTTTGCTAACGGGAAAATATTCCTCAGAGAATCCCCCGCCCGGTGTGCGAGCTTCACGATATGTTGAATTACTCAAAAAGCTGCCGCCCGTCATTCGAACGTTGCAGGAGATCGGTCAAAACCACGGTGGAAAGACTGTCTCCCAGGTGGCATTGAACTGGTTGATCTGCAAGGGGGCACTGCCCATTCCGGGGGCTAAAAATCTGCAGCAGGCAGAGATCAACGCAGGCGGCGCTGGCTGGCATATGACCGAGGATGAAGTGGCAAGGCTGGACGAGGTCACAGATAACATCAGGGAATACTCAAAATAATAAAACAAAAATTTGCTGCGCATAAAAAACTCACCAATCGATGGTGAGTTTTTTTATTCAAAGTTAACCCACTCCGTGCTCGGCGTCAAAGACGTGCGAGTACATGTTGGCGATCCATTGCTTGCCATCCTCCGTCAGACGCAGGTACTGAATGGCATCCTTGATATACGGGCTGACCCTTTCCCAATAAAAACTGGCATATCCCTTGCGCAGATCGTTTGGGAATTTATAGCCGAATCTTTCATTCAAACCCAATTCCTGGAATTCATAAAACAACGCCGGGGTTTTCCTGAAGTAATCCGGGTCACCCAACTGGCCGATGAAGTCAGCGGCGCGCACCAGACCGCCCAATCCCTTTGTGTCTTTGTACATTTCTTCATCCGGGGACGGGAAACGGGTCATTTCAATATATGACGCAACCAGCTCCGCATCCAAATGCTGCGTCATTCCCTCCAACAACCCCGAACCAAAACGCTCGCGCACAAACATCTTACTGCGGTTGACATGGTGGGGCGTAAGCGCCACATCCGTGCCGTCTGGAGAAATAAAAACCAGTTCGTCCCCAACGCCGGTGGAAAACATCTCCCGTCCGTCGTTCTTGCAGACCCCTTTGACATAACCAATGTCGTGGCAAAGGGCCGCCATCATGAAATGCATCCAATCACGCGGTGTCACCCCACCATCGCGCAGGTGTTTCCCTTCGATAATGGCCTGCCCCGCCAGCGACACCATAATCGTATGATCGATGTCGTGATAAAGCGCATCCGAGTTTGCTATGTTTTCGAGCACCAATCTTCCACACCACGCCACAATGCGGCCATAATCGCTGTTGATGTCCCCGTACGTGCGCTGATACACGGTCCGTAATTGCTGAACGAACATATCAATGGTAAGTTCCTGCCAGTTGATCATAACGGCTCCCTCGGTGTTAAAATGGATAAACGAATAAGTCTTTAAACAGTTTACCAGAAAGATAATCAAATGAAACTTAAGGAATCATTTTGATATACACTTCAACCGCACCTTTCTTAATGGATGTTTGATCGGATCACCGCCGCGCCTCTTTCTCAAACTGCCGCCTGCCAGCCTTACTATGGGCATCTCCTTCGCTGACGATATGATTCGCGCCGGCTGCCCGCTCATTTTCCTACCCGCCAGAAAACCATGATATCCCTTCGAGGTTGTCATAACCTTTTTTCACAAATCTATAATCAGTAGTTCACGAAATGCTCTCGTAGTGGCGACTTCAGTCGCTTTTCACCCGAACGACTGACCCACAGGGCTTAGTCGTTACTACGTTTTGGTGATCTACTAATAATCATTCCATTCCTTCGGAGTGGTTTATGCAAGAAAAATCGTGTAAATGAGTTAAGAACAAAAGGAGAAAATCTTATGGGTAACCTGGAATGGATTCTCACGGGCTTTGGGCTGTTGACAGGGATTGCAGGCGCGATCTGCACCGCCGTCATCCCTATCGCCATCCTCGGTGGAATTGGCTACTTCCTTTATAAACGCAACCAGCAAAGCATGGCCTACCGCCAATCCACGCAGACGTGGCTTAGTACCACAGGGACAGTGCTCATGTCCACCGTACAGTCAAAGCGGACGGGTAGAAGCCGTTCGATCTATCCTGTCGTAGTCTACACGTACGTTGTCAACGGCCAAAGCTACCAGAGCCAGAGGATCAAAGCCGGGGAACAATTCCTCAGCGTCCGCGTGGCTGGGCAGGCGCAGGAGACGGTGAACCGCTACCCCATTGGAGCAACGGTCACCGTTTATTACAACCCGTCCAATCCTTCTGAATCTGCTTTGGAAAGATAAAATCTACGGAAAACAAGGTGACAGTCACTTTTCTCTCAAACTTTTCCAGGTAAAAAACGCCCAAAGTGACTGTCACCTTAATACCAACAACATCTAATAATGACATCACCGAAACCAGATCTCATCCTCATCGTTGGGCCGACTGCGGTTGGCAAAACGGAACTCGCCATTCAACTTGCGGAGCAATTGAACGGCGAGATCGTCTCCGCAGATTCGCGCCTCTTTTACCGTGGCATGGACATTGGCACTGCCAAGCCATCGCCTGAAGAGCTGGCGCGTGTGCCGCATCATTTAATGGATATCGTCAACCCAGACGAAACCCTGAGCCTGGCTGTATTTCAACAAAAAGCCAGGGACGCCATTGCAGACATTCATTCACGCGGTCATTTGCCTTTCCTGGTGGGCGGCACAGGGCAATATATCCGCGCGGTGACGGAGGGATGGAATCCGCCGGAGGTGAGGCCAAATGAGCATTTACGCGGTGTACTAGAAAAGATGAAAGAAGAAAGGGGTCTAATCTGGCTACACGACAAATTAAGAGTTCTTGATTCAGAAGCCGCAGAGAAAATTGATGCTCGAAATTTTAGACGAACCATTCGTGCGTTGGAAGTAATTTTTACAACGGGAAGGAAATTTTCTGAACAGCGCGGGCAGGGAGATTCACCGTATCATTTAATAACGGTCGGGTTGATTCGTCCACGTGCTGAACTTTATCAGCGTGTGGATGAACGCATTGACATGATGTTTGCAAATGGATTCATTGACGAGGTGAAAGGTCTGTTGGATAAAGGTTACTCCCCCACTTTGCCGAGCATGTCTGCCATTGGGTATCGCGAATGTGTCAGAGTAATTAACGGCGAATTGACGACCGAGCAGGCCAAGGCGGAGATGAAGCGTATCACCCGCATGTTCGTGCGCAGGCAGGCGAATTGGTTCAAGGAGTCTGATCCGCAAATTCGATGGTTCGATCCAAATCAAAAAAACGTACGCGGTGAAATCGAACAATTCATCCGTAACTCGCGATAATTTTGGGTGTTGTAATTGACTTTTAATATTATCAAGTATATACTTGCTCCAGATCATCTTCACTCAACAACCAAACGGAGGAGGAAGCATGGACAGCAAGTTATGGCAAAAAAATTACGATAAGGGGGTGCCAACGACAATTGAATATCCGAAAGCGCCGTTATTCCATTTTCTTGAGGATGCCGCGCGCAAGTATCCCGACCGCGCCTGCACGATTTTTAAGGGCGCGGTTGTTACATATAAGGAAATGAACGAGGTCACCGACCGTGTTGCCGCCGCGCTTGTGGATATGGGCGTGAAAAAGGGCGACCGGGTTGGCATCTTCATGCCAAACTCGCCGCAATTCGTAATGGCGTATTACGGCATCCTTAAAGCGGGCGGTGCGGTGGTTGCCACCAACCCGCTTTATACTCCTCCAGAGATCGAACATCAGGCCAGCGATGCGGGGATTGAATTCATGTTCGTGATGACGAATTTTTACGAGACCATCAAAAAGGCCCAGCCAAAAACCAAGATCAAGAAATTGATCGTAACCAATTTGAAAGAATCCCTGCCGCCGATCATGCGCCTGCTCTTTACCCTGCTGCGTGAAAAGAAAGGCGGATTCAGGATCGAGGGTGGCCTGCGGGAAGGGGATGAGTGGTTCCAGGATGTGCTCGCAAAATATGGCAGCGCCTCGAAACCTAACGTGGAAGTTGATCCTGACGATACAGCCTTGTTCCAATATTCGGGTGGGACCACGGGCGTTTCAAAAGGCGCAGTGGCCATGCACCGCAATGTGGTCGCCAACACGCTCCAGATCAAATCGTGGATGCCCGGGCTTGAAGCAGGCAAGGAAGTGGTGTTGATGGCCATCCCGCTCTTCCACGTCTACGGCATGGTGGCGGGGATGAATTTCGCCATGGCGAACGGCGCGAGCATGGTGATGGTCCCCAACCCGCGTGACTTGAAGGATGTGTTGGACAACATCTCGAAATTCAAGGCGACGATATTCCCCGGTGTGCCCGCTTTGTATAACGGCATCAACAACCATCCTGATGTGAAGGCTGGAAAATATAACCTGTCCTCCATCAAGGCCTGTATTTCCGGGTCGGCTCCCTTGCTGCGTGAGACCAAGGAACAATTTGAAAAGCTGACAGGCGGCAAAGTATTCGAAGGCTATGGCCTCTCTGAGGCGCCAACCGCCACTCACTGCAACCCGCTTTCAGGTGAAAATAAAACAGGTTCCATCGGTATGCCGCTGCCCGATGTGGAAGTGAAGATCATCAGCCTCGACGATGGCGAGACGGAACTTCAGCAAGGTGAGATCGGTGAGATTGTCATCCACGGGCCGCAGGTGATGAAGGGTTATCACAACATGCCCACAGAAACTGTCAACACCTTGCGGCAAATGGCCGATGGCAAGACCTGGCTCTTCACCGGTGACATCGCCCGCGTGGACGAGGATGGTTACTTCTACATTGTTGACCGCAAGAAGGAACTCATCAAGCCCGGTGGCTACCAGGTCTGGCCGCGCGAGGTGGAGGAAGTGGTTGCCGCCCATCCCAAAGTAATGGATGTGGGCGTGGCTGGCATCCCAGACCCGTATCGCGGTGAGACCGTGAAGGCGTGGATCGTGGTGAAGCCCGGTGAGACTGTGACAGAAGAAGAACTCAAGGCCTTCTGCAAGGAAAGGCTCGCCGCTTACAAAGTCCCCACCCACTATGAGTTTAGGGCTGAGTTGCCGAAAACCACGGTCGGCAAGATTTTGCGCCGCGAGTTGGTGAGACAGCATAAGGAAGCAAATCCATCGTGATGCGTGATACGTGATTTCTGATAAAAGAAGAGCCTCCCAAAAATTGGGAGGCTCTTTACTTACGTTTTACGGATCGCGTTATGCAACCTGCGGTGTGCCACTCTTCTTGCCAAAAGGTGACGGGAAGAGTTGTTCAAATTCTTCGCGGTTGAGAGATTCAACTTCAAGAAGTTTCTTTGCAATAATATCCAACTGCTTGCGATATTTCTTAACCAGGGACCGGGCCTGTTTATAGGCATCTTCCACGATCTTGCGGACTTCACGGTCGATCTGTTCGGCAACAGCTTCGGAGTAATCGCGCTGTTCGGAAATTTCGCGTCCGAGGAAGATCATCTCTTCCTTTTGGCCGTAGGTCATGGTGCCAAGTTCAACGCTCATGCCGAGGCGGGTGACCATGGCACGGGCCATGCGAGTCACTTGCTCAATGTCGTTGGATGCGCCGGAGGTGATGTCATCGAAGATTAATTCTTCGGCGGCGCGTCCACCCAAAGCCATGGCGAGGGTGGCGAGCATCTTCTTGCGGGACATGAGGATGCGGTCTTCATCCGGGCGGAACCAGGTGACGCCACCAGCTTGTCCACGGCCCACGATGGTCACTTTTTGGACGGGGTCTGCTTCAGCGATGGCATTTGCCACAATGGCATGACCAGCTTCATGGTAGGCAATGATGCGCTTCTCTTCCTCAGAAATCAAGCGGGATTTGCGCTCCGGTCCCATCACCACGCGTTCAATGGCTTCTTCCAATTCGCTCTGGCCAATGGCTTTCTTGTTGCGGCGGGCGGAAAGGATGGCGCTTTCGTTGACGAGGTTTTCCAAATCGGCGCCAGCGAAACCCGGTGTACCGCGCGCAATGGAAGCGAGATCAGCTTGCGGATCCAACGGCTTGCCCTTGACGTGCACTTTGAGGATGGCCTCGCGTCCCTTCACATCGGGGCGGTCAAGCGTCACACGGCGGTCAAAGCGACCGGGGCGCATCAGGGCTGGGTCCAGAATGTCGGGGCGGTTGGTGGCGGCAATGATGATGACGTTGGTGTCTGTATCAAAGCCATCCATCTCGACGAGCATTTGGTTGAGGGTCTGCTCGCGTTCGTCGTGCGAACCGCCGAGGCCCGCGCCACGCTGACGACCCACGGCATCAATTTCGTCTACGAAAATAATACAGGGAGAATGTCGCTTGGCCTGATCGAAAAGGTCACGCACGCGGCTTGCACCCACGCCCACGAACATTTCAACAAATTCGGAGCCAGAGATCGAGAAGAACGGTACACCCGCTTCACCAGAGACTGCTTTTGCCAGAAGGGTCTTGCCAGTGCCGGGAGGCCCCACCAATAAAACACCTTTCGGAATGCGCGCACCGAGTTGAATAAACTTCTGGGGTTCTTTCAGGAACTCGACTACTTCAGCAAGCTCTTGCTTGGATTCTTCCGCGCCGGCCACATCCGCAAAGGTCACAGTGGGATGCTCGCCGCTGAACATGCGCGCGCGACTCTTCCCGAAGGACATGGCGGCATTATTGCTGCCCTGCGCCTGGCGGAAGATGAACCACAGCAGGCCGCCCATGAACAAAATGGGCAGAAGATAGACGGCGCCGCTCAAGACCGCCCCCCACGGCGAAGGCGCACCAACTTCCACATCCACCTTGGCGAGTTGCTCGGCGGTCACTCCAAAGCTAAGGAGTTGCTCCACAAAGGTCGTGCCTGATTCGATACGAGATTCAATAGCATCTTCCTCGGTGCCATTGACTCTCACCACACGGATGGTATCGTCGCCGGAAATAATGATGCGGGCGATTTCTCCATTTTGCACCTGCTGCGCCACTTTACTTATGGTAAGCGGTTCCTGCGCACTGGAATTTTGGTTAAAACCCATATAAAGCATTGCGCCAATGGCAACGAGCAGAAGGAAATACACAAAAAACGATTGACTACGGGAATTCACGGAATCCTCCAAATTTGACTTGCGACTGGATTATACCAAGTCCACTGCATAGACGACCCGTGCGGGCGGAATTTTATATGATTCTCTAATATGGCATATTTCCCTACCGTCAGACCCGCTACGCTTCCTTTTCCACCTGAGAATTGGCTGCAAAAACAATCAACATGACATTCTCCCCTTGACTCTCATCCCCCTCAACCATAAAATGGAAGCACAATTAAACGGTTGCAGGGAAGAGACTTAAATTGTAGTGACGATTTCAATCGTCCACTACCAGCGACTGAAGTCGCTACTACAATTCAAGCGCCGAAGGTGCAAATCTGGATACAGGCGAACCCAGATGAATCTCTCAGGCAAAAGGACCCTGCAACTGCACAACTCTGGAAAATTCCCCATAAAACGGGATACCGACGGTGTAAATTTAGTCGAATAGTCAGGTGGTCGAATAGTCTGATAGTCACTTGGTCAAAGACCAGCCGACTAAGCGACTACGAGACCAAAAAACTACAAGACTAAACCAATCTCTCAGGTTCCATTACAGAGGACGCGCGATAATAAAATTGCGCGTCCTCTTTTGATTCGCCATCCACCCTGGAGTCAGCCAGCTTGCTGGCGCATCCAGCAGCAAGCTGGCTGACTCCAAAAAACTAAAGGAGATAAAACATGAAAACCCCTTCCAATTTAAAGTACACCAAATCTGATGAATGGTTCGACCCTGCCAGCGGGGCAGTCGGTATTTCCGATTATGCCCAGAATCAGCTTTCCGATATCGTATTCATCGAAATCCTCGTGGACGAAGGCGAGGAAGTGACCGCCGGCAAAGCCATCGCTTCTGTTGAATCCGTCAAGGCCTCTTCTGAAATTTACGCTCCCGCCGCTGGAAAAGTCAGCGCCGTGAACAAGGGACTCTCCGATAAGCCCGAAATCCTCAACTCCGATCCCTACGGCGAAGGCTGGATGATCAAGATCGAAGGTGGTTCGGCCAGCGAGGTGATGGATGCCGGGGAGTACGAGAAGTATTGTGAAGGGCGTTCGCATTAGTCGAGTGGTCAAATAGTCGAATAGTCGGATGGTCGAACGACCAAGAGACCAACTGACCAAGCGACCATGCAACCATGTGACTGGTTAGGAAACTACCATGACGTATATACCAATAAGTCCCGCAGAACGGGATGCGATGCTCAAGACCGTCGGAGTCAAATCGCTGGACGATCTCTTCGATGCCGTCCCCAAAAAACATCGCTTTCCTGAATTGAATCTCCCCCCCGCGCTCACAGAAATGGAAGCCGCCGCTCATTTGGGCGAGATGGCCTCTAGCAATGAG
>JACPVB010000091.1 GCA_016191985.1 Chloroflexota bacterium | reverse complement strand
TTAAGAAATGAAGAGGCGTAGTTAAAACTGTCTGGAAAAGGTCTCAGGTGGGGGCGGGGAAAGAAGCGACGGAGAATCTACCCCAAAATGCAAAATGTTGCAGACCTGTCTTTCATCTGCAACATTCTGGTCTATTCACCGTTCATTTGGCGGTGCAGCGCTCTCAGGTTGCGCCGATGCAGGGTCTCTGCCAGGCCGCCGAGAAAGACGCGGCTCTTGCCGCACCCTTCGATGGTGATCTCGTCGAGATATTCGTCCACGTTTTTGCGCTTGCCCGCAGATTTGACGGCCTTCTTGATGTTGGTGAGGTAGTTTAAATTTTCTTTTACCGCTGCGTCGATCTCGCCGCGCAGGATGATGTCACCGTGCCCCTGGATGATATTTTCCAGCCCCATGCGCCCGATCTTTTTGACAGAGGCAAGCAAGTCGTCCACGTCACCGTCCACGATGTAGGGCAGGGGCATGAAGGCGTCGCCGGCGAAGAGCACGCGGTCTTCCTCCACCAGCACCGAGATGCCGTCGTCGCTGTGGCCGAAGGCGGGGGCGATGATGAGATTCTTTTTCCCGACGCGCATGGCCATTTCACCGGAGGAAAACGTCAGGTGGGGAAGGACGATCTTTACCTGCCGCAGGTTGGCATCCTGTTTGCGCGATCCCTCCAGCGAGGGGATGCCGTGTTCGATCAGGTATTCACGGCATTTGGCATGGCCGATGACCGTTGCGCCGGGGAAGAAGCAATTGCCCCAGGTGTGATCGGCATGGTAATGGGTGTTGATGACATAGCGAACCTGCACGCCCAGTTCATGTTCGATGAACTCCCGCATCCCCAGGGTTTCTTCGGGCAGGGCAAGGGTGTCGATGACCACGGCCCATTGCGGGCCGACAATGACGCCAGCCGTCACCTGGGCGTAGACTTCACTTTGGAACCAAAATACGTTTTCTGATACTCGTTCGCGATGCATACTCAAGACCTTCTTGTTTGAAAAAAATATGTTCAATTGTTAATAGCACACTCTACCATAAATATCAAGTTGACTAGACAAATTTGGGGGATAAAAAAAGACTTCCGAAGTCTCGCCGGTTGTTGGCGCTTCGGAAGTCTGCTTGCTGATTAGATATGGATCGGCGTTCCGCTTGCTCCGTGCGCCGCTTCCATCAGGGTCTCGGAAAGCGTCGGGTGCGCGTGGACGTTTCTTGCGATCTCGTGCGGGGTGAGTTCCATCATGCGCGCGAGGGTAAGTTCGGGCAGGAGTTCGGTCACTTCGGGGCCGATCATGTGCGCGCCCAAAATCTCGCCGTATTTTTCATCCACCACGATTTTCACAAAGCCTGAGTAGTCGCCAAGCCCCAGCGCCTTGCCGTTGGCTTGGAAGGGGAAGCGACCCACCTTGATGTTGTGGCCGCGTTCCTTCGCCTGCGCTTCGGTGAGTCCGAACGAAGCCACCTGCGGATATGAATATGTGGCGCGCGGCATCATTTCATAATCCAGCGTGATGGTTTCCGCGCCTGCGATATTTTCGGCACAGACAATGCCCATCGCCGAGCCGACATGCGCGAGCATGAGTTTCCCCGTCACATCACCGATGGCCCAGATGCCAGGGACGTTGGTCTGCATCTTTTCATCCACTTCGACAAAGCCGCGTTCGCTGATCTTCACGCCGACTTCTTCAAGCCCCAGTCCTTTGGAATTGGGACGAAACCCGATCGCGACCAAGGCCTGGTCTGCTTCCAGTACTGTTTCCTTTCCCTCCGCTGACACTTTGACCTTCACGCCCGTCTTCGTCGCTTCCACTGATTCGACTTTATGCCCCGTCATAATTTTGATGCCGCGTTTCTTGAATTCCTTTTCCAGTTCCTTTGAGACTTCTTCATCTTCCAGCGGAACAACGCGCGGCAGCATCTCGACGATGGTCACATCCACACCGTAGGCGCTCCAAATTGTGGAAAATTCCACGCCAATCGCGCCCGAGCCGATCACCACCACAGACTTGGGAAGCGTAGTTTGCAGGATCGCTTCCGAATAAGTGACGACCTTCTCACCGTCCACTTTCCACGCGGGTGGCACCATGGCGCTCGCGCCCGTGCCAACGATGATATTCTTTGCTTTAAGTTCGGTGGCTTTGCCTTCTTTATCTGTAACTGTAAGCGTGTCTTTTGCCTTGAACTTGGCCTCGCCCATAAAGACCGCGATGTTGTTCTTCTTCATCAGGAAGCCAACACCTTTGGTCAATCTGTCTGAATTTTGGCGCGAGCGTTTGACCGCCACACTGTAATCCAGTTTCAGGTTGTCGAACGAGAAGCCAAAGTCCTTGCCGCGTTCGCGCAGGGTGTGAGCTACTTCCGCATTTTTGAGCAGGGACTTGGATGGGATACAGCCTACGTTTAAACATACTCCGCCCAGCCACTGCTTGTCCACGATTGCGACTTTCTGTTTCAATTGCGCCGCGCGGATCGCCGCCACATAGCCGGCAGGTCCCGCACCGATCACAACGACGTCAAAATTTTCTGCCATGGAAAATATTCTCCTAAAATAAAAAGGTTAAGGGCGATTATACCCTTAACCTTTTTTGCATTTCGTAAAACAAGTCTATTGCAGATTAACAATTAAACCTAGCAATCCCTGCGCTTCGACTGCGCTCTTTTCCAGAGGTGATTCGTTCTGAGCGGAGTGAGGAGCGCTCGCTGCGACGAACGCAGTCGAAGGACGCTCCGCTCAGCGCGAAAGATTTTATTGCTAGATTAATTTGTAAAATTACAATAGACTTGTTTTACAGTGTTGCACGTAAAAATTCCACCGTCCGATCCCATGCCAGTTGCGCGGCAGCGGAGTCGTATTCGGGGCGGTCATCTTCCATGAACCAATGAGCAACTCCCGGGTAGATATGACGCGTCGCATCCACGCCCGCCTTTTTGAATTCTGCGAAGGTATTATCCACGTACTCGTTCGGCTCCCATTCGTCTTCTTCGCAGTAATGTCCCATTACTTTGGCGGTGATCTTTCCATAGTCCACGCCTTCGTTGCCATAAAAGAGAACGATTGCCGCAAATTGCTCAGGCTTATAGGATGCCGCGATCAACGCCCACGCCGCTCCCATCGAAAACCCTACCGCGCCAATCTTGCCTGTGACCATGCCACGCAGATGATCTTTTGCCGCCATTACCGTATCGCCGATAAACTGACTGTCGCTCTTTTCCATCAAGGCTTTGGCTTCATCGATGGTTTTTGCAATCTGACCATCCCGCAGGTCGGGCGCTAAAACGGTAAATCCCTGCTCCGCGAGACGATCACAGAATTGTTTGAAGAATGGCTTCAATCCCCACCAGGCATGTAACATTAAAATTCCAGGCCCGCCGCCGTTCGCAAGATAGGCATTGACCTTTTTATCGTTCACACTTAATTGAATTTCAGATGAAGTGGACATGGCAATCTCCTTTTTGACATTTTACCAGAAAATATGTTCTAAAAATAATGAAAATAAAAAGGCGACTCTTCGCCGCCTGGGAGTGCGTCGCACCTATAGCCAGCGCCTCACTCTGGACCTGTAGCCTGTGTACTGCCCTTTGAATTTTTTCTCCAGATAGGCTTCTTCCTTCTCGATCACCAGCCGACTCATCGTGGTGATATAAAGCGGCGCGGCGACAATTCCCCATAACGAGCCATAGTTGAGCGGAAAGCCGACGACCATTAGAAAGAATCCCAGATAGATCGGGTTGCGCGTGAAGCGATAAATGCCGCCTGTCACCAGTGCCTTGACCGAGCCGTGCGGGTCAAGCGTCGTCCGCGCTTTTCGGAATTCGATGAACGCGCCTACGCCGAGCATGAATCCGATGAAGGTCATGCCGAGGCCAATGTATCTTCCAGCCACAGGGACCTCGAATGGGATCGGGATAAATCTCTGCAGCACCATCGCCACAGCAATGTAAAACAACGCCACAAACGGCGGGTGGATATTTTTATTGATGTTCGGACTGTCTTTCTGTTTATCTGCCATACGAATCCTTTTGTTTCAAAACCTGATACCTGGAACCTGACACTTGGAACCTGAAACTCCTACCCCCAATTCTCCAATGTGTCTTTCACCTTTGCCAAAAACCAATCCGCGGATGCGCCATCGAGGATGCGGTGATCGAACACAAAGGACATGTACACCATCGGGCGAATCGCAATCGCGTCATCTATGACGACCACACGTTTTTGCATCGCTCCGACTCCCAGGATTCCAGCTTGCGGTTGATTGATGACGGGGAAGGCAAAGAGCGAACCGCTCACGCCATGATTGGTCAGTGTGAACGTCCCGCCCTTCACATCATCGGGCTGTAGTTTTTTATTTCGGGAGCGTGCAGCCAGGTCATTGACTGAGCGCGCCATTGCCAGCAAAGATAAATTGTCCGCATCTTTTATGACGGGCACGATCAAGCCCTCTTCGCCGAGAGAAACTGCCATGCCGATGTTGATTTTTTTGTGAACCAGCAACCCTTCATCTGTCCACGAGGAATTGGCCTGTGGGAAGGCTTTCAGCCCCGCCACGATCCCCATCATGAAATATGCCGTGAACGTGAGGTTGACTCCATCACGCTCGAAAGCGGCTTTGTTCGCGGAACGGTGTTTCGCCACCTTGCTCATGTCCGCTTCCATCACGGTCAACACATGCGGTGACGTATGTTTGGACTCAACCATGTGTGTGGCGATTTGCTTGCGAATGGTGGAGTGCTTGATGAGTTGGTCGCCAGCAATGGGTGTTGCGTGTTGCGTGGGACGCGGGGCAGGAACTGAAACTGACTTTCCACTTTCCACGAAGTTCAACACATCATTCTTCGTGATCCGTCCATTTAATCCTGTGCCTGATACTTGTGACAAGTCCACGCCATGCTCGGCGGCGATCTTTGCGACGACAGGGGAGATGAAGCCCAAATCCGTGATGCGTGATGCGTGATGCGTAATTGGCGCAGCCGTTTGCGTTTCGCGTTTTTCGGGAGCGCTTGGCGCTTCTATCCCTTTGGCGCTTACATCTTCCACGCTTTCCCCAGGCTGACCGATGATCGCCAACAATTCTCCCACTTTCGCAGCGATTCCTTCCTGTGCAATGATCTTCAAGACCGTTCCCGTTGCGGGCGCGGGGATTTCGGTGTCCACTTTATCGGTGTTGACTTCGAGCAGAGGTTCCAATTCTTTAATCGAATCGCCAACCTGCTTTAGCCATTTTGTGACCGTGACTTCGTCCACGCCTTCGCCGAGTCTTGGAACTAAAACTTTTGTTGCCATGGTTTCTCCAGTTATCAGTGACCAGTGATCAGTTATCAGTAAACAGTGATCAGTTGTCGGTTGAGATAATGTATTCTGCCGCCTCGTCGCGGACTGTGCGTGAGGGTTCACCGCAGAAAAGATCGGCTTTGTCCATCATGCCGCCCAACATGCGTCCGATTTCAAGGCATTTTTGAGTGAGTTGGACGCTGGTCTGTTGGTTAATATACTTGCACGCCAGCGCAGTTTCGATCCAATGTTGTGTTTCATTTTGCTCCCCGTCCGAATCAGTGAGTTTGCTGAGAAAGTGTTTTTCGTACCTGCGTTTTGCCCAGGCCTCGGCGAGGTTCGAGCCGATGGAGCGCGACGAGCGTCGGATTTGGCTTGTCAATGAAAATTGCTCATCCTTTGGAAATGACAAAGTAAGATCATAAATTTCCTGTTGCAACTGGCGACTCTTTTTGTAAACGATCAAATCCTTGAAACTCTGGGCATGTTGTAAGCCACTCATGATTATTCCTCTACTTCTCACTGCTCACTGATTACTGCTCACTGATGACTGATCACTCTTCACTTAAACATCGGGAACCGATTCGGATCCACTTCATTCATCATTTCATACACCGCATCGAAAACCGTCTCCGTATTGGGCTTTGACCAGTAATCGCCATCACTCCCATATGCGGGACGATGGGCTTTGGCAGAGAGCGTTCTCGCGGGGGAATCCAAATGGAAATAACCGCCCTGCTTTTCGATGACTTCCTGCATCATGTAGGCTGTTGCTCCGCCTGGGACGTCTTCATCTACAAACAGAACACGCGAAGTCTTTTTAAGGGATTCGACGATCTTTCCGTGGATGTCAAATGGCATAAGCGATTGCACATCGATCACTTCAATATCGATCCCGACCTTGTTTAATTTATCCGCGGCGTCGAGAACGATACGGCAGCAAGCGCCGTAGGTGACCACAGTCACATCCTTGCCTGCGCGGATGGTTTCAGGCACGCCCAATGGCAGGGTAATTTCACCTATATTTTCGGGCAGGCGTTCTTTCACGCGATAGCCATTCAACACTTCCACAACAATCGCGGGTTCGTCGGATTTTAAGAGAGTATTGTAAAAGCCAGCGGCGCGGGTCATATCACGCGGAACGAGGACATACATGCCGCGCACCAGATTCAAAATACCAGACATCGGCGAGCCAGCATGCCAGATGCCTTCGAGCCGATGTCCGCGCGTGCGCACGATGACGGGGGCTTTTTGTCCGCCAGCGGTGCGCCAGTGCAGGGACGCCAGGTCGTCGCTCATCGTTTGGATTGCATACAAAACATAATCAAGATATTGTATCTCGGCGATGGGGCGCAGTCCGCGCATGGCCATGCCGATGGCCTGACCCAAAATCGTCGTTTCCCGAATGCCCGTATCGGTCACGCGGAATTCGCCATATTTTTCCTGCATCCCTTTGAAGCCCTGGTTCACGTCGCCGAGCTTGCCCACGTCTTCACCAAATGCAATCAGCCTCGGTTCACGCGCCAGCGCGGCATCGAACGCGGCATTGACCACTTCAAAGCCGAACATCGTTGGCGAAGAATCCGCATACACGGGCTGCACTTCGTCCACCTTCATGGCCGTGCCCGAATACAAGTGCGAGCTGTATCTTTCGATATTCACTTTGTTGTATTCATGCACCCACGCGACTAAAACCTGCTTGGATGGATTCGACTCATCCCTGAGCATTCTCAACGCCTCATGCGCAATCGTGTGGATGTCACGCCTCGTATACGACGGGAGGCTTGCCAGCCGGTCCTTGAGCATTTTCAACTCTGACGCATGGTTCGATGAGCTTGCGATCTCTTCGAGCATGTCCATGACCTGATTGCGTTCGTCACTGATGGGGGAGAGGTAGGCATCCCATGCGGCTTTGCGGAATCCTTCCACAGCTTCGTAATCTGCTTTTTCAGCAGTATCAAGCTCGGGCGCGGAGATGAGGCGGCTGCTTATCAGCCATTCACGCATTTTCTTAAGTCCGTCGAATTCCTCTTCCCATTTGAGTCGCTCGGGAGATTTGTATCGCTCGTGACTGCCCGATGTGGAGTGACCCTGGGGTTGGGTCACGTCAATGACATGCACCAACGCAGGGATGTGATACTCGCGCGCGATGGCGGCGGCGGTTTGATAAGTTTCAAACAAAGCGGGATAATCCCACGCGCGGACGGTGTAAAGGTCGTAGCCGCGCATACAGTCTTCATCGGGACAGGGGTCGCGCTGGAACCCACTTAAGATCGTGCCGATATTTTCCTTGACCATCTGAAATTGATTGGGGACGGAAATGCCGTAGCCATCATCATAGATCGTGATGACGGCGGGCGCTTTGAGCACGCCAATGGCATTGACCGCTTCCCAAAACAGACCTTCGGCGGTCGAGGCGTTGCCGATGGTTGCAAATGTGACTTCATCGCCGTTGTTTGAAAAATCCTTTTGGTCTTGCAGTTCCTTCACCTTGCGATAAATCACCGACGCATACGCAAGCCCAACCGCGCGCGGCATCTGCGCGCCGGTGGGGGAGACATCCGAAGCGGTGTTGTAAAGCTGGGTTTGCGGACGCCATGAGCCGTTTGGATACAAAAGACGTGTGGCAAAGTGCGCGTTCATCTGACGTCCACCGCTGGCGGGGTCGTAGGTGATATCCCCATGCGCATACAACTGGGCAAAAAATTCCTGGATGCTCATCACGCCAAGCATGAACATCCAGGTTTGATCTCGATAATATCCAGAACGCCAGTCCCCTTTTTGGAAGGTTCGAGCGATGGCGAGCTGGGCAATCTCTTTGCCGTCGCCGAAAATACCGAACTTTGCCTTACCGCTAAGGACCTCGCGCCTGCCGATCAGCGAAGCCTGCCTGCTTTGATATGCCAGGCGATAATCCTTTATGATTTCTTCTTTCTCTAGGGGTAGTGCAATAGAACCCTTTTTTCTGGGCATGAACTCTCTCCTGAGTTTGATTGGGGGATTATAACAAAGGATGGGTTGAAAATTTGTACCACGAGATTTATCTCGTAAAGGCGAGATGTTGAAGTTTAAAAAATAAATTCTCTACCGTACAAATGTCGTTGTGAGGAGGGGGGTTGCTCTTTCCGACGACACTTGCGCCGCACGCCAGTGCAGGTGAGCAACCTCCTGTTTCGAGGGATCTTTCAGTCGAAAATGAGATTGCTTCGCCGCCGAAAACCAAGAGCGGCGGCTCGCAACGACATAATTTGGCGCGATGTACGGTAGCAAAAATAAATACCGTCTGATGTCCTTCGGGAGGGTGACATGTATTTTGAAATAGGATTGCAGTATTAATTTCTTAAATTCCATAATGTCGCAGCACGTTATGGAATTTTATTTTCATATCAATTCACGGACGAAAGTGTGATATTTTTGCACTGACAATAACTCTGTGCTAAAATTTATTTAATAATTACTCAAAAGGAGAGAACCATGAAGAGTTTGCGTCCCATTGTTTTTATAGTAGGATTAATTTTAGTTGTCAGTTTGGCTTGCGTAGGCCTTTCGAATAATGAGCCAACGGTCGCCCCTCAACAACCGGTTGTCCAGCAGGAACAGCCAACGGAAGTTCCACCCACTGAAATCCCGTCAACTGAGGCGCCTGTCGCTTCCTCCGGCCCGTTTTTTACCGAGGAATTTGACTCCGACCCGCAGTGGTATTATGAAGTTATCAAAGGTAATGAAAAATCCGACCCTGAGACGGTATCCTATGAATTTGATTCCAGCCGCATGATCTTTGAAATTCCAGAGGAAGCGCTCTTTGCGTATTATATTTACCAGGGCCATACCTACGACAGCGTGCGCCTTGATATAAAAGTGGAGAATCGCGGGGTCAATACCCAGCAGGTCAGCCTGGTATGCAGCTTTTCAGATGACGGCTGGTATGAGTGGGCGGTGCAAAGTGATGGACGCTGGGAGTTATACGCTGTCAGCGATGGATACCACCGCATGCACAACGGCGCTTCCAATTTCATCAAGCAGGGCAAGGACGTGAACGAATACGGCATGATTTGCGACAACAATGAAATTTCCTTCTTTGTCAACGGTGAGGAACCCAAGGGCAGTCCCTATACCGATCGTAAATACGCGCTGCGGGATGGCAACGTTGGCTTTTCAATTTCTTCACTCCGGGCGATCCCTGTATTGATTGAAGTGGATTGGTTCAAGATTTCAGAACCTTAATCTCCAGATTTGTTCGTGAGTTAAAACAAAAGAGTGACAGTTTCCTGAAGGACTGTCACTCTTTTTATTGTTTGACATGCGTCAACACCCGTATGGCGTGTTGTTGAATTACACCATCCGGATCGCCAGCATGGTGAGATCATCCCCCAATGGAACAGGGCCGATAAATTCATTCAAATGTTCTTCCACTGCAATCAGCACTTCGTCCGCCGTTTGAGCAGGGGCGGATTTCAACGCTTCCATTAATCGCGTCTCCCCAAAGAGATCGCCATCCGCAGAAAAAGCCTCGGTGAGGCCATCGGTATACAGCAGCAGCGTATCACCCAACCCCAAAGAGATGGTGCGCTCCTGCATGTTCGGTTGTTCCATCACGCCCAGCGCAATGGCAGTGCGTGAAAGTTTTTCGATCTCTCCATTAGTCTTCACCCAAAATGGCGGATTATGCCCCGCATTTACGTAGGTGAATTTTCCTTGCTCTGTATCCAACTCGCCATATACGGCGGTGACGAACATGCCCTGCTGCGTATCGGGCAGTAGTAAATCATTCACGCGGCCCAATGCCTCGGCAGGAGATGCGGTTTCGATCACGGCGGCGCGCACCAATGTACGTGTGAGTGCCATGAACAGAGCGGCAGGCATGCCCTTATCCGCCACGTCCGCAATGAAGATGCCCAGCTTTTTATTTGGCAGTTCGATCACGTCATAAAAATCGCCGCCCACCTGACGCGCCGTACGCCAGCGCGCCGCAAATTGCCAGGCAGGGTGCTCGGGCAAAAACTGCGGGATAAACGTCTGCTGGATTTGGCGTGCCAGTTGAACTTCCGTTTGGAGGCGTTCGCGCACCACCATCTCCTGCTGCAAAAGATCGTTCTGTATCGCAAGCGCGGCCTGCTGCGCAATACCATGGATAATCTCGATGCGGCGCGAGCGGAAGCGGCGGCCATTTTCGGTCTCTTCGATCAACATGACGCCGAACAGATCATTCTTGATGGAAAGTGGGACGGCCATCAGCAGGCGGTCCGCATTCATCACATCCGCTTCGCCCTCGACCTTCGGCCTGATTCTCAACCAGGAGTTTGGCAACGCGTTGGGCTTGAGCACATGTGTCACCAGATGGTTTTGTTCTTTTGCTAAATCGAGCAAAGGGAACACTCCCTCTGGAAATTCCTTTTCGGTCATGATCGCTTCTTCCTCTTCGGAAAAACCGTACTCCTGTGAAGCGGTAAATGACAAACGCTCTGCATCCCAGCGGTATAAAGCGACGCGTTTTACACCGACGAGAATTGGCATGATGCGCGTGATGGAACTTAATATTTCCTCGAGATCGCTCAAGCTGACAACCGCCTGCGCCACCTGCAACAAAGCCGCGGATGCGTACGCCTGCTCCTGCGCCGAGTCATACAAGCGTGCATTCTCAATGGCGACGGCGGCGTAGCTTGCAAAAGTTGTCGTAATATCCTGCGCTTCATGCCCGTAGCGCCCTGAGGTGTGATGCGCCAATGCCAGCACTCCCAACGGACGGTCTCCCACACGCAGCGGCGCGGCTATGGATGAATAATTGCCATCGTATCCTGCGGCCAACCCAGCAGGCCAAATCGGCTCATCGGTGCGGCGGATGATGGGAATATCGGAGACCAACGCCTCTGCCATTGCATAGGTCGCATCCGGGTTGCTGATGCAGACGCTCTCCAACTGACCCGCATCAATCCCATGCACAGCGGAAAGGCACAGATCGCCATCCTGCAATAACCAGATGGCAGATACGTCAATGGGCAGGTTGCGGTCCAGTTCGGCGAGGATGGTTTCAAGGACTTCATCCACGCCGACGTTATCTGAAACCAGGCCCGCAACTTCACGCAGGCTGTCAGCTATTTGTCTGCGCCATTGCTCGGAGCGGTACAAGTCTGCATTGCGGATTGCGGCGGCCATCGTATCGGCCACAGCTTCAAACATCACCTGGTCGTCTTCGGTGAATGCGTTTAGTTTGTCCGATTGGATATCCAGCAAGCCGATCACATTTTCATTAAAGATCAACGGCACGCAAAGTTCAGATTGTGTGTTCTTGGGGGGCAGCGGCGAATGGATATAGCGCTCATCTTTTGATACATCGTTTGCCAGCACGGTTTTTCCATTCCGCGCCACCCAGGGCATGAGACCCATTGTGTCGTCCAGCGGAATGGTAAAGCCTTCCAGTTTTTTACTGCGCTTGCCGCTCCCAGCTTCGTACACGATCAAGCGGCGGTTGGGGTGTACGGTGAATAACGAAACGTGCGGATACCCAAATTTTTCATGGATCAATGTTGCGGCGTCGCGCATTAATTGCGAGAGATCGAGCGTGGACGTTACACTTTTGCTGACTTCAGAAACCAGGGTTAATTGGTCGGCGCGGCGGTGAACGTCGCTGTACAAGCGCGCGCCTTCCACTGCTCTGGCGATGTTATCTGCAAGCGCGTGAAGGATCAGCAGGTCGTTCGGATGAAACGCGCTTTTTTGGTTGCTTTGTACATCCAATACGCCAAGCACACGATCTTCGATTTTGAGCGGGATGACAACTTCGGATTTTGTTTCGGGCAGGCTGTCGATAAAGCGGTAGCGCGGGTCGGCCTGGACATCGTCGCAGACGATCTGTTGCCCGTGTTTTGCGGCTTCTCCGATCAGTCCCTGCCCAATTTCCACCTCAAGCGCGATGGAGGTTTTCTTCCCTTCGAGAGCCTCAGGGCGGCGTTTTCCTTTGCGGGGGGCTACCGCGCTGGAGCGGAAACGTAGTGAGTTTGAATTTGATTTGAGGGTGAAAATGGCAACGTAATAAAAATTGAAGGTCTTTTGGATCAACTGCGTGACGCGCGCAGAGAGTTCGTCCAGGTTGAGGACGTTTGCAATTTGTGCGCTGACTTCACGCACAAGGTTAAGCTGCCGTATGCGAAACTGCTCAACCTCGGCTCGATGCGATGCGATTAAGCTAACCGCTACGATCTGCGCGAGGGCCTGGAGCAGGTTTAATTCTTCGGTCGAGAAGGCAGGTCCCTTGGGGCGGGTGATTTGAAGCGCTCCCAGCGTAATCCCATGATCTTCGAGCGGGACCGAGGCAACGGTCCCGGAAGAGGCGTTTTTTTTCCCATCCTGTTTGATGAAAAGTTCTTTTGCTTTGATGGCCTGCTTCATTCCATCCAGCGCGGGTTGGGATGAAAATATGGAAGTTTCCTTCCAATCGGGAAGACGGAAAACTTTTTCGTTCAGCCAGACCTCCACCGAGCCTTCGATCAGGCGGTTGGATATGGCGATGATTTCATCCCGTTGCGCGGTGAGTGAATCTTTGTTGCGAAGGTCTTCCCCCAGGCTGGCTAAGTGACGCCAATCCCATGAGTCTCGATGTGCGGCGCTCATGAGGTTACCCCCTCCGTTTGATCATTGTCAGCAGGTTGCCTGTTCGTGAATTGGATTCGTAGTGCACGTCATCCATGAGTTTTCGCATGAGGTATAAGCCAAGCCCTCCGATCTGGCGTTCGGAAAGGTCGGCTTTCAGATTTGGTTGTTTCACTTTGGACGGGTCGAACGGTTTGCCGTTGTCGCGCATGGTGATGATGAGTTCATCGTCGTCCACGTCGCAGGTGACATCGAGGGATGCGTTTGAGACGCCGGCGTATGCGTGTTCGATGATGTTGGATGCGGCTTCGTCTGCGGCGAGCTGCAGGGAGTAAATATCCTTTTCGGAAAAGCCGCCTTCGCGGGCGACCTCTGCGACAAGCTCGCGGATTTCGTCCAAAAACTCAAACCTGGCTGGGAAGGTGGAATGTGCCATAAATAAAAACTTTATGCCGCCTCTCTCATAATAGACGAAGCGGCATGTTCAGTTTTGTTGATTAAGAACGCTCACGGCGTTCTTTAGAAGCTGCCAACAGCTTCAATGGGGTCATCGAAGGTCTTGAAAAGTTCGGTAAACCCAGCCAATTCAAGGGCTTCATGGATGCGTGCGGGAACGCTCACCAGCACCAGTTCGCCGCGGTTGTAGCGTTTGCAATTCCTCTGGGTGGCGAGCAGGGCGCGGAAGCCCGCACTGGACATGTATTCCAGTTCGCTCATATCCACTACGATCTTAAATCTTCCATCATTATTGGCGTTTTCGAGAGCTTTTGAAAAATCGGGAGCGGTGGCGCTGTCTACACGGCCCTTTACTTTGATCAAATCACAATGTTTGAATTCCTGAGTGGTGATTTCCATGATTTCTCCTTCATCAACATGATGGATTTTTTATAATCTGGCGGGATTATATCACGTTCCCGTTGGCGATTTTTTAGGGAGTATCCACGGTTTGGGAGCACTCAAAGTTTGTTGTAACTTGGCTAAAGGCCGCTGTCCTTTGCGCAGCACCCTGTGGGCGGCGGAGTCCTATGAGCCTTCGCCGAGGCCTGCCCTGAGCCTGTCGAAGGGACGGCGAAGGGAGCAAGCTCACCTACAAACTTTTATTCGCGGTTTTATGCTTTCCATCCTGTAATGTCCCAATGTTATACTTGGCGGGTCAAATCGTTTACAATTTGGGCGTAGGAAGGAGAATGCAATGATGGGTGAACCCGTAATCGTTATGCTTGTGGAAGATAATGCAGATCATGCCGAATTGGTGATCCGCACCCTGGAAGATCATCGCATTGCCAATAAGATCCACCATTTTAGGGATGGGCAGGCTGCTCTGGATTATCTGTTCAGGCGGAAGGAATACGAAGACCCCGAATCCAGCCCGCGCCCTCACATGATCCTGCTGGACCTGCGCCTGCCGCGTGTGGACGGCCTGGAAGTGCTCCGTGTTATCAAGGAGGAGGAGGCGTTGAAAAATATCCCTGTCATTATCCTGACCACCTCCGAAGCGGAAAAGGATGTGGCGCAGGCGTATAATAACCATGTCAACAGCTACCTCGTCAAGCCGGTTGGTTTTGAAGAATTTAGCAAACTTATGAACGACCTCGGCTTTTACTGGCTGGGCTGGAATACTCACCCTCGTATCTAATCTCAAATGTCATACGACACCATCAATATTTTACT
>JACPVB010000090.1 GCA_016191985.1 Chloroflexota bacterium | reverse complement strand
GTTACTCCACGCACCATGCCCGTAAAGATGGCGGCTGCACCTGTGCTGGTCAGCGTGATTTTTGCAAGCAGGTCGTTCAAGTCAATTTCGGATTCAGTGATGGAGAAGATGGTGGGATGGGAAGAGGTCATGGCTGATTTAAATTTGTAATTGGTAATTTCACCCGCCGGAGACGGGCGGGAACATGCCGATTTCCGCATCGGGAGGGACGATTGCTTCATCGAACGCATACTCGCGGTTGATCGTGATGAGCACCGATTTCATGGAATCTTTCAGGTTGGGATAATCGTTCGAAAGTTTATCCTTCAAGCCCTGTATCGTCATATCTGCGGGGACTTCCATTTCCATGGATTTCGTCCCTGCACGGTCACGGATGGTTGCAAAAAACAAAAGTTTAATATGATTCATTCTTATATCCAGATATTATTTGGGGCTGTAAGGTCATCGTTCACGTCACCAGTGTTGACCGTGCCAGCGGGTTCGATCAAAAGGATATGGCACTCGTTTTCTGCACCAGGCTTATGTTCCACGCCTTTCGGAACAACGAATATTTCGCCTTCGTTTAACGAGACCTTGCCATCACGAAAAAGAATATCCAAATGGCCTTTGACGACGATGAAGACTTCATCCGTTTCAGGGTGGTCGTGCCAGACGAATTCTCCCTGCACTTTTGCCAGCTTGAGATGATAATCGTTCATCTGGGCAATGATCTTCGGCGACCAATGCACGGAGAATTTCGAGAGTTTTTCCTGGAGGTTGATTGAGGAATAATCCATGGTTATTTCCAAATGGCGGCAACTTTGAATTCGTAATACGTGATTTGTGATTCGTAATTATGGATTACGCATCATGGCTCATTTACCACATCGCCGCTCATGCCGCCATGTTTTTCCACGAGACGAATGTTCTGAATCTTCATCGTCTTTTCGGCGGCCTTTGCCATGTCGTAGACGGTGAGCGCGGCGACGGAGACAGCGGTCAATGCCTCCATCTCGACGCCGGTTTTGCCGGTCACTTTGACAGTGGCGGTGATGATAACGCCAGGCAGGGAATCGTCAAGGGCGAGGTCCACGTCAATTTTCGAGATTGGGAGAGGATGACATAACGGGATCAGGTCCGAGGTCCGTTTTGAGGCGGTGATGCCGGCGATCTGTGCCACGGTCAAGACATCGCCCTTTTGGATTTGCCCGGCACGAATCAAATCCAATGTCTCTTTCTTCATGTGGACTTCGCCGCGCGCAATGGCAGTCCGCTCGCTATCAGGCTTGTGACCCACGTCCACCATTTTGGCCTGGCCGTGTTCATCAATATGAGTTAGTTTAGACATAATCGAATTATAACCGCCCTTCGACTGCGTTACTCTTCGCTCAGGGCAAGATGATATAATTCGCGCGCTATGGATAACATTTTGGGACATCAAATTGGCGGCTATAAAGTGCAGACCTCGGTGTATGAGGGGCCGCTTGATCTTTTGCTCAACCTGATCGAGCGCGCCGAACTGGACATTACCGCCATTTCGCTCGCTACCGTGACAGACCAATACCTGTCTTATTTGCACGGGCTGGAACAGTTGATGCCTGATGAAATTTCATCGTTTCTTGTGATCGCGGCGAAACTGGTGCAGATCAAGTCCGAAGCATTGCTGCCGCGCCCGCCTGAACGTGAGCCAGGTGAAGAAGACCCAGGCACCGAACTAATCGACCAGTTAAAACTTTACAAGCGCTACAAGGAAATTGCGGGCTGGCTGGTGGAACGGCAGGAAAATAACCTGCGCACTTATCTACGCGTCGCTCCACCGCCCAAGGTGGAAGCCAAACTTGACCTCTCTAATTTAACGCTGGAAGGTTTACTTGCGGCGGCTGAATCAGGTTTTTCAAAGGGCAAAGAAAAACAGCCGCTTGGCGTCATCATCACTGCGCCGCGGGTGACGATCCGCGAGAAGATCGAGTTCATCACCAAAACGATGAGAAATATCCAGCGCATGACGTTTAGCGGATTAATCACAGACAAATCCACGCGCGTTGAAATTGTGGTGACATTTTTAGCAATGCTCGAACTCATTAAACGCTATCACATCTCCGCCGTTCAAAATGAATTGTTTGGAGAAATTGAGTTCGAGAAGATGGGCGATTGGAAAGACGATGAGGAGATCGAGATCGAGTTTGAGTAAAACTAGTAATTGGCAAATAAAAATGAGTGCGGTTATCGCCGCACTCATTTTTATTTTCTTTCATTTTTTCTGCGATGATAATAATGTGCCAGCAACACCATGAATGCACCCAGGTTATCAAAAATCAAAACATCCGTAATCGCCGCGTGCCGTCCGGGGACAAAAGACTGATGAAATTCATCAGTAGCGGAATATAACACGGCCAGCAGCCAGGCAAGCGGATAATATTTCCTGTCCCATTTGAAAAAGTGTAGATAAGACAAAGCCAGCAGTCCGTACCCAACGGCGTGAGCGCCCTTCTTGACGAAGTAATCCCAACCTTGAAAATTTGGCAGGTCGTCACTGGGGCGCGAGGAAAATGCAAAGATAATCAGCATGAGAAGAACCGGGGGAAACCAACGCGGTAAAATTGAAAGGAGTTTTTTCATATTGAGGCAACTTTGATCGGAATAAATGAAGTCTTATTGAAAAACAGCAACGACTGGCTGCATTTTTCACATCCGCATAAAATCCTGCAAGCGGAGCAGATCCGGGATGTGCGCAAAACATTGGGAGAGGTTGAAGACCTTGTCAACACACACGGCTGGCATGCGGCGGGGTTTGTCAGCTACGAGGCCGCGCCTGCCTTTGACGAGGCGCTGCAAGTAATAAAACCCGAGGGATTTCCCTTGCTCTGGTTTGGGTTGTATCCAAAACCAGATGTGATCGACCTGCCTGCTTCCGACCATAAACCAGCGCCGCTCCACTGGCAGCCAAGCATCGAGCGCGAGAGTTATAACACCGCCATCGAAAAAATAAAAGACGCAATCGCCCGCGGGCAGACGTATCAGGTCAATTACACGATGCGCCTGAATGCGGACTTTGACGAAGATGAATGGAACTTCTTTTTGCATCTCGCCCAAAGCCAGAATAAATATGCGGCCTTCATCCATTCGGAGAAACATGTCATTTGTTCGGCATCTCCTGAATTATTTTTCAGGTTGGATGGAGACCGGATTTACAGCCGCCCCATGAAAGGGACAGTGAAGCGCGGGCGCACCACGCAGGAAGATAAAGCCCAAATGGAATGGCTGCATCGTTCCATCAAAAATCGCGCTGAAAATGTGATGATCGTGGATATGGTCCGCAATGACCTTGGGCGGATTGCTGAAATTGGCAGTGTGCAAGTCCCTGAATTGTTCATAGTGGAAAAATATCCAACGCTCTTTCAAATGACCTCTACAGTACAGGCAAAGACAAAGGCATCGGTCACGGAAATATTTTCCGCATTATTTCCCTGCGCTTCGATAACGGGCGCGCCGAAGGTCAGCACGATGAGAATAATTTCAGAACTTGAAACAACCCCGCGAAAGGTTTACACAGGCGGCATTGGATACATATCCCCAAACCGCAAAGCGCAATTCAATGTAGCCATCCGCACCGCATTGATAGACAAAACAAAACAGCAGGCGGAATATGGCGTGGGCGGCGGCATCGTCTGGGACTCGACCAGCGCGGACGAGTACAGTGAGGCCCTATTGAAATCCCGTGTGTTGACGGAACCGCCTCAGGAATTTTCTCTTTTTGAAACCATGCTCTGGACGCCGGACGCAGGGTATTTTTTATTGGATAAGCACATCACACGCATGGCAGATTCGGCGGATTATTTTGACTTTTCATTTTCAAGGGAAAAGTTGAAAAAATTTCTTGATCGAATCGCCGCGGAATTTACATCCCAAAAACGCATAAAAGTTTTGCTCAGCCGCTTTGGTAAATTCTCGGAAGAAGTGAAGGACTTTCATTCACAGGAAAAAGTTTTCAAGGCCCGCCTTGCAGAGAATGCCATTGATTCAAACAACGCATTTTTCTTTCACAAAACTACGCGCCGCGAGATCTACCCCATCCCACAGAATGAATGCGATGACGTTTTGCTCTTCAACGAAAAAAATGAACTGACGGAGTTCACCATCGGCAACCTCGTTGTTGACATGGATGGAGAACGCTTCACCCCTCCCCTTGCCTGCGGACTGCTCCCCGGCACATTCCGCGCCTATTTGCTGGAGACAGGTCAGATCAAGGAACGCATCATCCACAAGGATGAATTATTGAAATGCTCCAAAATATTCCTGGTCAACTCGCTTAGAAAATGGGCGGAAGTTGAGATACAAAGAGAGTCAATCCTTTAAATAGATAGTCCCTAAAGGTTTCTATCACTTGTCTCATAATTAAGGAAACATTTTGTCGAAAATTGCGAGAAAAAATTCAATTTTCTGTTTACTAAATTATGTGATACTCTGTAAATCCTTTAGGGACTTTTTTTATCGTTTGCCCAGGTTAAATATCTTGAAGGGAAATGTTTACATTCATACTGCCATCGCCAAGGTCAACACCCTGGATGACGACAGCCTTCCCACTTTCATGGCCGTCAAACACGAAGCTGAAAACGCCGTCTGTCACCGTCGTCAGCAACTCGCGCTCTGTGAGTCCCTGCTTGCCGTAATAATCGCGATAAAAAGCCATCACCTCATCCAGGCTTAGGTTGGTCTGGTAGTTCACCGTCCCCGCCACGCTGACAACATTCGTCGCATCATCAGGCATTGGGAATTCAGTATCTCCACCAAAGGAAAAGTCGGGGTCATTCGGGGATTCGGGAGGGAGGGTAGGTTCATCGTCCGTGTTAACGGGGGGCAGGGTTTCTACCTGGTCAACTTCACTGCCCCCGGCCGTTAGCGTCTGACAGGCGAGCGAGGCAAACACCAACGACAGGATCGCAAGCAATATTCCATATTTTTTCATCACTAATCTCCTTAATTACTAAATTTTTTTTCATTATACCTACCGGCGGAATAAGGTTAATCCCCCATTTAGCGCTATTTAATCAAAAGTATATGTCACCCTCCCGAAGAACATCGGGACGATGTGAGGGAGCGTTCTTCGCGACCGACACATGCACCGCGGTGCGGATGCAGTGCGGTGAGTGTCTCG
>JACPVB010000089.1 GCA_016191985.1 Chloroflexota bacterium | reverse complement strand
GCAACCAGCGCTATCTTTTGCGAGATCGTCTCCAATTCCTTCCTGCGTCCGACCATGGGAAGAGCGTACACGGGTTCCTGCAAGCGGACCGGACGCTGCTGCTGGATCGCCAGAACGGAAAAGATCGGCACGGGCTCAGTCTTGCCTTTGATGGCGATGTGCGAGCGCCCTTCCAAAATAAACTCCTCGGCGACAGCCTTTCGGACGCGCCCCGAGATCAGGATCTCACCGGGAGCGGCGGTGGTCATCAGCCGCGCAGCCAGATTGACGTCATCTCCCAATGCGCCAAACCATTTTCGCGTGGGGCTGCCATGCCGTCCCACGAACATCGTACCCTGCGTAATACCGATCTGCAACGGAGCTAGGAAACCAAGGGATTGCGCCGCCTCGCGCAACGTCAGGGATAAATTCACGGCGCGATGACAGTCATCTTCATGCATATTCAATGCGCCAAAGTTAATGTATGCGTAACTTCCCTTATCCCCCATGATGACCTGGAGGAGCGTCCCGCCAAGCCGTTTTGCCCGGTTTTGCATCAATTGAATAAATGTATTTAATTGATCCCCCGCTTCATCCACATCGTAATCGATGCCGCTGAAGCGTACAAATAATGCGGCACACGGACGGAACTCGGTCATCAGCGAATCCTGCCCGGAATTCTCGCGCTCATAGACCGCATCGTGCAGCCAGATTTTCAAGTCACTGTCAGCAGGCGGGTGCGTGACCCTGGGCAGGAGCGGGATGGTATCTTCCCCTTTGAAATTCTCCACCACGGCGAACTGCACATCGCCAAGGCCAGGCTCTGAATACGTCCGCCATTCCTTAATCAACAGGTCCGGTCCAAGCGCATCCGCTGTGGCTTTATCTGCGATCACCTCGCCTTTCTGCGCAAGATGTTCCCCCGCGGACGTGCGCGCCAACGTGGACCCTGCCAGCACATCGATGCAATTGATCGCCGGGTCACCCAGGATGAAACGTCGCGCGAGCCCGGTTGCCACAGCCACTTTCACTGCGATAACGGTCGTCTGATCATTGGGCAGGGCAATGGCGGCAAAGGAAAGCATAACCCGCTGTATTGCGAGGGCACACCGTATCGCCCGCGATTCAGCGGAACCATGCGTCGCATCGAACCAGCACATGACCGCATCCCCGGCGAAGTCAATCACACTGCCACCATGGCGTTCCACTTCCGCGATTAATGCAGTGTACACCTCATCGAGATGCCGGGACATTTCCTCCGCCCCACGCCGTGTCCCCAGCGAATCGCGCAAAGCCTCCGTCAGCGGAGTGAAGCCGGAGATGTCTGCAAAGAGCGCTGACCCAAAGGCGCGATCCGGCAGGGTTTCACTGCGCACCAGCGCCCGCAGACGGTCCTGCGGCAGATAGGTGTGTAACGTCATCCGCTCTCCTTTGCTGCTAAGATTTCATCGCTTGAAGATAATTTCGTAAGAAATTGTGCTTTCTTTAATTTTATTCCAGAGGCCGGTTTGTTTGATTATATGACAGGAATGTCCCAAATGAACAAGATCAGGGTATTGTTGAATTGGGATTTCATTTCATTAACTCGCCTTACGCAGAATGGTTTTATGACCCCGTAGGGGTCAAATGATTATAGATTTTGACGTGCAATCCATCTAACCCCGCAGGGGTGCCATAGCTTGTAAAATCCATACCATCCCTTCGGGATTTGGATTCTGTTCGTCCAATTTTCTATAATCCTGCCACCCCTACGGGGTTTTTGAATTGCGTAAGATGAGTTCTTAAATCCCATAATGTTGCGGTACTTTTTTATATCAGATCACAGAGTTCACTGACGTGCGCCCATAGGGTAGAAAAAACCTTTAAAAATCTCTGTGCGTTTTGTGGTGAACACGGTTTCTCACCGCAACACATCGTCCCCGAATGAGGAATCAAAAAACGAGACTCGTGCGAGTCTCGTTTTTGATCTCAACTTTCTACCTTACCAAATTCCTCAGCACCGTATGCAGGATGCCGCCGTTGCGGTAGTAGTTCACTTCCACATCGGTGTTCAACAGCACGGTGGCTTTGAATTCCACAACTTTTCCCTCTGACTTTTTCGCTTTCACAGTGACTTCGCTCTTTGGCTGGATATTGTCGTTCAAACCTTCGATGTCAAAAACTTCGCTTCCGTCCAGACCGAGAGACTCGGCATTTTGTCCTTCGGCGAATCTCAGTGGAAGCACGCCCATGCCCACCAAATTGGAGCGGTGGATGCGCTCGAACGATTCAGCAATGACCGCCTTCACGCCTTGCAGCATGGGTCCCTTCGCGGCCCAGTCACGGCTGGAGCCAGTGCCATATTCTTTTCCAGCTAAAACGATGGTGGGCACATTCGCTTCCTTGTATTTCATCGCCGCATCGAAAATGGACATCTCTTGCGCGTTTAACGTTGAACGTTCAACGTTAAACCATTTGGTCCAGTTGCCTTCCTTCGGCGCGACCATGATGTTCTTGAGGCGGATGTTCGCGAAGGTGCCGCGCGCCATCACCAGGTCATTGCCGCGGCGGGTTCCGTATTGATTAAAGTCTTTTGGTTGCACACCGCGCTCCTGCAAAAATTTTCCAGCAGGAGAATCTGCGGCGATGTTGCCAGCCGGGGAAATGTGATCGGTGGTGATGGAGTCACCGAACAAGCCGAGCACACGCGCATCCTTGATGGGTTGAATGGATGGCACATCGAGAGTCAACGTCTGGAAATAAGGCGGATGATGAATGTAAGTGGACTCTTCGCTCCACTCGAACAAATCACCTTCCTTAACCTTGATCTCCTGCCACATTTCGGAGCCGGAGAACACGTCGGCATATTTGTCCTTGAACATTTCGGCTTTGACGCTGGATGCAATCGCATCGCTGATTTCCTGTTGGCTGGGCCATAAATCTTTGAGATATACAGGCTGATTGTTTTTGTCTGTGCCGAGGGGATCGTTGTTCAAGTCAATGTCCACGGTGCCGGCGAGGGCGTAGGCCACCACGAGCGGAGGCGAGGCCAAATAATTCGCCTTCACCAACGGGTGGACGCGGCCTTCAAAGTTACGGTTGCCGGAGATGACCGCCGCCGCAACAATATCGGAACCTGTCACCGCCTTGGCGACTTCACCCGGCAATGGACCGGAGTTGCCGATGCAGGTCGTACAACCGTAGGCAATGACATTGAAACCGAGTTTGGAAAGCGGGTCAATCAAGTCTGCCTGCTTGAGATATTCAGTCACCACACGGGAACCGGGTGCAAGCGAGGTCTTGACGTATGGCTTCACGTTCAAGCCTTTTTCAACGGCTTTTTTGGCAAGCAATCCCGCCGCGACCAGCACGGAGGGGTTGCTGGTGTTCGTGCAGGAGGTGATGGCCGCAATCACCACCGCGCCATGCTTCATCTTTTGTGAGCCGCCGTTGGTGCCGAAAGTTGCTTCGCGGTTCAAAGCATCTCCGGAGAGTTCGTAGCCGCGATCTTTTACAGGGGCGGTTAATGCCTTTCGGAATGTATCCTGCATATCGGTCAGCGCGACGCGGTCTTGTGGTCGCTTGGGTCCTGCCAAAGAGGGGACAACAGATGCAAGGTCCAGTTCGAGCGTGTCGGTGAATTCGGGGTCGGGGCTGTTCGCATCACGGAAGAGTCCCTGCGCGCGCATGTAGGCTTCGGTGCGGTCAATGACTTCGTCGGAGCGGCCCGTGAGACGCATGTAGCGAAGCGTCTCTTCATCCACAGGGAAGTAGCCCATCGTGGCGCCGTATTCGGGAGCCATATTGCCGATGGTGGCGCGGTCGGTTAGGGACATCGTATCGAGGCCCGGGCCGAAGAACTCGACGAATTTATCCACCACGCCTTTCTTGCGCAGCATCTGCGTGACGGTGAGCACGAGATCGGTGGCGGTGACGCCTTCATTGAGTTTGCCAAAAAGTTTGAAACCGATCACATCGGGGAGCAGCATGTCCATGGGCTGGCCGAGCATCACAGCTTCCGCTTCAATGCCGCCCACGCCCCAGCCCACAACGCCGAGACCGTTAATCATCGTGGTGTGCGAGTCGGTGCCGACGAGGGTATCGGGGAAGGCATAGACTTCCGAAGTCTCGGCCCCCTCCACTGCGTTTCGGGGGTGCTCCGCAAAGACTTCGGAAGTCTTCGTCATCACGCCCTCGGCGAGATTTTCAAGGTTCACTTGATGAACAATACCTGTCATTGGGGGCACAACGCGGAAATTGCTGAAAGCTTTTTGTCCCCATTTCAAAAATTCGTAGCGTTCGCGGTTGCGCTGAAATTCAACTTCGGTGTTGCGGTTGAGCGCGTCAGCTGTGGCGAAGAAATCGGCCTGCACCGAGTGGTCAATGACCAGGTCAACGGGCACGAGCGGGTTGATCTTCTTCGGGTCACCGCCCAGGCGGGCAACGGCGGCGCGCATGGCGGCCAGGTCCACAACGGCGGGGACGCCCGTAAAATCCTGCATGACGACGCGGCCGGGCAGGAAGGGAATGCCGGGGCGCGCGCCTTTGGGACTCCAGGACGCGATATTTTTTACGTCGTCCTGTGTAATCTCCTTGTCGTTGCATTGACGGAGGGCTGCCTCGAGCACGATGCGGATGGAATAGGGAAGTTTGCTGAGTTTTGTTAAACCAGCCTTCTCCAGCGCATCGAGGCGGAAAATAACGTATTCCTTCTTTCCCACCTTCAATACGTCGCGGGACTTAAATAGGTCTTGCATAGGATACTCCTTTGGTGATGAGGATTTCGTACGGACAGGCGCGAGGCCCGTCCCTACTCTCACACCACAACTTTGCGAAGAACACAAAGGAGCGCCTTTGTTATCCTTGAATTAAATGTGGTGGGGTTAACGTGATGACTTCGTCCTGAGAGAGCATTTCTTAAGTCATTTTTTACACGGACGACACGGGTTTTACGGATTCTCACGGAAAAACCATTAAAAAATCCGTGTCTGATCGTGTGATCCGTCAAATCCGTGTACTTAAGAAGCAGTCTCTGAGCGGAACCGCACGCTCTTGCTCTTTGTGCAGCGTAGTCGAAGGACAGAGTTTCAAAAATAATTTATGTTTTCATCAAATCGTCCTTCGACTGCGGGTCTCGAAGATCGCTCGACCCTCCACTCAGGACGAAGGAACTTATAATTTCAATTCCTTCTTAAGAGACGCAATCAGCTTTGTTTTTTCTACATCGGGCAAAAACGCGGACTGCGCCGCGACAATGACTGAATCCTTCAACGTCTCCATGGGCACGCGCAGGTCCTCCACAACATGCTGGTATTCGTGCGAAAGCGTGATTCTTGAAACGCTTGGGTCATCCGTGTTGACTGTGGCTTTCAGACCATTTTCGAACATGCGTGAAAGCGGATGCTCCGGCAGGGACTTAACCACGCCGGATTGATAATTGCTGGTCACACACACTTCAAAGACCGTCCCGCGTTCTTTCGCAAGCGCGGTTACTTTTTCATTTTCCAGCACGCGCACGCCGTGGCCGATGCGCTCCGCGCCCAAATTCTCAATCGCATCGCGCACGTTTTCCGCGGGACCCCACTCCCCGGCGTGGATGGTCACATGCAGACCCGATTGCCTTGCTTCCTTGAAGAGATCATAAAACGGCGCAGACTTGAACTCCGCCTCATTCCCGGCCAAATCCATGCCCAACAGCCCATCCTTGATATGTTCCACCGCCAGCCAGGCCACCTGCTCGGCAAGCTCCAGGCTTTCATGACGGTT
Source organism: Chloroflexota bacterium (assembly GCA_016191985.1). Taxonomy (GTDB): domain Bacteria; phylum Chloroflexota; class Anaerolineae; order Anaerolineales; family Villigracilaceae; genus Villigracilis. The sequence goes on along the minus strand of JACPVB010000089.1, from coordinate 888 downwards.
TACCGAAGCGATCAACCCGACTTTTATTTTATGTTTCCTGGCCGCTTCCTGTGCGCTGGTGATCACCCAGTCCATCACATCGTGCAGGGGGAATCCCTCCGCGCGGCTCAGGGCCACAGGCGTAAAGCGCAGCTCAAGGTAGCGGACATTATCCTTGGCCGCATCCTCCACCGCCTCGCGCGTAACGCGGTGAATGACATCGGGTGATTTGTAAAACAAACGCAGGGTTTTGAATTTTTCGAGAAAATTCGAGAACGTCATCGGGTCCTGGTCTTGTATCTGCACCAGCCCGCTGAGATTAAGCATCGATACTGGAACCGTTACCCCATGCTGTTTCGCAATATCCAACATCGTCGCAAGACGCAGAGACCCTTCCAGATGGCGATGCAGATCGACCTTGGGAAGGGAAAAATATTTGTTCAGGGGAGCGGTCTCGTCTTTGAACAACTCTGCCTCTAAAGTTTAGCGATATAGGGCTTACGCAAAACTCCAACAGAATCCGCTAATCTACGCCAATCTGCGCGAATTTTAAAAAGATTAGCGAAAATTCGTGAAGACATCGTGCCCGTAGGGTATTAGCGGACGAAAATACCATTCTGCGTAAGTCCTGGCGATAGCAATTCTCAATATTAGAATGTCGCTGCGAGGTGCTCTCCCTGGCACCGTGCGGCTTAAGCCGTACCAGGGCAGGTGTGGTTGTGCCGAAGCAGTCTCCTCATAACAAGGGATTGCTCACCGCACTGGCGCGCGGCGCAAGTGTCGTCAGGAAGAGCAAGCACCCTCCTCGCAACGACATGCTGAGATGCTGACTTAATGCCGTTTCCTCTTCTTCTTGCCGCCGGACGTCCCGCCAATTTGAACAGATGTTTCGCTCGGCGCGCTTGCCGT
>JACPVB010000070.1 GCA_016191985.1 Chloroflexota bacterium | reverse complement strand
TGTCTATTCTGCGCGCCGCGTGATCGCATGGTCTACCGGGCCGATCACGCCCATCCTCGCCGGCCTGCTCGCGGACTACGTCACCGAGCCTGCCATGCAGACGAACACATGGCTTGCAGATGCCTTCGGCTGGATGGTCGGCAACACGCCAGGCTCAGGCATGGCGTTGCAATTTATACTGACAGGCATCGCTTATATGGCCGTAGCTGTTTTCACTTATCTTTTTGTACATCATGTCCGCAACCTTGAAGCGGAATTGCCTGACCACGATCAAATGCAAAAATTGGATGTAAAAGGGCACTTCCCTCCGCCCTGACAACTGATTCGGTCTACGCAGCCTTTGCCTGCTCTGCGGCCAATTGCGCAATCACCTGCTCAGATGGCATCACCTGGCCGTAGGATTTCAATGCCGCCAAAAACGCCTTGTGGACATGGTCAGCGGGGATGGTTGTTTCGCCGAATTTCAAATCGCGGGTGGCGCAGGCATCCTCGGCGATGATGACTTTGAATCCGAAGTCGGCGGCGGCGCGGGCGGTGGCGTCCACGCACATGTGGGTCATCATGCCGGTAATGACGACGCGCTCAATACCCCATTCTTTCAACATCTCCAGCAAATTTGTCTCGCGGAAGGAGTTGGGGTAATGTTTGTAGACGATGGGTTCGCCTTCAAAATGCGCGACGGAGTCGTGGATATCCGAGCCGGTTGTGCCTTTTACAAAAAAGGGAGCGTCGGGTTTCAGGGCAATGTGCTGGATGTGGACGTGATGTCCATTATGCTCGCGGAAGCACTGGAGAATCATGTATGCTTTTTTCGCGGCTTCGAGCGGCTCCACCAGCTCCATTTTGCCGCCGGGGAAATAGTCTTTTTGGATGTCAATTACGAGTAATGCAGTTTTCATAGGTTCTCCTGTAATCTTGGTCTCGATACGGCCTCGACGAACACTTGGCCTACTCGACCAACAAAGTACTTTGAATATTTTTCAACAATTCCTCAGCCTGTCGTTTCAAGTGTAACTTATCTGTCACAGATTCGACTTTCCTGAAATCGGCTTTTGCCTTTTCGGTCTCGTTCAACGCGAGGTAGGATTTGCCGCGGCCCAGATATAGGCGCGGCTCGCGGGGATTAATCTCAAGGGCGCGGGTGTAATAGCCAACAGCTTGTTGATGCTCGTTGTTCATGCGGCAGGCGTCCGCGCAGCCGTGAAGCGCAAGTACGTCCTGTGGATTCTTTGAGAGGACGCGGGTGTAAAAATCCAGCGCCCAATCGAGGTTGTTTTCATAAAGTGTGAGGTTGATGTCCACCATCACCAGCGCATCGGTTGGGGAGAGTTGCACTGCCAGGTCCTGGTCTTTGTGCGCGGACTCGAGATCGCCAAGCCTGAAATGTGCGAGCGAACGCACCAGATAAAAAAGTGGCAGCCGTCCCTGCATGGAAATGGCTTTGTTCAATTCATCGAGCGCGGTCTGAAACTCCTTGCGTTCCAACAGAATGGACCCACGGTCAAAATAGGGAACCGCCCAATGCGGGTTGATGGCCTGCGCGCGGGAAAATAACTCCAGCGCGGCATCGTAATTTTTTTCCAGCGTGTAAACTTCGCCGCGCAGTTGAATGGCGAAGGCATGGTTTGGTTCCATCTTCAATGCGCGTTCAATGTCGGCCACAGCGCGTTCCTTTTGCCTCATCAACAAATAACAGCTTGCGCGGGCAAGGTAATGGTTGACAAGATGGGCAGGCTCTTTTTCGATATCGTGAGTGTAATATTGTGCAGCGCGTTCATAATCTCCGAGCATGTAATAATATCCCGCGCGTTTGAACAGGTAATTCATGCCCAGGTTGATCCCACGCAGCAGGGATCGATTTAACGAGCTGACCGCGAGCGCAATGAGGACACAGAACCCAAGCAGGATGTAATCGCGGGTGGCAATTCCCAAAACGATCATGGCGAACAGGAACGGAACACTGACAACGAGGGTGATCCAATCTGCGTTGGGTTTTCCGAAAAACATTTCCATGACGGCGTGAAGGATATTGCCTCCGTCCAGCGGATAGACAGGCAGTAAATTGAAAACGATCAGGATCAGATTCAAAAAAGCGAGTGAAAAAAATAAATTGATAAAAGTCTGCATCCAAAGGAATAATTCGACATTGCTGGAATACGGCATGGAAAAAATATACAATGCCACATAAAGCACGACACAAAGAAAGGCCAGTACCATGTTCACAAGCGGCCCCGCGGCGGCGATGAAAAGGTTATGGGCTGGCTTTTCGGGTTTGTAGGCCAGGTTGGTCAACCCGCCCAACAGCCACACGAACACACTTTTTACCTCCACACCCACAAGCTGCGCGGCAAAGGTATGACCCAGTTCATGCAGGAAAATAAAAAGCAGAAAGCCACCCACCCATAGCAGCGCCTCGACCGCCCCGCGAAGGTCCGCGGGTTGAAAGAGATAATACGCAATCGGGATACTGAACAGTATGGAAAAATGAAAGCGAATATCCACCCCGCGCAAACGTCCAAGCGACCATGACCAGCCTAATAATTTCATCATTGAATATCACGCCTCAAAACGGACCTTGAGCCTGTTTCTCCAAAATCGACATTTACTTTCGCCCAAAATCCGAGGGATTTTCACCCCACAGATCGGTATCCCACTTAATGATCTTGTCTTCGGGAAGTTCGTTCTCTGCAAGCCAGTTCTCGGCGCTTTGGATCAACGCAAACAAGACGGCATTCTTTGGCGTGCGCTTGAGCTTCGTTTTGCATTGACCGGTATTCACCCACAGGATGGCGTTCTCTGAATCAGAGTAGATCGGTATATGTATATTGTGTTTCGCCTGCCACGTGAGCGCGTGGACAATAGCCAGAAATTCCCCCACGTTGTTCGTCCCATCGGGATAAGGCCCCGCGCGAAAAATTTCTTCGCCTGTTTCTGTATTCACGCCGCGATATTCCAATTTACCGGGCGAGCCGCTGCAGGCCGCATCCACGCAAACGGACGGGAGCAGGGGACGAATACTTGCGGTTTTCCACTTTCCACTTGTGGATGATTTGCCCTTGTAATCATCATAGTTCGCAAGATACGCGGCGTCCGCTTCGAGCTCACTCTCGAAGGCCTTGTATTGCGCACCGACAAAGCCCTTCACCTGTTTTTCACACTCCGCCCAGGATGTGAAGACGCCCGTCTTGCGGCCTTTCCAAACCACATAATATTTCTGCTTTGGCATACATCAATTTTACATCAATTCATCTCCATGCCATCCCATGGAGAGGGTGGTTTGAAGCAATTTTTGTCTTGACAAAAAAATTTATTCACGTAAAATACGCCAACTCTTAACCATGAAAACTTTCAACTTTTGCTTGTGTCTGTGGCGGGGTTCGTAACCACCGCCTGAGACACACCCTCATCAACAAGCAGTCAACGACTCAGGACAGTGGAACGGCCCCCGCGCACTCATTTGTATGCGCAGGATGTTTCGCTGTCCTTTTGTTTTTATGTTGACTGCTTTTTTGTTTTGTAAAAGTGTAAGGGCGACCCTATAGAATCAGCAATGATTCTTCAAACCCCCGATGGGTCTCCCTGCCAAACAGCGCGACCAAATTTTATTAATACGAAAAGGAAACTTTTAAAATGCCTTACGCACATCCCGAATATCTTGTCGATACCGAATGGGTCGCCCAGCATCTTGACGACCCAAATGTCCGCATCATTGAGTCGGATGAAGATCCGTTGCTATACCCAATCGGGCATATTCAAAACTCGGTGCAGGTGGATTGGTTCAGCACGTTGCAGCATCCACTGCGCCGTGATTTTCTTACGAAGGAACAGTTTGAAGAAGTTGCATCCAAGCTCGGCATTACCAACGACACGACCGTTGTCTTTTACGGTGACAAGTCCAATTGGTTCGCGTGCTATGCGCTTTGGCTTTTCCAATATTACGGCCATAACAATGTCAAGATTATGAACGGCGGACGCACCAAATGGGAGCAGGAGAAGCGGCCCCTCGTGAAGGATGTCCCTTCGTTTGCCCGAACAACATACAGCGCGAAAGAAGCGGATAAGTCCATTCGCGCATTCCGTGACGATGTCTTCAAACAACTCGAAACAAAGAAACCGCTGGTGGATGTCCGCTCGCTCAAGGAATACACGGGCGAGTTGCTGCACATGCCAAACTATCCGCAGGAAGGGGCGACTCGCGGCGGGCACATTCCCGGCGCTGTGAGCATTCCCTGGGCGCAGGCAACCAACGAAGCGGACGCAACGTTCAAGACTCCCGAGGAGCTGCGTGCTCTCTACGAAGGGAAAAATATCAAAGCTGACGGGGAGATCATTGCCTATTGCCGCATCGGCGAACGCTCTTCGTTGACGTGGTTTGTATTGAAGTACCTGCTTGGTTACCCGACGGTCAAGAACTACGACGGTTCATGGACGGAATGGGGCAACCTTGTGGATGCGCCGATAGAGAAGTAAAGGGTAGGGGCACAGCGGTCAATTTATAAGCTCAATCACGGAATTACCCGCTGTGCCCCTACAAATAAAATGTCCCTACCTTCAAAACTCCAGGAAATCGTGGATGACTTCGCGGGCATGAGCCGCGATGAAAAAATCGAAACATTGATTGGGTATGCCGAGTCTCTGCCTGAACTGCCAGAAAGATACAAGGAAGAACGCTCCCAAATGGAAGCGGTCCCTGAATGTATGACGCCGGTATTTTTGATCGGCGAGAAACAGGCGGACGGCGGATTGGTCTTTCACTTTGACATTCCCCCGCAATCCCCCACCGTGCGCGGACTGGCCGCCATCCTTGCCACGGGGTTGAACGGCTGCACGCCCGAGGAGATCATCACGGTGCCCGCAGATTTCTACACCCCCATGAATTTGGAGGAGGCGATCTCCGGGCAGCGCCTCAACGGGTTTCGCGGCGTGCTGGCACACATGAAGCAAGCCGCTGTAAAAGCGATGAGTGAATAACTCACCTTACACAGTACGAGGTTTTGTAAATTCAGTAAATCACAGGTTTCACTCTGGAGTCGGAAAGCTTGCTGTCCGATTGGCAAGGTATATCCAAAAATTTATCATAGATCACGCAAGAACGAGCTGTTTCATCGGTTTGCTTCTCGCTTTTGCCCATCAGCAAGCTGATGGACTCCAGAATCGTGATGTACTGAAATTAACAATTAAAGCGTGGTCTTGTACCGCTTTGGGTTACTCCTCTTCTTCCCAGCCTGCTTCTTCCACGGCCATAAAAATATCCGTTGCGGAGATCAGGCCAATTAAGGCGCCGCTTTCATCCGCGATGGGCAGATGATGGATGTGGCGTTCCTGCATGATGCGTGAACATTCCATCAACGTCCATTCGGGCTTGCCGGTAAAGATGGGGCCAGACATAATTTCGCGGACGGTCGTCTCCGAAGTACTGCGCTCGGCTGCAACGATCTTATCGCGGATATCTGTTGTGGTCACAATGCCATAGGATGGGTTTTTATCACTGACATCCACCACCACGCTGTGGATCTTACGGCGGCGCATCAATGTAAGCGCATACTTGACGCTTGAATCGGGATCAACAACAACAACAGGACGGGACATCCAATCTTGGACTAAGTGTGGCATGGGATACTCCTCTAAAATGAATGATGTGGTCTCGATACGTCCCGCGATGCTTCGACTTCGCAATCGTTCCGCTCAGCACGCGCGGGGCTACCCTTCGACAGGCTCAGGGCAATGCTCGACCACCACTGAAAATCAGAAAACTATTTCACCAATAATTTTACAGCATCCATGGCGAACCAGGAACCATCGGCCGCGCTGATGTCTTGAATTTCCAGATAAACAGTTGTGCCTGCGGGGATGCCTTCGAGAGCGATGGTTACATCAAAGGTACCGGGCGCACCCAAATCCGGCGCAGTGACTGGGACAGGACCGCGGGCTACTTCATTGCCAGCCCCGTCGTAAATGAAATACGATAAATTATTTTCAAACGGTGCGATGCTGACGTTTCCCGTCACCTGCACATTGCCTGATATTTCAACACCATTCGCAGGAGTTAAAATTTCAATTGTGCGTTGGGCGCCGTTCGGCGTCGTGGTTGTGTAATTGACGATCCGTAATTGGTTGTTTACCAGGGCATATCGGCGCGTGGTTGAGAGCGTGGGGCAGCAGCCGCCATCGTCAAAGCCATGTACGATTGCATCGAGGAACACTTCCCCATTTTCGATGGACATGCTGTTGATCATCGGGCGGTCATCGATAAAGGTGGATGTCAAAAAAACAGGCAGGCTGTTTACATTGGAATAAATTGCGAGAAGCCCAAAATTACCGGTGCCGCCATAATTTTCAAGAAAAATTGCGGCAACTTCATCCAGGCCGTCGCCTGTGATGTCGCCAACTGAAACAAAATCAGTCAATGCGATATAAGCGAAGTCGAGCGTTGTGGCATCCGTACCCTGCTGAAATTTTCCATCGGTCAACTGCACAACCGCATGGTCGTCACGTGCGCCAAGTTGATATTGCGCGTTCTTAAGTTGTTCCGCTGTGAGGGCGGGTATCGGCGTGGGAAATGCCGTTTCAACAGGGACAGGCATCGGGGAGGGAGAGGCGGGCGCAGCCAATCCACAGGCAAGGGTTGCGAGAGTCAATATCAATAAAAATTTTAAGGGTTGATTGGGGACCAAGTTCTTCCTCCGTCGGTGGTTTTATAAAGTGTGCGTTGGTTGGTCGGGCTGGTGGTAACCACCCAGCCGCTGGATGAATTTACAAAACTCATATCGGTGAGGGATTCGCCAAATGCAATGTTGGGATCGATGATCTCAAATGTACTCGCCGCATCTTTCGTGACGTAGAACTGGTTGTTGTAATAAAAGATCATTTCCTGCGCTGACGGGATTTCCAACATGCCCGAACTGGGAAGCGTTGCGAGAGCAGGCTCCCATGTTTCGCCGCCGTTATTCGTTGTGTAAAGGATGGTTTCGAGAGTCGCGGATGTCATTCTGATCGCGAGAATACCTTGTGTCGGCGAAGAAAATTTTATTTTTTCAATTGTCAGCTCGCTGGACTGCGCTTCTCCCGGCAGCATCATGCTGACTTGTGACCAGGTCCTGCCATTGTCATCGGTGCGGAATAAATAGGTGGAGCCTGAAGAGTAGATTACGCCGCCGATCCAGGCTGTGCTCATGTCGAGCGGGACAAGCATCACTTTGATGCCGCCCAGCGGAAGAGTATCCCCTGCGCCTTCCAGGTTTGGATCATTGGTGTACGTTCGGTTCCATGTCGCGCCACCATCAGTGGTTTGAAAAACAGCGATAGCCATGGAGCCAGCGCCCACGCCGAGGTCGGCCATCATCCAACCGTTATTCGGATCCACAAATTCCATGTCACCGGCGCTAAAGGGAGTTTCAATTGATTCCCACGTAACGCCGCCATTGGACGTGCGGTACAGTGTGCCGCCGTTGGGATAGTTATTAGGGTCGACGATTTGGATCCATGCGTGAGACTGGTCGAAGAATTCTGGAAAAACGGAATAACCGGCATCGGTCAACCCGGGCGGGGTGACGTTATACCACGTGACACCGCCGTCATTGGTGCTGACAATCTCTGTCTCTGTTACACCCCAGCCATAGATTTCATTCATCATGTCAATGAAGATGATGGATGGAGAATCAATTAAAGGCGCGGCAATCTCGGCTGGCAATGGTGTGCTTGCGGGTGCAATGGCAGATTGCGCGGCGGTTTCGGTTACTTCCACTAAATTGGTTTGCGTTGCGACAGGCACAGGTGTGTTTTGTGCCTCCAGGCTTTGCGTGGTGACAGGCACGCCTGTGCAGGCAGCAAGCAGGGAGAGAAGACAGCCTGTACTGAACGCGAAAGTAATAATTTTTTTCATTTAATCTCCTACAGGGTTCATAAGTTAAAAGGTTGCTGCCCTGTAAACTTTTAAACCTTTTACAGAGTATCACATAATTCGGTAAACAAAAATTCGTTTTTACTCGCGATTTTCAATAAAAAGTTTACTTATTTACGAGACAAGCGCTAACTTACAAACTTTCGATGATCGTTGCCTCGCCCTGCCCCACACCCACGCAGAGAGTTGCAACACCATATGTGACATTACCTCGATTTTTCATTTCGTGCACGAGGGTTGTCATTAAGCGGGCGCCTGAACTGCCAAGGGGGTGTCCAATGGCAATTGCGCCGCCATTGACGTTGACGATCTCAGGGTCGAGTTCCAAATCTTCCATCACGGCCAGGGACTGTATGGCAAAGGCTTCATTGATCTCGACCAGGCCAATATCCTTCATTTTCAAGCCAGCGCGCTGCAAGGCTTTTCTCGTGGCAGGGATGGGACCATATCCCATCACACGCGGAGGCACACCAGCCGAGGCAGAGGCGACGATACGGGCAATTGGTTTCAGGTTCAGCGCTTTGGCTTTTTCTGCGCTCATCAACAAAAGCGCCGCAGCTCCATCGTTTAATCCAGACGAATTTCCAGCGGTGACGGTTCCCCCCTCCTTTTTGAAGGCAGGTTTGAGTCTGGCAAGGCTTTCCATGGTTGTATCGCGGCGTGGACGTTCGTCTGTATCCACAAGTTTTAGGTCGCCCTTTTTCTGAGGTATGGATACAGGAATGATTTCCTGTTTGAAGCGTCCTGAGTCAATGGCGGCAACTGCGCGCTGATGCGAATGGACGGAGAATTCATCCTGCCTCTCGCGGGTGATATGCGGACGTTCCGCGGCGATGTTTTCGGCGGTCTCACCCATTGAGTCTGTGCCGTACATTTCCTTCATTTTGGGATTTGGATACCGCCAGCCGAGGGCGGTGTCGTACGCGGTTAAATTGCCGAATGAAAAACCCGCCTCAGCCTTTGGAAGTGAGTAGGGTGCACGGCTCATGGATTCGACTCCGCCTGAAATGTACACGTCGCCTTCACCTGCCTTGATGGCGCGCGCCGCCATGTTGATGGCGTTCAAGCCCGAGGCACACAGTCGATTCACAGTGACGCCCCCCACTTCAATGGGCAGACCAGCCAACAGCGCAGCCATGCGCGCCACGTCACGGTTATCTTCGCCTGCCTGATTCGCACATCCCAGAAAAACTTCTTCAATGAGCGTGGGGTCAAATTGATTTCGTTCAAGAATTGCTTTAATGACATGCGCCGCCATATCGTCCGGGCGCACGGAAGAAAGAATCCCACCCAGCGCTCCAATCGGTGTGCGAATGGCGTCTACAATTACAACTTCGGTCATGGAAGCCTCCAAAAATATATAAAGAGATTCTACCACCCATAAAACAAACAGCAATGAAGCCTGGTCCATTGCTGTTTGCGTCTTGTTTTTGTCTGCTAATCAAACACCCCTTCAAACATCGTAGTGAGTGGAACCCTCAACCCGTCCATCCATGCGTAGATCACAATGGCGAGAATTACACTGTGAAATAAGATCGAAAGCCAGTAGAAAAATGGTCTCTTATCCCGCCGGATGGAGCCAAACCATCTCACAGGCACTTCGCCCGAATACAGTTCATACGCAATAAACACACCCAGGATGATCGCCGAAAGTAGAATCACATCCATTTTATTCATGCTCCATTCTTGTGTTGATGATAGCCACAACCGTAACTTTGGTGATGGCATCCTCCAGAGATTAATTATTTGATTCTACCACCCACATTACGAAGGGAAAAAAGAGGAAAGACGAAAAAGGATAGATGATATTCGACGCCCGCGCATGTGACGCTTGGCACTACTCGCTTTCTTCCGAAACCGACATAATGAGGATGGTGAAGGAATTCACCTAATTTTGTCTAACTTCTCTCCATAGAAGAGACCCTAAAGGTTTTGGAAACCTTTAGGGTCTGATAAAGCAAATATTTCAAGGAGCCTCGATGGCAGCAAAAGGTTGGATCGAAGTAAGCGACACATACTGTAAAGGATGCGAGCTTTGCATCAGCGCCTGTCCGCAGGAAGTGATGGAACTCAACATGTCACACCTCACCCCCAAGGGATACCACCCCGCGCACACGTTCAAGGACGGCTGCACGGGGTGTGCTATTTGTGCGCTGGTGTGCCCAGATGCGGCGATCACAGTCTATCGTGAAGTGACCAAGACCACCGCACCCATTGCGGCATGATACGTAGCGGCACAGCGAGTCGGTTATTCGTCAAAGGTACTCATTAACCCGCTGTGCCCTTACAGGAGATATAAATTAAATGGCAAAAGAATTATGGAAAGGCAACGAAGCCATCGCCGAAGCCGCCGTTCGCGCGGGGTTGGAGGCGTATTTTGGTTATCCCATCACCCCACAGACGGAAGTACTTGAATATCTCTCGCGCCGTATGCCCGAACTCGGACGCACGTTCGTACAGGCCGAATCAGAACTCGGCGCAGTGAACATGGTTTATGGTGCGGCGTGTACCGGCGTGCGCGTGATGTCATCTTCATCCAGCCCGGGCGTGAGTTTGATGATGGAAGGTTTATCGTACATTGCGGGAACCGAAGTTCCCGCGGTCCTGGTTAATGTCATGCGCGGCGGACCCGGCCTCGGCAATATTGCGCCCGCGCAAAGCGATTACAACCAGGCGGTGCGCGGCGGCGGACATGGCGATTATCCGCGCATTGTGCTGGCCCCCGCTTCGGTACAGGAGGCAATTGACCTCACCGTTCTTTCGTTTGACCTTGCCGAAAAATACCGCATGATTACCATGCTCATTTTGGATGGCAGTGTCGGCCAGATGATGGAGCCTGCCGAAATGCCGGAGATGAAACCCGTGCAGCGCAAAGATTTCGATTGGGCCACCAACGGCAAAATGGGAAAACGCGAACGTCGCCTGCTTACATCCATTTATCTTAATCCGCTGGATGAAGAACAAACCAATTTCCGCTTGCTCAATCGCTGGAAGCAAGTGCAAGCCAACGAGGTCCGTTACAAGGAATATTTCATCGACGATGCCGAGATCGTGATCGTCGGGTTTGGAACGGCGGGGCGGGTTGCGCTTTCGGCTGTCCGCGAGGCGCGCGCGCAAGGCATCAAGGTCGGGCTTTTTAGGCCGATCACTGTCAGCCCGTTTCCTGCTGAAAGGCTGAACCAGCTCACAGGTCAGGCACGAGCGATTTTAGTCACAGAGATGAACATGGGGCAGATGCTGGATGATGTCCAACTGGCGGTGCGTGGACGAGTCCCGGTCGAGTTTTATGGACGACCCGGCGGCGTAGTCCCATTCCCAGACGAGATCCTAAGCGAGATCAAACGCATCGACGCCGCGCCGATAACTGCTCAGGCCGACCCAAGAGAATCCTGGCTGACGCGGATGCACGTAGCGCAACATTAATGTTGCAGCACAAAAGGAATTTTATGACAACTCCCAACCTCGTTTACGAAAGACCCACAGCATTTACCGAAATGCCCACGCATTATTGCCCGGGCTGTACGCATGGCGTGGCGCATCGCCTGGTGGCGGAAGTGCTTGAAGAAATGAACATCGTCGATAAAACTATCGGCGTTGCGCCTGTGGGATGCGCCGTGTTTGCATACAATTATTTCGACACAGATTTTGTGGAAGCCCCGCACGGACGCGCGCCCGCAATGGCAACCGGTATTAAACGTGTGCTGCCTGACCGCGTGGTCTTCACTTATCAAGGTGATGGCGACCTGGCTTCGATTGGCATGGGCGAAATCGTCCACGCCGCCGCCCGCGGAGAAAACCTGACCGTGATCTTCATCAACAACGCCAACTACGGCATGACAGGCGGACAAATGGCCCCGACCACGTTGCCCGGTATGAAGACAACCTCATCCCCAAACGGGCGTGATGTGGAAACACAGGGGTATCCCATCAAAATGTCTGAAATGCTCTCCACGTTGGAAGGCGTTGGGTATTGCGTGCGCCGTTCGCTGCACGACCCCAAAAATATTCGGCTTGCAAAGAAAGCCATCCGCATGGCATTTGAAACCCAGGTGCGCGGACTCGGCTTCTCGATGGTCGAGTTGCTTTCCACCTGTCCCACCAATTGGGGCATGACTCCTGTAAATTCATTGAAGTTCGTGGAAGAGCACATGGTCCCCGCATACCCGCTGGGTGATTACAAGATCAGTGATGCGATCAAGCAGATAAAGATTTAGCGATACTGGATAATTCGATATTCGAAAATCGAGTATCGAAGGAGCGAAGCGACTAATGCAAAAAGAAATCATCATCTCAGGTTTTGGTGGACAGGGCGTTTTGTTTGGCGGACAAGTCCTCACCTATGCGGCCATGGACTCTGGCAAAGAGGTCACATGGATTCCATCCTACGGCCCTGAAATGCGCGGCGGCACAGCCAACTGCACTGTGGTCATTGCAGATAATGAGATCGGCTCGCCTTTGGTAAAAAACCCGCCTTTGGCAATTGCCCTGAATTTGCCTTCCTTTGACAAATACGAACCCACACTGGCAAGCGGCGGCACGTTGATCGTGAACCAGTCCATGGTAGACCGCGCAGCCAGGCGCACCGACATCCACGCAATTTTTGTTCCATGTAACGAGATCGCCGAAGAGATCGGCGACAAAAAATTGATGAACATGGTGGCCGTGGGTGCGTTGCTTTCTGCGTTACCCGAAGTCTCATTGAAGGATGTGGAGAAGGCGCTGGAGGGTCACCTGCCCGCCAGGCACAAACACCTGCTTCCAAAAAATTATGAGGCTTTGAAGCGCGGCTTCGAGTTCGCGCAAAAAGAGTGGGACAAAGTGCCTGTATAAAAGTGGAAAAATAAAAAGTGGGGAGTCATCGGCGCAACCCGCCTCATTTCGATGAGGCGGGTTTTTCATGATGCTATAATAGGGACATTCGTCGTCGGGCAACCCTTTTAGAAGTATGGAGGCTGACATGGCGGAATATGATTATGACCTGCTCGTGATCGGTTCGGGGCCAGCGGGGCAACGCGCCGCCATCCAGGCGGCAAAACTCAACAAGCGCGTCGCAGTCGTCGAGCGCAAGACCATTCTTGGGGGAGTATGTATCAACACGGGCACCATTCCAAGCAAAACCCTGCGCGAGGCGGTCCTGCATTTTTCGGGCTATCGTGAACACAACCTCTATGGCGCTTCGTACACAGTCAAACAAAACATCACCATGGCAGACCTGCTCTATCGCACCGACCACGTCATCCAGCACGAACTGGATATTGTCCGTCATCAACTCCAGCGTAATCGCGTCGAACTTGTCTCTGCCGAGGCCTCCTTTGTGAATGCCAACACAGTACGCTTGAAATTTGTGGATGGACGCGGCTGGCGCGATGTCACTGCCGCGCATATCATTGTCGCCACAGGGACTCGCGCCACAAAAAGTGACCGCATCCCCTTCGACGGGAAGCGGGTCTTCATCAGCGACGACATGCTCCAGCTTGATCATTTACCGCGCACGCTGACAGTTGTCGGCGCGGGCGTGATCGGGCTTGAATATGCCAGCATTTTTTCGGCGCTCGGCGTACGCGTCACCATCATCGACAAACGCCGCCGCCTGCTCCCCTTCGTGGACGCGGAAATCATCGACTCCCTGATCTATCACTTAAATCAACAACGCGTCATCATGCGCCTCGGCGAAGAGGTTGACTCCATCGAACCCATCACCGACGACCAGGGCGAACGCGTAAAAATCCATCTGATCAGCGGCAAACAGATCGTCACCGAAATGGCGCTTTACAGCATCGGGCGCACCGGCGCCACCCGCTCGCTTAACATCGAAAAGCTAAGCCTGCAAACCGATGAGCGGGGACTCTTAAAAGTGAACGAGCGCTTTCAAACCAACGTTCCGAACATCTATGCCGTGGGAGATGTGATCGGCTTTCCCTCGCTGGCGTCCACTTCGATGGAGCAGGGACGCCTGGCGGCCTGTCATGCGTTTGGCATCAATACGAATCACACACCGGAATTGTTTCCATACGGCATTTACACCATCCCCGAAATTTCAACCGTTGGGCGGAATGAAGAAGAACTGACGGAAGCCGGCATCCCCTACGAAGTGGGCAAGGCACAATACCGCGAGATCGCACGCGGACAGATCATCGGCGACCAGACAGGTTTGTTGAAATTGATCTTCCATCTCGATACCCATGAATTACTCGGCGTGCACATCATCGGCGAGGGCGCAAGTGAACTTGTCCACATTGGGCAGGCGGTGATGGCATTCGGCGGCAAGGTGGAATATTTCATCAACAACGTGTTCAACTATCCCACACTCGCGGAGTGCTACAAAACCGCCGCGTTTGATGGGATCAATCGACTGGGCATATAAAGAAGGAGTGCCAATTTGCAAAAGAACCCGCGCTCGATATGAGGCGGGTTCTTTTGCAAAAGTTGACAGAACTCCAGCACCTATTATTACAACGCAAGGTCAGGCTCAAAGCCGCCGTCCCTTGCGAAGCACCCTGTGGGCGGCGGCGCTTTGCGAGACAAATCCTGCGCCGAGGACGGCGCAGGGAGCAACCTCGCACTGTAATCTAATCAGGCTGTTTTATTATTCGATCCATTCTTCGCCTTGCTCCAACGTTTTCGGTCATACTCGATCCTATCGTTATTTAA
Organism: Chloroflexota bacterium; assembly: GCA_016191985.1. Lineage (GTDB taxonomy): Bacteria > Chloroflexota > Anaerolineae > Anaerolineales > Villigracilaceae > Villigracilis. Next base: position 9,171 of record JACPVB010000070.1, on the reverse strand, counting down.
TGCCCGCCCCCATAAATTGTCATTGGCGCGCTGGTCGAAATACACCTGTTCCAGTTTTTCACTGAGGTCGCTTTTATCATAATCGCGCAGATCCGATTTTTCTTCCAATTCCACAAGAAATTTTCTGCCTTCAAATTCCTGTATCGAGGCATCATTTTTATCCAGCCAATTCTGCTTTTCCACCTCGTTATCCAGCAGCCATTGCTCATACGAAAACGGATGGTCGACCAGCCATTGTTCAAAATTGGGCAATATCTGTTCCCCAGACCACCATTTCTCCGCATACCATATCTGGTAAAACTGATTCACTTCTTCGTTAAATTTCGAATGCAGGTGCTTCTCCTGATTTTCCTGGAGCCACTTCTCGGGGTCTGGGTAGTTTCCGTAGTTTTTCAAGATCCACGGGCGATAGTTGGGGTCCTGCCTGGCGCGCTCAAGCACAGATTCATGGATCACCGGCGGGCCAAAGTTAACGGCCGCTTTTTTATCCCATACTTTATCCCGCTTCCCAGCTTTAAAAACCCTGCCAAAACCGCTGCGGGGCGGATGAAAAAGGTCGGTTGCATCTGGAGCGATGCAAAAATTCCAATATTTTCTGGAACCAAGATATAGCTTGAGTCCATGCGATACTGCTTTTTGGGTCATCCACTCCAGGGCGATATCAGAAAGCCCCGCCTCCGCATACCCTCCTCCTACATCCGTATGCGATCCGCTGAACCAGACTTGTTTGATCTTCTGTTTGTCTTTATCGCCATATTGATTCCAAATCGTTGGAAGAAACCATTCGCGATCATCATCAATGGACAACGCCTGATAGGCATTCCGCACGCTGCGATGAAGTGCAAAATCGTGAAAGCTATGCTTCCACCAGGGAATGCGGTCCAGAAACAGATTTAACCCCGCCAGCGGAACAACACCCAGGGCAGGCACAGTATCCCAAACGCCCAGGAATTCGATTTCAGCCCACATACTTGGATGGGCAATCGTAAACTGGTTTGCTCTTTCACTCAGGTCTTTCCGTAGGGTTCTATATATTTGATACGAGGTATCGTTGATAATCTGATTTCCACGGTCAACCAGTTTCTGTATCAACTCTTTCGTATCTTCTTCGGAAACCACTTCATCACCCTGTGTTCCCGGCTGGAGACCAGTGCCATAGAGCTTATAGGCCCGCCTAATTAAAATCGAACGCGATTTGGAGAGGATGCCAAAATAATGAATGAAACTCGCCAGGCTTCTGACGGTGGCCGCTCCACGGCTAAACCCGAATAAAAATATTTTATCCCCGGCATTATAATTTTCGAATATGAACCGGTAAAGCTGCACGATGTTTTGACTAAAGCCCACCCCAAAGGCATTTCCGCTGACCCTCCTCCAATCCGTGCCCAGGCCCTGGTCATAATAAACGATTTGATTTTCGGTACGGTCTTCAAGCATTCTATAAAGCTTATAGATGTTGCTGTCGTGGCCTCTTCCCCCGTCCTGTCCCGTTCCATCTGAAAGAACTACTATGTTTTTTGACATCTTAACCTCCTGACAATGAGTACGAATAATGGAGTCAGATTTCATTCAGGATTCTAATACAAGGCACGTTATCTATCAATAATACCCACAATCCGCGGATAAGATACGAATCAATCCCGGCTCCCGCCCACGCCGCAACATGCTGGCCGGCATCGCCCACGAACTGCGCACACCACTCTCCCACATCCAGTACACGCGGGATTTTTTCAAAGTTGTTTCCATCCTAAATTTAATGTATAGTAATAATCAGCACTTCGCGAAATGGTCTCGTAGTAGCGACTTATGCACTTTTCCAAATTAATCCAACAATGCATTCGCGTCGAGCGGAGGTTTTCATGCTCGTCGAAAACCGCAATCGAGACGTGTTTTGACCCTAAAACGACGCTTCGACTTCGGGACAGGCGAGCGCTGACCCTCCGCTCAGCGCGAAGATCCATTGTTAGGTTAAGTTGCTAATCTTCATAAGTCGTTTTTCACTCGAACGGCTGATAGAATTTAAGAAATTAATGCTGTAATCTTATTTCAAAGAGGGAGTGTTCTTCCCTGCACTGGCACGCAGGGCAAGTGTGCGACCAACACGTGCACCGCGGTGCGGATGCAATGCGGTGAGGGTCTCGGGCGCTGGCGTAGAGACCCTTCGCTCCGCTCAGGGTGACATGGTTGCAGTATCTATTTTTAAAAATTCATAAGTCGTTACTACGTTTTCGTGATCTATTGACAATATTACTGATAGGAGCAAAGAAAATGATAAACAAAAAAATCAAGATCAATCGCGCTCCGGTGTTGACTTTGTGGGCCGCCATCGTCGCAGAGCGGCTGGGGTATGACAAAAAAGAATCCCTGACGTTTGGCAAAGCGGTGGCAGGACTCAACGCCCAGTCGAAGGGCAGGCATTTGGGGATTTATACAGAGAAAGCGGAAGAGGAAAAAAAGAAAGAAGAAAAGAAGAAAGAACCTGCGAATCTGCAATTTATCGAGTTGCTCGGGCGCGGTGTGCCGGCGATCAAAACCTCCAATGGACTGAGGGCTGCCATCAAAGGAGAGGAAATCAGTCCTGAAAGTGTCCAACGATATTTGGAGCAGAAATTCGGTGATGATCTGGACGATGCGCGCGCGGCAATGGAAGCACTGGCCAAGGCATTTACGCCAAAGGAATTGGAAGTCAAGGCATTCGCCTTGTATGAGAAATTCCGTCCGGGGATACCGGAAGGCAAGAAGGGCTGGGGAGTGAAAGGCGATCTGGATTTGGGTACCATCCGCTCGCTTGCGAAATGAGGCAGGTTTTTACAAGACTTTTAAAATAGTGTTCCTTAAGGCGTTTTTGTACGCGGACAAACACGGATGACACGGAAAAATTTCTGAAAAAATCTGTATTCGTCCGTGAATTCCGTCCAACTTGTGCTGACTGACGAAGTGGTGTCGAAGTATCTTTGTACTCAAGAGAAACAATCTCTCTAAAAACCCGTGCTCAAGGCGGCGGGAGCACGGATGCAAGATATCTACTGTTTAAATTCCACCATCACCTGCAACCCGCCTTCGGGTAAGTTCCTTGCTTCGATTGTCCCGCCCTGTGCTTCGACAAGTTGCTTGGCAATTGCGAGTCCCAATCCCGTTCCGCCTGCACTGCGCGCGCGGGATTTGTCTTTGCGCCAGAAGCGGTCGAAGAGATAGGGCAATTCATCTTCTGCAACACCGGTCCCATTATCATTGACAAATAGTTTTACAGCCTCGGAAGTTTCTTCAAGCGTCAGCCATATTTTTCTGCCATCGGGAATATAACGAAGCGAGTTACCGATCAAATTGCCAATGACTTGTGCCATGCGCTGCGGGTCAAGTTCAACCTTGTAATTACCGCTCCCCTTTTCAAGGGACAGTGAAATATTCTTTTCCTGCGCTTCGGCAGAGAAGAGATCGAGGGTATGCTGTGCCAGCTCTGCGAGGTCGACGGATTTTTTCTCAAAGTGGAGTTGACGCGCCTCGGCCAGAGTCAACAGGCGCAGGTCGTCCACGAGGCGCTCGAGCAGATAGGTTTGTTCAAGGGCAAGGGAGACCTGGCTTCCATCGGCTGAGTAGATTCCATCCACGATGCCTTCGAGGCGGCCACGGATGACGGAGAGCGGCGTGCGTAGTTCGTGGGCGATGTCGGCCAGCATATCGCGACGTTCACGGTCATTGCGTTCGAGGGAGGATGCCATTTCGTTGAAACTATCTGAAAGACTGCGCAGGTCCTGCGGGCCTTCGCTTGAAATCCGCGTGTTGAGCTTTCCGTTGGTTACTTCTCGCGCGGCATAGATCACATCTGCCAGTGGGTTGACAAAACGCCGCACCAGTAAAATTGCGACCACGACCAGAAATAATGCCAGAATAAAAGAGATGCCCCCGGCGGGGATGATGATTCCGCGCACAATGCCAAGCCGCGTGGAAAAGGAAACGGAGGTAATAACCAGCGAGCCAACCCTCTCTCCATTTGCATCAATGGCGATGACAAGGTCTTTGGGGCGAATCTTGTAGACAGAACCAACCGTCGAAACGGAACCAGAATCACGGTTAAGAATGATGCGCTGCTGTTCATCCAAAAGAATTGTATTCAGGTGCTTGAATTCGTCATTGGAATTAAATACAGTTTCCACGCCATCCCAACTGCCATGACCCACGTAGTAACCTTCGAGCGCGCCTGAAAACGGCAGGGAAAACGGAGCCGATGGAGAGGTGAGGATATAACTCACGATGGTGAGAAAGAATAATAAGGATAAGGACAAGACAATTACAAAAGCCCTGACAAGCAGGAGAAATAAACGGGTGCGTATCTCGCGGACGGACGATTGCATCTTAACCTTCAATACTTCGACTTGGCTCAGCATGAAATTTATATCCCACGCCATGCACGGTGACGATCAATTCGTCAGGCTCCATTTTTCGGCGCAGGTTGCGGATGTGGGAATCGATGGCGCGTTCAAGGCTTTCAAAACTAACGCCATGCACGGCGGTCAGTAATTGTGCGCGGGAAAAGATGCGGCCCGGCTGGCTCATCAACGTGGCGAGGATTTCAAATTCAGTGGAAGTGAGCGGCACAGTTTTTTCTGGCAAATGGACTTCGTAATGGGCGCGATCCAACTCAACGTCGCCCACGCGGATGACATCACTTTCAGAAGTATTCGTCACGCGACGCAGCACCACACGGATGCGCGCCACCAACTCACGCGGGCTGAACGGTTTGGTGATGTAATCGTCCGCACCGAGTTCGAGACCGATGAGTTTATCCGTCTCTTCGACGCGAGCCGTGAGCATGATGATCGGCACATCACTCTCGCGGCGGATGGTGCGGCAGACATCCAAGCCGTCCATTTCAGGCATCATTAAATCCAGCACGATTAGGTCTGGCTTTTCGCGGCGCGCGAGGGATAGTCCCTGCGCCCCGTTATTGGCTGTGACTGTGTCGTAGCCTGCGGCTTTAAGATAATCACGGCAGATTTCCACGATCTGGGGTTCATCGTCTACGATGAGGATTTTCTTGGGCATAAAACCTTTTTACCACAACCCCGCAAATTACGCGGGGCAAGCGGACACGAAGTACACAAAGGGGATTTTGTCTTTAAACCTTTGTGTACTTCGTGGTTAGCGTATTTATTCGTATCGCAACGCCACCATCGGGTGCAGGTTTGCGGCACGGAAGGCGGGATATAAACCGAAGAACACGCCGATTGCCAGAGCGAAGGTAAAGGCCAGCAGGATCGAATCTGCGGTGATGACAGAGGGGATCAGGCCCGTTAGTGTAAAGACTAAGGCAATCCCAACGCCAAGCAGGATTCCAAGAATTCCGCCCAACAGGCTAAGCGTCATGGTCTCGATCAGGAATTGGGTGAGGATTTGATTCTTCGTCGCGCCAACGGCTTTTCGCAGGCCGATCTCCTTGGTACGTTCCGTCACGGAGACGAGCATGATGTTCATGATGCCGATGCCGCCCACAAGCAGGGAAATCCCTGCAATGGCGCCGAGGAAAATGGTCAAGGTATTGGTGACCGCGCTCAACGTGTCCAACGTATCGGACTGACTCAACACGTTGAAATCCAACTGGTCTGTTGTTTTCAATTCATGCGAACGGCGCACCATGAATTCAACCTGCGCTGAAACCGTATCCATGGCCTCGGTGGTTGTCACCGAAATAAGGATGTTATTGACGATCTTTTTTCCATCGCGGGTTGCGGTCTCTCCAAACAATTTGTTATAGCCAGTTTCGAGCGGAATAAAGATCGAATCATCCGGTGAGGCCATGGACGAGCCTTTGGCTTCCAGCACGCCAATCACTTCAAATTTCACGCCATTAATGGAGATTATCTTCCCAACGGGGGAAAGGCTGCCGAACAAGTCATCCGCGATCTGCTGACCCAACACAGCCACCCGTGCATCGGATTTGTTGTCGCCATCGGTGATAAACCTGCCATCGGCCACGGTAAACGAACGCACTTCCTGGTGGTCTTCCATCACCCCTGAAACATTGGCGTTAAAACTTTCGTCCCCAAATTTTATAAGATAAGAGGATTGAAAGACAGCCACCATGGCCGAAATATTGTCAGGCAGGCCGCGTTCGAGCAATTGATAATCGGAATAATACAGATAGCTGGCCTGTTGAGATTGTCCCGCTCCGGGAAAACCCGACTGCGCTCTTCCGGGGGAAACATTCAACAAATTAGAGCCGCCGCTTTCTATCTCGTCGGTGATGCTGGAGGTTGCGCCTTTACCAATCGAGAGCAACGCCACCACCGTCGCCACGCCGATCACGATTCCCAATATCGTAAGAATGGAGCGCATCTTATTGGCGCGCAAGGCACGCAAAGCGATCTTGAAATTTTCTGAAAATAACATTTTAATTTTCCAATTCTTTTAATTAAACACTTCTCTACCGTATATGGAAACCCTAAAGGTCTCCTGTGTCTTCGTAAAATCCCGATTTGCAAAAAAGACCTTTAGGGTTTTTCGCGAGAGACTTGTACGGTAGCAAATCAAACACAAAGGACACAACGGTCACGAAGGTTTAAAGCCAGAAAGCAAAACAGTTTTTTTCCTTGTGTACTCTGTGCCCTTCATGTTTAAGTTCTTATTCCACACGCGGCGTGCCTGCCTTGATCGGGTTTCGATTAACCTCATCCGAAACAACCTGGCCGTCTGAAAGCTTGATGATCCGCTCGGTATGGCGCGCTACATAAGCATCATGCGTAACGATAATCACAGTCTGACCATTTTCCTTGTGCAATCCCTGGAACAGGTCCATGATCTCGACGCCCGTCTTACTATCCAATGCGCCGGTCGGCTCGTCTGCCAGGAGGATGGCTGGTTCATTCACCAGCGCGCGCGCAATCGCCACACGCTGCTGCTGTCCGCCTGAGAGTTCGTTCGGGGCATGATGTGTGCGATCCGAAAGACCGACGCGATCCAGCGCTTTCATGGCGCGTTCCTGGCGATCTTTTCCAGAAATGCCGGCATACGTCAACGGCAGCATCACATTTTCCAAAGCGCTGGTGCGCGCCAGCAGGTTGAACTGTTGAAATACGAATCCGATTTTTTGTCCGCGAATCTCTGCAAGTTTTACCTCGTCCATGTTTTCAACCGCCACGCCGTCCAGTACATATGTTCCGCCGCTCGGCGCATCCAGGCAGCCGATGATCGACATCAACGTGCTCTTGCCGGAGCCTGATGGCCCCATGATCGCCACCATCTCGCCTTTGTGGATGGTGAAGCTCGCACCGTCCAGGGCGCGCACTTCATTCTCGCCCATTTGATAAACCTTCGTCAGGTTTTCAGTTTGTATCATTCTAGTCTCCCCCGCCGAAGGGACCAGGCGCGCTAAAACTATTCTCGCGAATCGATTGCACGCGCTCGCCCTCTTTCAAATCGCCGCTGACTGCCACAAGGTCGCCGACAATTGAACCGCTCACAATATCCACGCGCGCAGTCGAGCCGTCACTTTGGATCACCCAAACATATTCACCGATACTGTCGTTTTGTATCGCAGTGATCGGCACAGCCAGCGTCGCGGCGCTATCCCCCACCTGGATGACCACATTCGTCGTCGTGCCCAAAGGCAGGAACATATCACCTTCCACTTTATCCAAATCAATGCGGACTTTATATTTCACCAAACCAGAGACGACCTCGCCCACAGGGTTGATCGCCGCCACCTTGCCGGTGAGCGTGACTCCGGGCATCGCATCCAACGTAGCCTGGGCCTGGTTGCCCAATTTGACTTTGGCAACGTCTGATTCATCCACCTGCGTATCCACGTACAAATGATCCAAATCCGCCAGGTTCACCGAGAGTTCACCCGAGTTCACGGTATCCCCAGCCAAATCGTCCACGGAAAGCACCTCGCCGTCGAACGGCGCAAGGATGTACAACGAGTTGACCGAAGTCTGCGCCGCTTCCACTTCCGCCTGCGCCGCCTTCACATCCAGGGAAGTTTCACCAGCCAGCAAACGCTCGTATTCGCGTTGGGCATCTTCCATTTGCGCCTTCTTCAAAGCCAGGTCGTTCTCCGCTTCGATGATCCAATCTTCAGGGGCGGGACCCTTGAAGTTATCAGTTTCATATTTATATTCCCAACCATTGCGGGTTTGCACCAATTCAGCAGTGTATAAAGTTTGCGGAATTTTCGTATCGTTATTCAAGTATCTGAGGTAATAGACAGCATCATCGTAGGCTTCCTGCGCATCTTTCAAATCAATGGCCGCCTGCGCCAGGTCTGTTCCCGATTTCAAAAGGTCATCGAGTTTTTTCTGCGCGTTTACCAAATCAGCCTGGGCCGCAACAATGCTTGCGGATGTGCTCGAAGGCTGTAACTCCGCCAGAATATCGCCTTCTTTTACAAAATCCCCAACCTGCACGTTGACCTGCTCCACCACGCCGCCCGTCTTCCACGCCAGGCTGGCAAAGGGCTGTGCCTCCAACGAACCTGAAGTCTCCACGGTTTCCGCAACATTCAGTGAAACGACAAACGCCTCGGCACTGGCCGCATCGGCGGAAGTATTCGAAGAGCCAAACATCGTCCAACCCAGAGTTCCCACAAGGATCACTACAACCGCGATACTCCAGGCGCGGGTCTTTTTGTTTTTGAACAAATTTAGAACTGCTTTCATTTCAATTTCTCCTTTTGAATTTTCCCCAAAGATACTTTTCGAATGTGCAGAATTTGTGCAGAAGAGCGGGACGATTATGGAGGGTTCATAAATATGATATGCTCCCTGCGCCGTCCCCGGCGCAGGGTTTGCCTTGAAAATCGCCGCCGGGACGGCGGCTTTGAGCCTGAGAGTGTGGAGGGTTCATGGGTAGTACAATCAGGGACATGAAATACGAAACGCTCCCCAGTCTCACTCTCCCAAAAATCGGCTTCGGCACCTGGAAGATCGGCGGCGGCTCCCACCCCGACCCGAAAACTGATTCTGTTTCGATGGCAGCCCTCCACTCTGCGTTAGAGACCGGCTACACTCATTTCGACACCGCCGAAATGTACGCAGATGGTCACGCCGAGGAACTGCTCGGGGACGCAATCCGCAGCTCAGAGATTAAGAGAGAGGCGTTGTTCATCACATCCAAAGTCCACCCAAAGAACCTGATCCGCAATAAAGCGATTCAGGCCTGCGAAGACAGCCTGCG
>JACPVB010000122.1 GCA_016191985.1 Chloroflexota bacterium | reverse complement strand
GCGTAACATCAGTGAATTAACTTTTCAAAAATCTCACAACCTGCTCATGGATTTCCGCAGATTGCAGTGCGGCGCGATGACCCAACCCATTGGTCTCGATGTATTGCGCCTCTGCCCACGCATTGACAATGGCGCGGCTGTCCTCCACCGGGGTTACATTGTCGGACCTGTCATGGAACATCAAAGCGGGGATGTGGATCTGTGGTGCGAGTGTCTCATTTACGATTTCATCCAGTACATCTCTCCCGAAATTTTGGCGGATCATATCCCGTAATCCATCGATGATCTCGTCTGGTAATTTTGCCAGCACTTGAAAACGCGGCAGGGAATCCAAAAGCCGATTGAAAGCGCCGAAATAGATCAGTTTGGAAGGAGGCGGAAAATTCCGCTTGACCAGCGCGTAAGAAGTAATCAACGTCCCGAACGAGTGGGCGATGATCGCGTCGAATCTTCCTTCCTGTGCTGTTATCAAATCCATCGTCGGGGATATCTCAAGGATGTTGGTCATCCTGCCGCTTGATTCGCCATGCGCGGGCTGGTCGTACGCCACAACGCGATACCCAGCGGATAGCAGCGGTTCGACGAAGCCTGTCATTTGTGCGCGGGCGCCGCCCCAACCGTGCATCATCAAAACGGCGGGACCGCTTTCGCCCCAGGTAGTGACGGCCAGTTCGCCGCCGTCAAACGGAAGGCGATAATTGGTCCCGCGGGCGATGATCTCACGATCTGTGGATTTCACCTCATATTGCGGTGGGCTGAAAAAGGCTTGATAGACTTTCTTCAGCGTGGCCTGATGCTTTGTTGTGGTTGGTTCTAAAGTTGTCATTGGTTCTCCTTGTAAAAAACTTACTAACTAGTAAGTTTTGACGATAAAAAAATTTAGACGAGCAAGTCCAGCTTGGCCTGCTCGACGACATCCCGAAACTTTTTCGTCCCCAGCGCGCGGGCCATTTGCAAGGCACCTTGCACACTGGAGAGGATCAACGCGGCTTTATTGGCAGGTTCGCCATTGAATTTGAAGACGCCCGTCTCTCTGCCTTCGCTCAAAGTTGCTTCCAGCCATTTGAGTAATTCCTTATGCAAGCCTTCGACTTCCGCCTGCAAGCCCTCAGGGATCGAATTGAACTCCGCTTCCATTGACCCAACGAGACAAACCTTGCCTTTGTCTGAACGCATATCGGTATAGATGCTAAAGAACCAATCCAGTTTTTCCTGCGGAGAGAGATCTTTTACGCGGGTGTTGTTAATCCACAATTTGAAACGGTCGCGATAGCGCTGGATCACCGCGCGTCCCAAATCCTCTTTCGAGGGGAAGTGATAGTGGATGGCGGCATTCTTCACGCCAAGCTCCGCTGCGATGTGAGCATAGCTAAAGCCGTTGAAGCCTTTATCCTGCAAGAGGGATTCGGCGAGATTTAGAATTGTCCGTTTGGAGTTTTCGATCTTGACCATTGATTGGATTTTACTTACTAAGTAGTAAGTTTGTCAAGACCTCCTGACTCCCCCAACATGGCTGTTGCAAAGCCCGGAACCAATCCTTTTTTGTACACGGATTTCACGGATCGGACGGATATTTTTATAAAAATGCCTAGCCACCCGACACTTTGTTCAAAGAGCAATCCGGTGGTCGAGTAGGCGGTGTTCGTCCGCCGTACCGAGACCAAAAGTTGATAGAAAACGAAGAATTTCCCTGTAACTTGTGGTCTTGATACGCCCCTCGGCAAACACTCAGGGCTATGTCTCGACAAGCTCAACAACCGCTCAACCACCAGAATTTGCCAGAAATCTGAAACTGTCGGGTGGCTAGAAAAATGCGAAAGAATCCGTGCTGTCCGTATGATCCGTGTACCAAAGGTTGATTTTGTCAATCGACTTTGCTACAGCCATAACTCCCCCAACTAAGGATTACTTGAAACCAGTATCTTTTTCGTTTAAGTGCAGAACAATTCTAATTTACTGATTATAGAATGCAGAGGATAATCAAGACATTTCTTCTGCCATCAGATCGCTTTTGAATTGACGGGTCGTTTTTAGTATGATGATAATTCCGCTGGTGATGGATTGGAAAAAAGCCGAAGCCACGATTGTCACATCATGCTGGAGTATCCCGTATAGTCCCCACACCAACCCGCCGGATAAGGTCAACAACCATGTGCCAAGCGACAATCCCGACAGGTCCACTTCCCTGTATGCGACCCAAATCTGAGGAATGTTCGAAACCAGCGCGCTCACGGAAAGCATCAATCCCAAGCCGTTTTTTCCGAAAGATGCTCCCGATACAAGCAGAACTGCCAGCCAGATCGGGGCGATTCTAAACTCACGCACGCTTCGCCCAAGCTGCAGGGCCACCAAAGTGATAATGAAAAAGATACCCGCCATGATCCCAGAGGCAAGCGTGACGTACGGCTGATTCGTGACAACCCCATACACCGTCCAACCCAAACTGACAATACAGCTCGTGCCAGAGGTATCCACCGATACGCCAAATGATTTTCGCGCACGGATCAGACGCGCCAATTGCGGTGCTGCGCGAACAAGGTCGATCAGAGTTCCAGTCAACCCAAGAATAGAAGGAATATTCATTTTGTTTTCCTGATAAAAATAAAATGTTTAATAAAAATTCTCCGTTAGAAAACCGGAACGGAGAATTTTTAATTACTCACCTTACGCAAGACAAGTATTTTCCACGGCATGTCCTTCGACTTCGCTCACATCGTCCCGATATTCTTCGGGAGGACGAAGTTCGCGCTGAGCGGAGAGCGGGTGTTGGTCCCGCTCGTAGTCGAAGCGGAAGTGCGTAAGGTGAATTAATTAGGTAAAGCCTAAACTGGATCGGCGCTAAACAACAACGTGAACCGAAAACTCCTCGTCGGCGTCTTTCAAATTAACAACGGCATCCTGTACGGCTTCGATCACCAGGGATCCCGAATCCTGCGCCACGTAACTTTCACCTGCCATCAATGTGTAATCATTAATATCCCCTGCACTGGTGATCCAAATAATGCCCTGTTCACATTCAATTGACACGCCGGGGTGAGGGTGGCTGAGGTTCAACACTTCATGCTGGTGCAGGTTCAAGTCTATTTGTTTGCGATGTTCGATTGCAATCATATAAAATCCTTTCACTATTGAATCCATTTTACAGACTTTCCCAGGGCAGGTACAGGCGCAAATTCCCGAAATTGTAACCAGTACAGTGGGTGCTATAATCAACTGTACTGGTCCTTTTTCTCAAAAACTGTTACCCATGAAAACTGACAAAGATTCACCCTTGTTGCTCTATCGTTCGTTGGCAGATAGCCTGAATTCACTGATCGAGAAGGAAACATACCGCGTCGGGGAGCGCATTCCATCCGTGCGGCAGATGAGTAAACAGCAGGGTGTCAGCATCAGCACAGTGTTGCAGGCATATTTGTTACTCGAAAACCAGGGCTGGATAGAATCGCGTCCGCAGTCGGGATATTATGTGCGGGCAATGGTGCGCGATCACGCGCCTGAACCTGAAATCTCTTCTCCCACCAAAGACCCAAGTCAGGTCAGCCTGCACGAACTGGCGATGATGTTGATGCGCGACTCAACCGACCCCGAGTTGGTTCAACTCGGCGCAGCATTACCCAACCCGGATTATCTGCCTACCGAAAAAATCAACCATGCACTTACCAAAGCGGCGCGGCGACATGCGGTGGACGGTCACAAATACATCATCCCTCCGGGACTGGAAGAACTTCGCATTCAGATCGCAAAACGCGCAGTTCTTTCGGGAAGTCAAATTTCGCCCAGCGATGTGCTGATCACTTCCGGAGGATTGGAAGCGATTGACCTGTGCCTGCACGCGGTCTGCCATCCGGGTGACATTGTCGCAATCGAATCTCCGATGTATTTCGGCACGCTTCAAACCCTTGAAGTGCATGGTCTGCGCGCGTTGGAAATTCCCACTCATCCGCGCAATGGACTTAACGTGGAAGCATTATCTTTTGCAATACAGCATAACCCCGTGCGAGCAGTGATCGTCATTTCGAACTTCAACAACCCGCTTGGCAGCCAAATGCCCGATGAAAAGAAAAGAGAACTCGTGGAACTTCTCGCGCGTCATGAGATTCCCCTGATCGAGAATGATGTTTACGGCGAACTGTATTTTGGCGAGAAGCGTCCGCTCGTTTGCAAGTCGTTCGATAAAAAGGGTTTGGTGATGCTCGTCTCTGCTTTTTCAAAGGACATCAGCCCTGGTTTGCGAATCGGCTGGGTCGCTGCTGGAAGGTATAAGACTGAGTTGGAATGGTTGAAGTTCACCATCAGCGCGTCCCCACCCACGCTGCCGCAATATGCCATTGCAGATTTCATCGAAAGCGGTGGGTATGATCATCATCTGCGGCGCATCCGCCGTGAATATGCGCGCAATGTCGAGTTGATGTCGAGTGCGGTCATCCGTTATTTTCCGCCTGGCGTTCGTTTGACCCGTCCCTCTGGTGGATTTGTGCTCTGGGTGCAATTGCCAGAAAACGTGGATTCCCTGGAACTATACAAAAAGGCGCTTGCGTCAAAGATCACGCTTGCCCCAGGGCATGTCTTCTCCGCGACAAATCAATATGCAAACTTTATCCGTTTGAATGCGGCAGAGTTCACATACACAACCGAGCGTTCATTGGAAAGACTGGGAAATATCATCAAAGACATGTTGGGTGTCGCAGGGCTGGATGCTGTAGTTTAGGCGAGGTAGCCTCACCTCTGGAGTCCATCCGCTCACTTGCCCTGTGGGTGCGGGTGGGCGAAGCAAACCGATGAAACAGCCCGTTCTTGCGTGATCTATGATAAATTTTTGACGGAGAGTGTCACACCCTCTCTCCCCTAAACTGCGTTTCATACAATTGACCATACACCCCGCCCAGCGCGAGCAATTCTTCGTGTGTGCCCCGCTCTACAATCTTTCCCCGATCCATCACCAGAATCATATCCGCCGCAAGGATCGTACTCAAGCGATGGGCGATCACAATCGAAGTACGCCCTGCCATCACGCGCTTCAATGCGTCTTGGATCAGGGATTCAGATTCACTGTCCAATGAGCTGGTGGCTTCGTCCAGCACTAAAATTCTTGGGTTTTTCAAAATGACACGTGCGAGGGCAATACGTTGTTTTTCGCCGCCGCTCAGGCGGTAGCCTCGTTCGCCGACGATGGTGTCGTAGCCGTCGGGCAGGTCCATGATGAAGTTGTGGATGTTCGCGGCGCGTGCAGCGGATTCGATCTCCATCTGCGTTGCATCGGGCTTGGCGTAAATCAGGTTCGTGCGGATGGTGTCGTGGAAGAGGTAGGTCTCCTGCGTCACCATGCCAATCGCGGCAGAAAGCGACTCGAGCGTGACATCTTTCAAATTATTTCCATCGATGCGAATCATCCCATCCGTTGGGTCATACAACCTGGGGATGAGATACGTCACGGTGGTCTTGCCTGCGCCAGAGGGACCGACCAGCGCAATCAACCCTCCGGGGCGGGCGATAAAGGAGATGCCTTCAAGGGCGACGTCCCTTGCCTGGGATGTTGAATCAGCTTCCCCGTCGGATGAAGCGCTTCTTTCTTCCCGATTCCTGGTTCTCGACGATTGACCATTTCCTCCGCTGAAAACGGCTTTCACGTCTTCCATCTTCCCATAGCGTTTTACATCCTTCAATAATTTGGTGTCGTCTATTTTGTAATTGAAGGTGACGTTGTTAAATTCGAGTTCGCCTTTAATATCGCGCAAGTCGATGGCATCCTGTTTTTCGATAATATCCTGCGGCAAATCCACGACCTCGAAGACGCGCTCGAAGGAAACCATACTGGTGGAAAATTCAACGGGCGCGCCAGCCAGCCCTTGCAGCGAGCCGTAGAGTTGACCGAGATACGAACCGAACGCGACGATGGTGCCAACGGTGAAAACATCCGTGATGACGAAGTAGCCGCCCAGCCCATAGACGAGCGCCGTACCCACCGCCGTCACCAAGCCAAAGATGACGAAGAACGACGAGCCGACCACGGCACGCCGAATGCCAATATCGCGGACGTTTGCGGCGCGTTCGCGGAAGCGCTTCTCTTCTTCGCGCGTACGCCCAAAAAGTTTGACCAGCAGCGCGCCGCCGATGTTGAGAGTCTCGTTCATGTGCGCGTTCATCTGCGCGTTGATGTCCATGGCCTGGCGGGCGATGTCGCGCAGGACAATGCCGAGCCGTTGGGCGGTGATGATGAAAAGCGGAAGAATCAAAATGCTGACGAGGGTCAGCCGCCATTCAAGCGTGAGCATGACGGCCAGCAGGGCAACCGTCTCGACGAGATTTGTAACGATATTGACGATGGTATTGCTGATGGCATTCTGCGCGCCAATCACGTCATTGTTAAGGCGCGACATCAACTCGCCTGTTTTGGTGTTGGTAAAAAAGCGCAGCGACATGCGTTGTAAACGCGAGAACAGCGTGGAACGCAGGTCGTAGATCACGCCTTCGCCGACGGTGGAGTTGAGTCTGCGCTGGATGACGCTGATCCCTCCATTCAACGCGGGGATGAACAGCAATGCCAGCCCAAGCCAGATGAGTCGCTGGGTGTCTTTGGCGGGCAGCACCACGTCGATCATATTGCGGAAGATGAGCGGGGTGAGCAGGGAGATGCCTGTGCTCAGTAAAATGGTGACGAGCATCCCTGCAATGTGTCCCCAATAAGGTTTGGCATGGCCGAGGACGCGCAATAAAAGTTCTCTCGTCACTTTGGGCTTATCGTCGCCCGAACGCATGTATTGAAACCAGCCGTATCCGTGCATGAGAGACTCCTGGGAAATGGTAATTGAAGGCTGGAGATTGATGACTTGCTGTGAGTCCAGCCGAAGAGGTTGAGAATTGGAGAATTGATTAGCCGACTAT
>JACPVB010000039.1 GCA_016191985.1 Chloroflexota bacterium | reverse complement strand
TGTTGGGACAAATGCTCCTCAAAAAATCCAACTTCCGCGATGCCGCACTGGAATACCTGGAAGCGTTGAAACTCGCTGATTCCATGACCGTTTCCTCCGATCAGGCGGATGATATCCGCCAGCAGTATGAGCCTTTTATCGAAGCACAAAAAAATCAAAAGGATGAAACCGCCCTACAAAAAATTTGCGAGAATATCGATAGCTTGCTCACCCGCCCAGACTGGCGCGAACAACTGCACAAAACCCGCGAACAAATGCCAAAACAGGACGGTGAAATGCTCGCTCCGCTGGCGGATGTCATTTTGCAGGCGCAATCCAGCTCTGTGCTTGAATCGATGAACCGCATCAATCAATTGGCGCGCACCGGAAGCCTGCGCTCCGCCATGGACGAAGCCTACGATGCCGTACTGCACGCCCCCACCTACCTGCCCCTCCACATCCTGATGGGTGATCTGCTTGTTCAGGAAGGCCGCCCCACAGAGGCCATCGCCAAATACGGCGTGGTGGCCCAATCCTACAGCGCGCGCGGGGAAGTGCTGCAAGCCACAAAACTGCTGCGGCGCATCATCCAACTCTCGCCCATGGACCTCGGCTCACGCAACCGCCTTATCGATCAACTGATTGCCCGCGGACAGATCGATGATGCCATCCATGAATACCTCGAGCTTGCCGCCATCCACTACCGCCTCGCCGAACTGGATATGGCGCGCAAGACCTATACCACCGCCCTGCGCCTCGTTCAACAGGGCAACGCCAACCGCGATTGGAACACACACATCCTCCAGCGTATGGCCGATATCGACCTGCAACGATTGGATTGGAAGCAAGCCCTGCGTGTGTACGAGCAGATCCGCACCCTGGCCCCCGACGACGACGCCTCGCGCAAACAGATCATCGAACTCAACCTGCGCATGGCGCAACCCGATAAGGCGTTGAGTGAACTTGAGAATTACATCAACCACCTCGAAAGCCAGAACAAAAGCGAATTGTCGATCACTTTTCTGGAAGAACTCACCAAAGACCATGAAGACCAGCCGCTGCTCAAGCGCACGCTCGCGGCGCAGCTCCATCACCTGGGGCGCACCACCGAAGCCGTTTCCCTGCTCGACATTCTCGGCGAAACCCTCGTGCAAAAGGGAGACAGACAGGGCGCAATGGACGTCATCAACCAGATCGTATTGATGAACCCTCCAAACGTGGAGGATTACCGCCAACTACTGAAACAATTAAGAGGCGAATCTTAGGAAGACTGAATGTCCATCACAAAACGTGGTGGACATTTTTTATATCCTCGCCTCTTCCCCGACCTCTGGACTCCATCAGATTGCTGATGGATTTTCGGCGCTGATGGAGTCTTCGACAGCGGCCACAGGGCAAACGAACCGTCTGATTCCACAGCTTTGCGCGAGGAAAACCCTGCGCCGGGGACAGCGCAGGGAGCATTCCAGTGACAATCATTCACCCCAACTTGTGACAAAAGTTTTAACAGCCCGAAAAGTGCGCGTGCTATAATCCCCGCGATTTCAAAACTGGAGAATCAACATGCCAAAAACTCAAAACAAAGCTGTCATGCAATGGCTTTATATTTTCGCCTTCGTTGTGGCTTTCCTTGTGGTCTTCGGGGGGTTTGTCCGCCTCACCCGTTCCGGGTTGTCCATCGTGGAGTGGAATCCGATCAGCGGGGCCATGCCTCCCGTTGGTGAGCAAGCCTGGGAGGAGGAATTCATAAAATATCAGGAAACCCCTGAATATCAGCTTATCAATTCAGGCATGACTCTCGGCGAATATAAATTCATCTTCTACATGGAATGGATCCATCGCAACGTCGCCCGTCTTGCGGGACTGTTCTATGCCTTCCCTGTGTTTTATTTCCTTTTCAAAAAAACCATCCCTTTCAAAGAATTCGGCATCTATTTTGTGATGGGCATCCTTTTCATCTCCCAGGCCTTTGCAGGCTGGATCATGGTTGCCAGCGGACTCGTTGACCGCCCCGCCGTTAGTCACTTCAACCTGACCATTCATTTGCTCCTGGCGCTCACGTTGTTCGGCCTGGCAGTATGGACGGCCTTCGGGCACAAATACGGTTTTCCCGACCCTGCCAAAAAAGCGGCCTGGTCTTTGCCCTCCAAACTGTCTGCGGCTTCACTGGTTGTGCTCATCATCCAAATTTCGTATGGCGGTTTCACAGCGGGACTCAAAGCCGGTCACGTTTCAGATACCTGGCCGTTGATGCTTGGGAAATTAATTCCCCCCAACCTGTTCGCTTCGTGGATTAATCTCTTTGAATCCCCGCAGACCATCGTGTTTATCCACCGCTGGTTTGCGTGGCTGGGAATACTCCTCGTGCCTGCGGTATATTTCATTGTCAAAAAGCAAAACTATCCCGCCGACATTCAAAACGGATTGAAATGGCTCATCGGCGTGGTCGCTTTGCAAATCACGCTCGGTGTGCTGACGATCCTCTCCTACGTTAACATCGTGATCGCTCTCATCCATCAGGCAAATGCCATCTTCCTGCTTGGGCTGGCCCTTTACTTTATCCACCGCTTCCGCGCGCTGGATGCAAAATAAAATGCGTACCGCGCGATTCATCTCGCAATTGGTGTTCCTGCAATGCCATTCGCAAAATGAATTTCCCTGGCACTGCCCGCCAGGGCAAGTGTGCGGTACTTTGGCTCACAGCATTCGTCTCATCAATGCAAAGCCAACCATGCCAAGCGCCAGGCCCAACGAGGAGAGCCCCCAGGAAAAAAAGTTCAGAAAGAATGTGGATTCGAGAACTTTGATGACCATCAAAAAGGGTAGGATAATGCCTGTCAGCATCAGAAGCAGGCCGAGGGTGAGGAGGAAGCGTGGGGATTTCATTTTGGTTGATACAGCCAGCAGGCGACGAAATGTTCGGGGACGGGTTCAAAGTCCACGGGTTCCTTTTCATCACACAACCCGGCAATGGCTTTCGCACAGCGCGGATGAAAACGGCAGCCCCTGGGCGGGTTTGCCAAACTGGGCGGCTCGCCCGGCGGAACCTCTTTAAAAGAATCAGCATTGCGTGCATCGGGGTCGGACGTGGCAGAGAGCAGGGCCATCGTGTATGGATGCAGTGGATTTTCAAGCAACTGGCGCGTATCGGCTTTTTCGATCAGGTTGCCCGCATACATCACAAAGATGCGCGCGGAAAAATATTTAACCGTGGAAAGATCGTGCGTGATGTAGATCACCGAAAGATGATATTTCTCCTGCAAGGCCTTCATGAGTTTGAGAATTTCAACACGCACCGAAGCATCGAGCATGGAAACTGGCTCATCCGCCACGATGAGCTTCGGTGCGAGGATCATGGCGCGCGCAATGACAACGCGCTGCTGCTGTCCGCCGCTTAACATGTGCGGGAACTTTGGCAAAAAATCATCGGACGGATACAGCTTCACTTCATCCATCGCCTTGCGAATTCTTTCAAGCCGTTTTTCCTTATCCTTAACACCGTTGATGAGGAGTGGCTCTTCCAAAATTTGCTGCACGGTCATAAACGGGGGAAGCGCGCCGTAGGGATCCTGTTGAACATAACCAATCTCAAAGCGATACTGACGCAGTTCGTTGACTTTTAATTTTGCAAGATTTCTTCCATCAAAAACCACCTCGCCGCTGGTGGGGATGTTAAGCCCAAGGATGGTCTTCATGAGACTGGACTTGCCGCATCCGCTCTCGCCGACAACTGCCACCGTTTCCCCTTCGGCCAATTCAAAGCTGACGTTATCCACGGCTTTGACATAGCCCGCATGACCAAACCCAAAACGCCGCAGTTCATACCAGACATGCAGATCACGAATGGACAGCAAGGTCTCCCTGGGTTCTTTGATTTCAACCGTCATGTTGTTACCCTTTCTTAATTCGGTGATCATATCTGTGTTCATAATTACCTATTACTTTCTTTGCTCTGTGGCCGAGCCGAAGCCTGTTTGCAGGCCCTTCAAACATTCCATCATGCCGAGGTGGCGGCAATCGTGGGAGAGGAACACGAGCAGGTTCAAGCGAATATTTTCCAGTTTCTTTCTCAGTTCTTCATCCACATTTTCAAAATTTGGGAAGTTCTCATCCAGCAAGGTAACGAACTCTTCAACGGCCAGGTACGAACGGTTCAAATAATCCACCAATTCGCTTTTGGGTGGGATGGGAAGGGTGGCGGCTATCTCGTCACTTAAGCCTGTGCCGACGGTGGCGTTCAATTCAGTGGGGAAGCCCCATTTTTGTGCGAGGTTTTCCCTTGCCCAAATCTCTTTTGGCTCGCCAAACCCATCGCCGAGTTGGGGCGTGCGTTCCAAAATAATGGCCTTGAGGAAATCGGATTCACGCGCAAGATGCCAGAGATGAAATCCAATGGAAGTGCTGTAGCCGCGTGGTTTCCAGCGCAACTGGTCTTCGTCCAAACCTTCGGCAAACTCAAGTACAACCTTGTGTATATCTTTGAAAAGAAAATGAACATCATAGAGAGCTTGAGACGACATGGTTGAGATTCCTAATTTACTGATGCAGCCAGCACTTGACCTTGCGCTTTCCTTTTTGGAAAACGGGTGGTTCTTCGCTACACTTCTCGAAGCGGAAGGGACAGCGCGCCGCAAAACGGCATCCGCTGGGTGGATTCATCAAGCTGGGCGGCTGGCCGGTGATGAACATCGGGTCTGAGTCACTGCGCAGGCGCGGGACGCTTGCCATGAGCATCTGCGAATACGGATGCAAAGGCGCGGGGAAGAAATCCTTCGCATCGCCGGTCTCCACGATCTGGCCCGCGTACATGATGGCAACTTCATCCGCAAGTTCACTGGAAGTGGCGATGTCGTGCGTGATAAGGATGAACGAGGTGCCAAGTTCATGCTTGATGCGTTTCAGCACATTCATGATGTTGGCTTGTGTGAGCAGATCCAAAGCGGAAGTCGGCTCGTCCAGGACGATGAGGCTGGGGGAGGTCACGAGCGCCATCGCCAATGCCACGCGCTGGCGCATTCCGCCACTCAATTCAAAGGGATAGCGTGAGACAAAGTCTACGGGTACGCCTACATGCTGGAACATTTTATAAACAAGCCCATATGCCTCAGCTTTGCTCAACCCCAGGTGGATCATAGCGGGTTCGGCAACCTGGTCCCCCACTTTCAGGACGGGGTTCAAGGCGTTCATGGCAGCCTGCGGAACGAGGGAGATGCCCACCCAGCGTACATTTTGGCGATATTCTTCATCGTTCAGGGTCATTACATCTTGTCCCTGCAAATAGACTTTGCCCGAGTATTTGTCCACGTTGCGCGGCAGCAGGCGCAGCAACGCCTTTGAAAGAGATGTTTTTCCGCAGCCCGATTCGCCCAGCACAACGACGGCG
>JACPVB010000121.1 GCA_016191985.1 Chloroflexota bacterium | reverse complement strand
CCAGACGATCGTGCAAAATTTCGAGCGCGAGGCAAACCTGCTTGCCACTCTTAACCATCCTGCCATCCCGCGGATTTATGATTACTTTACGCAGAACGAACATTCCTACCTTGTCCTGGAGTTTATTCATGGCAAGGACCTGGAAACCGTCATTGCGGATGCGAATGGATTTTTACCCGAAGACCAGGTGGTGAGTTGGGCGGTCCAGCTTTGTGACGTGCTGCAATATTTGCATGGCCATAAGCCTGACCCGATCATCTTCCGCGATATGAAACCTTCCAATGTGATGATCAATCATAATGGGGATGTGGTGCTGGTTGATTTTGGGATCGCAAAGGCGTTTCAAACCGGGCAAAAAGGAACCATGATCGGTACGGAAGGATATTCACCTCCCGAACAATATCGCGGCGAAGCCACCCAAATAGCGGATATTTATTCCCTTGGGGCCACGCTGCACCATGCGATTACGCGCCGCGATCCGCGCCTTGAGCCGCCCTTCTCCTTTGGGGAGCGGCCAATCCGCCGCATCAACACCAATGTTTCCGTTGAGTTCGAAGCCGTGGTCAATGTTGCATTGCAATATAATCCCTCGGACCGTTTTCCGAGTGCAGAGGCAATGAAGGATGCCTTGATGAATGTGGCTCGCAAGACGGGCGTGCTCTCCAAAATCACCTCTGCACTGCCGGTTTCCAGCGGCGGAGTAAAGCCGCTCTGGTCTTTTAAATGTGAGGATGAAATTCGGGGCACACCGTTCCTGCATCAGGGCATGTTGTTCATCGGTTGCTATGATAACAACCTGTACGCCTTGAATGCGGCCGATGGACAATTTCAATGGAAGTATCCATCGGATGGCGGTATTGTCTCCCGCCCGCTGGTCTATGACAATAATGTATATTTTTGTTCGGAAGACCAGCGCATGCATGTGATTAGTATGCGCACCGGCAAAGTGGTTTGGACGTATTTTACCGAAGGTAAAATATATTCGTCCCCGCGAATTTCCGATGGGCATATCTTTTTTGGCTCGGAAGACCAGGACCTTCACGCCGTAAATGCCACCAGCGGGCGCTCCATTTGGAAATTTTCAACCGATGGTCCCATTTATTCGACCCCTTTGCTTGCAAATGAAATGATCTATTTTGGGACGGAATCCGGTTCGGTGTATGCGCTTGATTTTCGCGGTGAATTAAAATGGCGTTTTCAGGCCAAACGCGCGGTTACATCCTCCCCGATCAATAAAGGGCAGGCCATTTATGTCGCCTCTGTGGATGGGACGCTTTATTCTTTGGATTCAAAGAATGGCTGGGCAATTTGGAAATTCCGTCTTGGCAAAGGTTCTGTCTCATCCCCGACGATTGCAGATGATTTCATCTTTATCGGCGCAGCGGATGGTTTCCTTTACTGTGTAGATATCCGCACCGCCAAGGAAGTGTGGCGTTTCCGTACGGAAAACCAGATCAGCAGTTCGCCGACGGTTTATAAAGATTCCGTATATTGTGGATCGGTGGACGGAAGTATGTATTGTCTTGAATATCGTACCGGCCGTCTGCGCTGGAAATTCGAATCACAAGCCGCGATCACCGGCTCACCGGTCGTGTTCGACGATATTGTTTATTTTGGCTCAACAGACCACCACGTCTATGCTTTGTTCGCCTAAAAGGAGTTCTTGTGGCTGATTTCTTTCGAAAATTATTTGGTTCAAAAGAAGAACCCGTAACCGCCAAGCAGAAACAGCTGGATACGGCTACTACTGCACCGCTTACCGACCAGCAAATAAACTCCATTGTTGCAGGCCAGAACTTAAAGTATGAGATGAAACAACTCATATCCAGCGTCGGCCAGTCTGTTGGCAAGCAGCGTGATCACAATGAGGATAGCGTGCTCGCGCTGACCTCCACTATCTCCGGCAGCACTGAGAATATTCCCTTCGGGTTGTATATTGTCGCGGATGGGATGGGCGGCCATCAATTTGGTGAAGTGGCCAGCAATGCCGCCATCCGCATCATGGGCGGCAACATTACCAAAAAATTCCATTCCTATCTTTACAGCCTGCCCACGCAAAGCCTTCAGGACTCGCTGCAAGAGGTGATGGAAAACTCGATTATGGAAGCGCATCAGTACGTCCAGCGTGAAGCGCCGGGCAGTGGAACCACTGTCACAGCCGCGCTGGTGCTGGGACAACAAGTCACCATCGCTCATGTGGGAGATAGCCGCGCCTATGCCGTTCACCTGGATGGCAGGATGGAAACGATCACACGCGACCATTCACTGGTCAAACGACTGGAAGAGCTCGGACACCTCAGCAAGGACGAAGCCGAAAACTTCCCCCATCGCAATGTGCTGATCCGCGCCTTGGGGCAGGGTGAATCGCTTGAAGCCGATATTTTTACAGTTCCATTCCCCCAACCGGGCTATCTGATGATTTGTAGTGACGGGCTTTGGGGAGTCCTGAATGAGAGCGATATTTTCCGTATGATCACGGATGCCCCCAACCTGCACCGCGCCTGTCAGAATTTGGTGGAAGCTGCCAACGCCGCCGGTGGCCCGGACAATATTACCGTTATCTTAGCGCAAATGATTGGATAAGATGTCAATCAGCAAGCCCGATTATTATGCCGTTTTGGGAGTATTCCGTGACGCGTCGTCGGAGGATATTAAACGCGCCTACTTTGATGCAGCCCAGCGATTACACCCGGATAAGAACGTAGCGCCTGGCGAGACGGAATTATTCCTGGAAATCCAACAAGCCTATGAAGTGCTTGCGAACCCCAAGCGCCGCAGCATGTATGATGCCACTCTGCCTCCCGAAATTGAGGTAAATGCCGCAGTAAAGCACGAAATTCATTTCAGCCGGCCCAACCTTGTCCGGTTGGGAGAACCGCAGTTGATCTATGCGCTGCTTGAGGTCAGTTCACGCGAAGAAAAGACCAGTCTCCCCACCCCTCCTTTAAACATCTGCCTGGTGCTGGATCGTTCCACTTCCATGCAGGGCGAAAAATTGGATATTGTCAAAGCCACCGCCATTCAGTTGCTGAGGAGTCTGCGTCCGGAAGATGTATTGAGCGTTGTCTCTTTTAGCGACCGCGCCGAAGTGATTGTCCCCGCTTCAATTAATCCAGATAAGAAGAAGCAGGAAGGCCGCATTCAAATGATGCAGGCCTCCGGCGCAACAGAGATATTTAATGGTTTGGAGACCGGGATGCGCGAAGTACGCCGCACGCTCGACCCTTCCCGTGTCAACCATATTATTTTGTTGACGGATGGCAAAACCTATGGCGACGAGCAGGCTTGCCTGCAACTGGCCGAGGAAGCTGCCGCTCAGAATATTGGCATCACCGGTATGGGGATCGGGAATGAATGGAACGATATTTTTCTGGATGCCCTTGCCAGCCGCACAGGCGGCTCATCCGCTTATATTTCAAAACCAAAGGATATAGAGCGCCTGCTTGTTGAAAAATTCAAGGCACTGATCAACATTTATGCGGATGATGTGCTGCTTGAATTCAAGGAACAGGAGCATGTCAAAATTAATTATGCGTTCCGTCTCCAGCCTGAAGGCGGGGCGGTGGAGATCGAGTCTCCCATGCACCTTGGCCCGATCCTTCGAGAGGCTCCACTACAGGTATTATTTGAATTTCTTGTTGCCCCGGAAGCCTTGAATGACGATATATTAACGTTAATAAGCGGCTCGTTGAAAACATCCATTACGGCCCGCCCCATGCCGGTGCCTCCAATTCGTTTGCACCTCACCCGTGAAGTTCGTCCAAACCCATCCGCTGAACCGCCCCCCACTCGAATCTTGAGCGCGCTTTCACGCCTGACCTTATATCGGATGCAGGAACGGGCGCGAACGGCAGCGGATGCGGGCCAGTATGATGCGGCAGCGCGCCATTTGCACAACCTCGCCACACACCTGCTATCGCAAGGTGAACATTCCCTGGCGAAAACCGCACTATTCGAAGCGGACAATCTGGAAAGAATGCACGCCTGGAGCGCGAGCGGCAATAAGGATATTAAATACCAAACCCGTGCGCTTTTGCTTGGCGGTGTAAAGGAGAAGGCAAGATGATCGTTTGTTCAACTTGCAAACATGCCAATATGGCTGGCGCAATGTTTTGCGCGGAATGCGGCGCTCAACTGGTTGGTAAGGACTCTCTGATTACCCAAACCATTACCACCGATAATTTTAAAAAAGTGAATCAGGGCTACGCCGACGATGATGCCTATCAGCCGTTTGATGGCAGTGATGCCTGGGGCAGTCTTCATCTTCTTGATACGGGACAGGTCCTTCCACTTTCTTCACGGAATGAATTTACCATGGGCCGAATCAGTGAAGGACAACCCATCATGCCCGATATCGACCTCTCGCCATACCAGGCCTATGCCGCCGGTGTGTCGCGCCTTCATGCGGTCATCAAACGGGACGGTGACCGTCTGATCTTCATGGACCTTGGCTCTGCCAACGGGACGTACGTCAACGGGAAGCGGCTGAATCCAAATGTGGAGCAGTTGATTCATCATGGCGATGTGATTGCGCTTGGAAAAATGAAAATACAAGTTTTGGTAAAAAACAAATAGGAAAAGAGAGTGAAACATGGCGTATTCGGTCATTTTACATATTGCCGGGGAGACCTCCGTATCTGGAGAGATTGAAGACCTCCCCAAGCCAACGGATACGATTATTGTAGTTATAAATCCGCGCCAAAAAGACGGCAAGGACCTGCACTATATCGATAATAATGTAACCAAAGTAATCTGGCCTTTGACAAAGATCAGTTTCATAGAAATTCTCGAGAATGCTGACGAAGAAAAGATTATTGGTTTTGTGAGGGAATAAGATGTCTGATTCTTTTGACCGCCGCCGCATCCTCGTTGTGGATGATGAAGAGCGCATGGTACGCTTCATCCGCATGAACCTCGAGCATGACGGCTTTCAAGTAAGCGAGGCTTTTAATGGCAAACAGGCCATTCAAAAAATACGGGATGTTACCCCGGACCTGATCCTGCTGGATGTGATGATGCCCGACCTCGACGGGTTCGAGGTGTTGGAAACCATCCGCGAGTTTAGTAATGTGCCAGTCATCATGCTCACTGCCAAAGGGGAGGAGGATGACCGCGTACGCGGCTTGGAACATGGCGCGGATGATTACATCACCAAGCCCTTCAGCCCGCGCGAACTGGTCAGCCGCGCCAAGGCGGTGCTGCGCCGCACGGAAGGCGCCACCGGTCCCATGCACGGCCTGCTTGAAATTGACAAACGCCTTAAAATCGATTTTGACCGCCGCGAGATCTGGCTGGAAGGCAAGCTCGTCAAACTGCGCCCCACGGAATATCGCCTGCTTTTCCATCTTGTACAAAACGCAGGCTGGGTGGTTTCCCACGACCAGTTGCTCCAAAAGGTCTGGGGTTATGAATATCGTGACGAGCCGCATTACGTCCGCCTCTACATCAACTATCTGCGCCAGAAACTGGAGAAGGACCCTGCCGACCCGCAATACATCCTCACCGAGCGCGGAGTGGGCTATCGTTTTGTGGATTTCAAACGTTCGAGGGAATAACCGAATTTTCTAATGAAATAAATACAAAACGCCTGCGTTAAAAAACGCAGGCGTTTTAAATTATGGGTGTAAATTCAAACCTCAACTCCATTTTTTATTAGCTCATGTAGTACCGCACACTTGCCTGATTTGCTAAGCAAATCACGGGCAGTGCCAGGGAGATTCATCTTGCGAGTTGCGGTACAGAAATAACCTGTTTGGAAATCTTTACGACTTGAGCGATTCATGGGAGACTTCCGAAATCTTAAGGAGACCAAGTTTATGACCCAGGCATTTTCCACTCTTCGCATCAACTCGGACCGTATGCTTGATTCGTTTTCCCAACTGGCATCCATCGGCGCTACAGCAGATGGCGGAGTGAACCGCCCCACCTTCAGCGAAGCGCATCTCACCGCGCGCCAATGGTTTAAAGAAGAGATCGAAAAATCTGGCTTGGAATTTCATACCGATGGGGCAGGGAATCATTCGGCAATACTTAAATCCTCTGCTGGTCGAGTAGCCCCGCATGGTTTTGGCGGGGCGTATCGAGACCAGACGTTTCTCCTCGGCTCCCACCTGGACTCCGTCCCTAATGGTGGACGGTTTGATGGCGCCCTCGGCGTGATGGCAGCGCTTGAGGTGTTGAAAACTGTCAAAGAAAATGGAATCAGGCTCAAGGTCAATTTGGAGGCGATTGATTTCACAGACGAGGAGGGCACGTTGGTCGGTTTGCTTGGGAGCGCGGCGCTGGCCGGGCATCTCCATCAAAAAGATTTGGCTTCGCCGCGCGGCGGACGTGAGAATCTGGTCGCAGGTATGAAGCGGGCGGGGTTATCGGAAGAAAGCATGTTGAGCGCCGCGCGCCCGAAAGATTCGCTGGCGGGATATTTGGAATTGCACATCGAACAGGGCAAGCGACTCGAGCGTGCGGGAATGAATATTGGCATTGTCTCCGCCATCGTTGGGATTTGGTCGTATCGTTTATCTTTTATCGGGCGGGCGGACCATGCAGGTTCCACTACCATAGATGACCGGCTCGATGCGTCGTTGGGCGCGAGTGCGTTCACGCTTGCGGCGCGTGAGTTGGTGATGAGGGATTTTCCAAATTGTGTGGTGAACGTTGGCAAAATGGATTTTGCGCCTGGCGCGTTCAACATCGTCCCGGCGCGTGTTGACCTTGCGCTCGAATTCCGTTCGCCTGATGAAGAGGAATTTAATCGACTTGATATAGCCCTGCTTGAATTGGCGCAAAAAGAAGCGAGGCGTTTTGGCTTGGAGTTGGAGATCGAATTTCTCGGAAAACATTCACCCAGCATCATGCACGAAAAAGTTTGCAATGCTTTCGCCGCTTCTTGTGATGATCTCGGCCTGATGCATGTTTCTCTTTCATCAGGCGCGGGCCACGATGGGCAATCACTCGCGGACTTATGTCCCGTTGGCATGATCTTTGTTCCATCTGTAGATGGCGCAAGTCACTCACCACGTGAATTTACGAAATGGGAAGATTGTGTGAATGGCGCGAATGTGCTGTTGCAAACGGTTTTGAGATTAGCGGCAGGGTAAAATCTATTGACCGTGGACGATGATAGACCACAGACCCGCCCTCCACGGTCTACCGTCGCAGTGCGTCGCACCAGACGGGTAACATTTTTCTGTTAATAAGTACAATCTGCTCGATTGGACTTTCTGATTAAGTAAGGTGCGACGCACTCTCTGAAAAAACAGGCTTCCATGAAAAACTTCGACCCAAAATACAACGACCTCCCCAAGATCGAAATCCACTGCCATCTCGAAGGCGCGATTCGCACGCAGACCATTATTGACATCGCGCGCGAATACAACCTGGACTTGTCATCCTATGAAGCCAGTGAATTGGATAAGCGTGTCAAGGTCTACGACCAGTTGCGGGATTTGCAGGCCGTACTGGATGCGTTTGCAATTTTTCAAAACAGCATTACTTCGCCCGCTGTCTTCGAGCGCATTGCCTGGGAGTTGTTCGAAGATTGCGCCAAACAAAACATCAAATTATTCGAAGTCCGCTTTTCGCCAGATTGGGCCTTCCACGGCCATCACGTGGATTGG
>JACPVB010000120.1 GCA_016191985.1 Chloroflexota bacterium | reverse complement strand
CCTGCTATTATGTTAAACTTTGGAAATGAAAATCGGAATCGTCACAGACTCAACCGCCGATCTGCCCGCCTACCTCATCGAACAACACGAGATTCAAGTCGTCCCCACGATTCTTGTTTTAGAGGGAAAAGAATACGCGGATGGGATCAGCATTTCCCGCGAAGAATTTTATAACCGCCTGCCCTCGCTTCAGACTCCGCCGACAACTGCCGCCCCTTCCATTGGAGATTTTGCCACGCCCTATCAGACCCTGCTCTCGAACGGCTGTGACCATATCCTTTCAATCCATGCTGCGAGTCAATTAACAACCATCATCAACGTGGCGCGCCAGGCCGCAAAAGAATTCCCAGGTAAAGTCACCTGCGTGGACAGCGGTTCCCTCTCAATGGGACTCGGATTCCAGGTGTTGGCCGCTACCGAAGAAACAGAATCAGGCCTACGGTCCGCGTTGGAGGCGATTGAGTCCACCAAGCGAAGATTGCAAGTCTCCGCCGCGCTGGATACGATGGAATATCTCCGTCGCAGCGGACGAGTCCCTGGCGCGGTTGCTGCGCTCGGTGGATTATTATCCATCAAACCGATGATCGAATTAAAAGATGGGGAAGTGAAAGCCATTGGCGCAGTCCGCACCACAAAGCAGGCGGATGAACGCATGTTAAATTTTTTGCTAGGGGTCGGCGAAATGGCACGGCTCGCGGTGTTGCACACCAATGCCGAACCGCGCGCAAAACAATTGCTAAGCAAGTTGATGAACCGCGCTCGAAAATCCATCCCCCGCGATATTTTGTTTGTCAACGTCACCGCCGTGATCGGCACGCATCTAGGCCCGAATGGACTGGGGTTCGCAGCAGTGAGAAAGTAACTATTACTTCTTTTTACTTGAGCCTTTTACAAGCAGAGTCCCTTTTAATATCACCGTCTTCGGTGAGCGGGACGGTTCCTGGATGCGCTGGAACAACAACTCGGTAGCGGTGCGCCCGATCTCCTCTGTGGGCTGGGCAATGACGGTGATGGGTGGGTCCACCAATTCGCTCCAGGTGGTTTCATCGAATCCGACTAATGCCACTTCATTGGGCACGGATATTTTTTTATCACGCAAGGCTTGGAATGCGCCCGCAGTTAACAGGCTGTTGCTGGTAAAAATGGCGTCAGGGCGGTTGGTTCCTTCCAGCAAGGCAATCGTTGTGTCGTAGCCTTGCTTGATCCTTGGGGAAATAAAATGAGCCGCAACTGGGTTGAGTTGATAATCCTTGAGCGCTTTGTGAAACCCGCGGCTGCGTTCCTGGCCTGTTGTACTCGCGTCGCCGAACAAACCCGCCAGTTTGCGGTATCCATTTTCAAGTAAATGCGTGGTCAATTCATATGCCGCAGAGACGTTATCAAGCAGAACCATGTCGGTTTCCTTGCTTTCAACGGCGCGGTCAATAATCACGAACGGCATTTTCGCATTGTAACTATGGGAAGCTGCGCTGAATTGTTGGGTGGGGGAGAAGATCACGCCCGCCACATTTTCATCGTGTAACAGGTTAAGGTAGAGTTCTTCCTTTTCAGGGTTTTCATCCGTGTTGCACATCAGCACGGAATAACCCTGCTCGTAGGCGGCGTCTTCGACGGCGCGGCCTATGGCGGTGAAGAACGGGTTACGAATATCGGAAACCACCAGCCCGATCTTGGCGCTTTTTTGAGCGCGCAAACTGCGGGCAATCAGGTTGGGACGGTAATTCAGCTGGGCAACGGCTTCGAGCACGCGCTCGCGCGTTTCAGCTTTGATGGGGGCATTGTTGGCAAGCACACGTGAGACGGTTGCGGTGGATACCCCGGCAGCTTTGGCGACATCTTTGATACTGGTCATAGGCGGATTATACCATTTCGATGTAACAGAAATGAAAACGATTACTAAGAATAGCAAGTTTTCCTGGGCTTATGATACCACACCGTGCCGAAAGCGACAATAAGAAGGGGATATTTTGCTAAAAAATACGAATTTTTGCACTTATTACCGAAAAAACCTTGACATAAATAATGTAATCGTTTACACTTTTGCCCGTTATAGTTCTTTGGTACTACTTTTCTGGCAATCCATCACCCATAAGAGGTCTTATGCTGGAACTCGATCCCGAACAAGTTGAATTGGGCGCTTCGCCAAAAACGAAGCACGAAGCCATTCGCCAGGTTGCGCGGCTGTTGATTCAGAACGGCAATATCGATCCCCGCTACGTGGATAGCATGTTCGAGCGCGAAAAGGTTGCCAACACCTACCTTGCCAACGGCATCTCCATCCCGCATGGAATGCCGGAAGACCGCGAGTATGTTTTGAAAACAGGCATCGCCGTTTTGCAGGTCCCCAACGGCGTTGAATGGAACGAAGGCGAAACCGTCCGTTTGGTGGTTGGGATTGCCGCTGCTTCTGGCGAACACCTCGGTATTCTTCGCAAACTCACCGGCGTGGTCTCAGATGAAGAAGAAGCCGCCCGCCTCTCTTTCACCGCAGACAAACTCGATATTATTGAATCACTCACAGGCGAACGCCCTGAAATCCCCGTAAAAAATAACACAACTGATTTTGCAAAATATTTTGAAACCGTAATCATCAACCCCACGGGCCTGCATGCGCGCCCTGCCACAGAGTTGGTCAATATTGCGAAGCGCTATCAGGCTCAGGTTAAAGTGAGAAGCGGCGCGCAAGTTGCGGATGGAAAGAGTCTCGTCAGTCTCCTGCAATTGGGAGCGGCGAAAGGCGTCACCGTTCACGTTTCTGCTGAAGGTGCGGATGAAGATGAGGCACTCGCCGCTTTGAAAAATGCGATTGAAAGCGGACTCGGCGAAGAGGAAACTTCGCACCCCCCGCTTCTTAATCGGGACCGTTTGAACTGGTTGCCCAAAAAGACAGTTGCCTTCGCTGAGGGAGTTCCCGCTTCTGATGGTATCGTGGTTGGACCCATTTGCCAGCATCAGCCCAAAGAAATTAAAGTGGAAGATTCTCCTTCCAGCCCGACATCTGGCAGGAAACAATTTAAGAATGCAGTGGAAGCCGCACACAAGGAATTAACCAAACTATACGACGAAGTGAAAGTGCGTTTGGGTTCGGGGCAGGCTTCCATCTTTTTGGTTCACGCCGAGTTTTTGCAGGACTCTGAACTTTTACAGGAAACTGAAAAGTTGATCGCGGAAAAACATAACGCCGCCTGGGCCTGGCAACAGACCATTCAAATTCGCATCGATCAATTAAAAAAACTGGATGACCCCGTGCTCGCGGGCCGCGCCATGGATTTGAGCGATGTTTGCCAGCGCGTGCTGCGCCACATGCTCGGCATTGCGGATGAATCTCCGTCGGCCACACATGTTCCATCCGTGTTGATTGCAGATGATCTCACTCCCTCAGACACTGCCAATCTCGACCCTGATTTGATTTTGGGTTTCATCACTGCCAAAGGCGGGCCGACTTCACATACGGCCATCATCGCGCGCGCGATGGGCATCCCTGCCATTGTTGCGGCGGGGGAGGCGGTTTTGGAAATCGAAAATAATACCAACTGCATTTTAGATGGCTTCAATGGCAAGCTATATCTCAACCCGCTTGAGGATGAGATTACAAGCGCCGAAGAATTGCATGAAGAAGTGGAACGCCAACTCAATGCAGACTTTACAGAACGACTTTCCCCAGCAAACACAACTGATGGACATAACGTTGAAGTTTTTGCAAATGTGAACCGTGTGGCGGATGCTGTCAAAGCCATGGAATATGGCGCAGAGGGCGTGGGGCTGATGCGCACCGAATTCCTCTTTTTGGAAAGTGGAAAGACCCCGACTGAAGACGAACAATACGAAGTCTATCGTGACATGGCGAAGGCGCTAAACGGCGCTCCACTCACCATCCGCACATTGGACATTGGCGGCGACAAGCAGGTTCCACATTTGGACCTGCCAAAAGAGGATAACTCCTTCCTCGGCATTCGCGGCATTCGTCTGTGCTTTGCGCGGCCTGATTTGTTCCTGCCGCAGTTGCGTGCCGCCTATCGCGCCGCGAAGGAAGTCAACATCCGCATCATGTTCCCAATGATCTCCACCGTGGAAGATGTGGAACAGGTGCTTGAAATTACCGAACAAGTCCGTGCTGAAGTGAACGCGCCTAAAGTGGAAATTGGCATCATGGTCGAAGTTCCGTCTGCGGCTATTCTGGCAGACCATCTTGCCAAACTGGTGGACTTCTTCTCAATTGGCACGAATGACTTGACTCAATATACCCTCGCCATGGACCGCGTCCATCCACAGCTTGCCAAACAAGCAGATGCGCTTAACCCTGCTGTATTGCGCATGGTGGATATGACCGTGAAGGCGGCGGCCAAAGAAGGGAAGTGGGTGGCGGTTTGTGGCGGCGCGGCGAGTGACACGAAAGGCGCATCCATTTTGGTGGGCTTAGGCGTGAAAGAATTAAGTGTCACGGTTCCAACCATCCCGACCATCAAAGCTCATTTACGCAAAACATCATTAACTGACTTGCAGGCTTTGGCTCAAACTGCCCTTGCCTGCCGCACGGCAGCAGAGGTTCGTGCTTTATGAAAATCGCAACCATTACCGCCAACCCTGCTATTGACCAGACCGTCTCGGTGGATAACTTTCAGACGGGCACGGTCAACCGCAGCCGTGCCATGCGTTTTGACGCGGGCGGGAAGGGTGTCAACGTCGCCTCCTTTCTCGCGGACTATGGAATGGATGTGGTTGTGACGGGTTTTCTCGGCGAGGAAAATGCGGATGTGTTCGAACGTCATTTTGCGCGCAAGGGAATTGAAGACCGCTTCATCCGTGTGCCTGGCGAAACACGCATCAACATCAAAATTATGGACGAAGCCAACCAGGTCACCACGGACTTGAACACGCCCGGACAAATTCCCGGGGAGTATGCTGTCTCTCGTTTTTACGAGCAGGTCGAGGCGATGTCGGAGGCGTGCGAGTGTTTTGTCCTCTCTGGGAATCTTCAGGCGGGGCTTCCATCCACTTTTTATTCAGATTTGATCCGATTTTTAAAATCGAAAAAGCGCAGGGTTGTTCTGGATACCAGTGGCGAGGCGCTCGCAGAGGCTGTGAAGGCGGGGCCTAATATCATCAAGCCAAATATTCATGAGTTGAGCCTGCTGGTGAAGAAACCTCTTGATGCAATTTCCGATGCCTGCGCTTCCGCAATTTCATTGATCAATGAAGAGACAACCATTGTTGTAGTTTCGATGGGCAGCGACGGCGCACTCTTTGTTGAAAAAGACAGGGCTTTCATCGCCCGCCCGCCTGCTGTGGCTGTGAAATCAACCGTCGGCGCGGGGGATGCGATGGTGGCGGGACTGGTGGCTGGCTTGAATAAAAAATTGTCTTTGAAAGATTGCGCGCGGCTGGCAACTGCTTTTTCCCTGAGCGCAGTGACCCGCCTCGGGCGTGACCTGCCGCATTCCAGTTTGATCGATGAGTTTCAAAAAAAGGTTGAAATTACTCCCTTTGTGTGAGCACCGGTAGGGGCGACCCTACTGAGGTCTTATTTTTTTCTTTGAAAGGAGAATTGAATGGCAAAGATAGTTGCAATCACAGCTTGTCCCACAGGTATTGCCCATACCTACATGGCCGCAGAGGGGCTTGAACGCGGCGCGAAGAAACTGGGTCACACCATCAAGGTGGAGACTCAGGGTTCCATCGGCGTGGAAAACCGCTTGACAGAGAGCGAGATCGCGGAAGCCGATCTCGTGGTCATCGCCGCCGATACGAAAGTGGATTTGAGCCGTTTCACTGGCAAGAAGATCTATGAGACCGCCAGCAATGCGGCAATCAAAGACGGAGCAGGCGTAATTACCGCCGCTCTGAACTCATAAGTCATTCCAAGGAGAGAAAAATGACTACAGCAACTGGCAAGGCAAGTGATTCTTTCAAAGGTGCCTATAAGCACCTCATGACGGGCGTATCGTATATGATCCCGTTTGTAGTGGCGGGTGGTTTGATGATCGCTATCGGTTTTGCAGCTCGCGGTATCTACGCCTATGATGCCACCCTCGCCATGGATGGCTCCACCATAGAAGCCACCGCCTGGACAACCTTCTGGGCGAATGTGTTTGCCATTGGCGCCAAGGGCGGCTTCGGCTTGATGGTGGCGATATTGGCTGGTTACATTTCCTACTCGATTGCGGATCGCCCCGGTCTCGCCCCTGGCATGATCGGCGGTATCCTCGCGGGTGTGACTGGCTCCGGCTTCCTCGGCGGCATCATTGCTGGTTTTGTGGCGGGTTATTTTACCCAATGGCTCAACGGTGCCATTAAACTTCCGCGCAACCTGTCTGGTTTGAAGCCTGTTCTGATCCTGCCGCTGGTCAGTTCGCTGGTCGTCGGTTTGATCATGTTTTATGTTGTGGGAGTACCTGTCAGCGCCGCATTGAACGCTCTCACTGGCTGGCTAACCAGCTTGCAGGCTGGCAGCGCCGCTGTGCTGGGCCTCATCCTCGGCTTGATGATGGCCTTCGATATGGGTGGTCCTGTCAACAAAGCCGCGTACCTTTTTGCCACCGGTCTCATTGGAAGCGGTGTCACCGCTCCGATGGCCGCTGTGATGGCCGCCGGCATGACCCCTC
Organism: Chloroflexota bacterium; assembly: GCA_016191985.1. Classification (GTDB taxonomy): domain Bacteria; phylum Chloroflexota; class Anaerolineae; order Anaerolineales; family Villigracilaceae; genus Villigracilis. Next base: position 8,718 of record JACPVB010000120.1, on the reverse strand, counting down.
CGCTCGGCATTGCCCTTGCCGCTTATCTCTTCAAGAACCGCTTTACGGAAGACGAGCAAGAATCTGCCAGCGCGACTGCTGTGTTGGGAATCTCCTTCATTACCGAAGGCGCGATTCCGTATGCTGCCCGCGATCCGTTCGCAGTGATCCCGTCCATCATGGTCGGTTCGGCGGTGGCTGGTGCCATTTCCATGGTGGCGGGTTGTAAGCTGGCTGTCCCGCACGGCGGAATCTTCGTTTTGCCCATCCCGAATGCGGTGGAAAACCTTGGCATGTACGTGGTTGCCTTGCTTGTTGGAACTGTGGTTACAACCGGTATGCTCTTCCTTTTGAAGAAACCTGTTCCTACCGAATAAAGCAGCGCAGATTTCATTCGCCTTGCGCTGTGGATTAAAGTCCACGTTCTTAAAAAATTGAGGGTTGTCCGTTTTGGGCAGCCCTCTTTTATTTTCCTTCCTGTAGGCTCTATGGGATTTACCGTGATTAAACCTTTTTGGGACACGGATACTTCGACAGGCTCAGTACAGGTTTGACGGACAGCACGGGACAAGAACGGATTTAAAAAGGCTTTTCCGTAATTTCCGTGTCGTCCGTGTACAAGCGAAGCAGTCCTGTGGACCAACGAAGCAGTCTTGTGGACAAGAATCATGGCAACTCCTAAAAATCCTTCCTGTAAAAGAGATTGCCCATCCATCCCCATGATAAAATTGAACATATGCAACCATCCCTGGAAAAACTTCGTAAATTTTTTCGCCTCGAGCACGAGAATAAATACCAAAATACCGCCATCATCGGCGGACTTGCCAAAATGCTGGATTATTGGGAAGGGGAGGCCCGCGCAGATGGAATCACCGAAGAGGTGATCCAGGCTGTGGTGTCGCGTTTGCGCTCCTACGAAAAACTCAGCCCGGATGGGCGGGCAGAATCGCTTAAGGGATTATGGAAACGAATTGCAGAAACCTACCCCGAAGCGGGACAAAAACCAAAACAAGCCCATCCGCCGCGTCCGCAACAGCAGCGCCCTTCTGCTCCTCCGCAGGAATCAAAACCTGAGGATTCGGAGTCTGCGCCGCACCCTGCTGAACAATCCCAACCGCAGCAATATCAACAGAGACCGCGTCAGAACCCGCCGCCTCGTTCTGAAACGGTGGCTGGCGCAAAGCATAGCCAGACGCCCGCCGCGCTCAACGCAAAATTAACCGTGCTTCAAGGTGTTGGCCCAAAGAATGCCGAGTCTCTCGAAAAGCTAGGGATGCAGACGCTGGGCGATATGCTGTATTACTTCCCGCGTCGGTATGAAGATTACAGCCAGCTCAAGCCGATCCAGGCATTGATGTACAACGATGTGGTCACCGTGCTTGGAACCATTCAAAGCGTACACAATCGTCCTATTCGCGGCGGCAAGCAAAGCATTATCGAAGTCATCATCGGCGACGGCACGGGTTCGCTGCGCATTTCGTTTTTCAACCAGCCGTGGTTGATGAATCGTTTTAAGGATGGGGATGCGATCTCCGTCTCTGGAAAGATCGACCAGTATCTTGGCCGCCTCGTGATGAACAGCCCCGATTGGGAACCCGTGGAAGTTGAAAACCTGCACACCAATCGCATCGTGCCTATCTATTCGCTGACTGAGCGCATCACCCAAAATTGGCTGCGCAAACAAATGAATCAGGTTATCACGTATTCGGCGCCTGCCGTTGTGGATGCGCTGCCCGATACCATCAAACGCGCCGCGCAGCTTGTTTCGCTTGGCGAAGCATTGACGCAGGTCCACTTCCCCGATTCGCAAGCCCGTCTCAAACTGGCGCGGGAACGCCTGGGATTTGACGAAATCTTCTACCTGCAAATGGGAGTGCTGCGCCAGAAGCGGGACTGGAAATCTGTAGAGGGCCGCCGCTTCCCGGTCTCGGACGAGTGGCTGGGTGCTCGACTAGGAGCATTGCCCTTCACCCTGACATCTGCCCAGCAAACCTCCCTGGCAGACATCCGCGCCGACCTGGACTCTGGCAAACCCATGAACAGACTCGTGCAAGGCGATGTCGGTTCGGGAAAAACAGTCGTTGCGGCATTAGCAGCTGCGATGGTCATCCATGGGGGAGCGCAGGCTGCGATCATGGCTCCTACAGCCATTTTGGCGGAACAGCATTATCGTAACTTCATCAACCTATTGACGGGGGATGGCGGCACGCTGCAACAGAGTGATATCCGCTTGTTGGTGGGCAACACAACTGAAAGTGAGAAAGAAGCGATCCGCCAGGGTTTGATGGACGGTTCAGTAAAAATTGTCATCGGCACACACGCCGTCATCGAGCCAGACGTCTTGTTTAAAGATTTGCAATTTGTGGTGATCGATGAACAACATCGCTTTGGCGTGGAGCAGCGCGCAGAGCTTCGCAGCAAGGGCACAAACCCGCATTTGCTGGTGATGACGGCCACCCCGATTCCACGCTCTCTGGCGTTGACAGTCTTTGGCGACCTCGATATTTCTGTGATCGATGTGATGCCCGAAGGACGACAGCCCATCACCACGTATGTGCTTCGTCCGCAGGAACGCGAACGCGCGTATACCCTGCTGCGGGCGCAGATTAAAAACGGCAACCAGGCGTTTATTGTTTATCCGCTGATCGATGAAAGCGAGAAGATCGATGCGCGCGCGGCGGTGGATGATTTTGATACGCTTTCAAAGGAAGTGTTCCCCGATTTGAAACTTGGCCTGCTGCACGGACGCATGAAGCCGAGTGAAAAAGATGAAGTGATGTTGAATTTCCGTGACAAGAAATTTGACATCCTCGTTTCCACCACAGTCATTGAAGTGGGTGTGGATGTGCCAAATTCGACCGTGATGCTGATCGAAGGCGCGGACCGTTTTGGCCTGGCGCAGCTCCATCAATTGCGCGGACGTGTGGGACGCGGTTCGGTACAGTCCACTTGTTTGTTGATCCCCACGCATGAAGATGCGACCGAAAACGAACGCCTGCAAGCAATGGCGGTTACCAACAGCGGCTTTGAACTGGCCGACCTGGATTTGAAACTGCGCGGCCCCGGTGAATTTTTAGGAACGCGCCAGGCGGGCTACGCCACCACCTTGAAGATGGCAAGTATCACCGATGTGAAGTTAATTGAAAAAGCGCGGGAACAGGCGCAAGCCTTGTTCGAGCGCGACCCTGAATTAAATCAACCTGAACATGCCCTGCTCGCCGAAGCCTTTGAACGATTCTGGGGCGGCGGCAAAGGGGATGTTAGTTGATTAGCCCCATGATCAAGCGGTCAAATAGTCAGTGGGTCAACGGATTATTTGACCAACGATTATGAGGCTAAAGACCAATAGACCATTCGACTAAGGACTACAAGACTACTATGGTTAGAGCATTATTCCCTGGAACGTTCGACCCCATCCACTACGGCCACATGGACATTGCCTCGCGCGCGTCCAAATTGTTCGATGAAGTTGTGATGGCTGTCTATGACAGACCGTTGAAAACCCTGATGTTCTCTCCCGAAGAGCGCATCTCCCTTGTGACCGAGGCATTTAAGGATAATCCCAAGATCAAGGTTACTGGATACAGCGGGCTGACGATTGATTTTGCCCAACAAATCAACGCGCAGGTCATTGTGCGCGGACTGCGCGTGTTTTCCGATTTTGAATTCGAGTTCCGCATGGCGTTGGCGAATCAGCGCATGGCAAAAGACGCGGTGGAAACCGTGGCTCTCATCACTGCCGAACAGCATACCTTCCTGTCATCGTCCACCGTGCGTGAGATTGTCATGCTCAATGGCGATGTCTCCAGCATGGTCCCATCGTTTGTGGAGCACGCTTTGAAGGAAAAGGTAATTAATATGGGAGAGCAATCTCCGCCGAACGCCCTCCGAGATTAATTTGTGCTAGAATTACTTTAACTTTGATATGAGCAGGCAGGATAAATGCAATATAATTTTGATTGGGATCCTGTAAAAGCAAAGCAAAATCTTCAGAAACATGGCGTTAGTTTTGAACGCGCCGCCAGGATTTTCCTCGACCCGTTTGCCATATCAATTTACGATGATGAGCACAGCGAAAATGAAGACCGTTGGATTACCATAGGCGCAGAAGCAAACGAAGTGTTATTGGTGGTTGTTCATACGTTTAGGGGAACTGACATACAATCCGCAATTATTCGGATTATTTCAGCAAGAAAAGCAGATCGCGAAGAGGCGCAACAATATCATGAAAGGCGCTAAGAACATATGAAAAAAAGATATGATTTCTCAAAAGGCGAACAAGGCAAGTTTTTTCACCCTGATGTGGTTTTGAAACTGCCAATTTATCTCGATGATGATCTTGTGGCTTTTATTGAAGAATATGCAAAAGAAAAGAAGGCTGATTTACAAACGGCCGTAAACGATATTTTGCGCCACAACAAAGAAATGCTTCAGGCTCTTAAAACATAATATTGCCTGAAGGAGTGAAACATGGACATTCTGCAGCTTATTGACCGATTGGAAGAACTCTTCAATGATGCGAAGGCGGTGCCTTTTACGCACAACGTCATCGTGGATGAAGACCGTATGCTGGAACTGATCGACCAGATGCGAATTGCCATTCCCGAAGAAGTGAAGAAGGCCCAGCAAGTGGTTGCCCAGCGGGATCGTGTAATGGCGCAGGCGCAGGAGGAGGCCAATCGCACGCTCCAGCTCGCGCGCGATAAAGCCGATCAATACGTTCAGAAGGATATGATCGTGCAGGAGGCCCAGCGCCGTGCCGAGCAGATCGTCAACCAGGCGCGCGCCGAAGCCGAAGCCACCCGTGTAGACGCCGATAACTATGTGATCGACACGCTCATGCAGTTGCAGGATCAGATCGCAAAATTAAGTGGACAGGTCAGCAACGGCATTCGCATGGTGCAGGAGGATCAGATGCGAAAAGCAGGCTCGCCCGTCCCGAATAATGTTACAGATAAAGTGGAAAAATAAAATGAACATCCCCGCCAAAGTGACGGGGATGTTTTCTTTTATCCGCTTCTTTCCTGCGCCATAAGCCTGCCTGCCCTTCCCCAAACATTCGCCCCGCTGATTAATATCCCCGCGCCCAAAAGCAACAGCCCAATCCCTGACATGGATATGTTGAATGCATCTGCATAATTTACGCCATTCCAGGTGTGTGTGGATGCCATGGTGTATTGAATGGTGAGCGTAAGAATTCCAAGCATAATCGCCGACGCACCGCCCGCCGGTAGATTGCTTTTCGTATTGCCATTGGCAAAATTTACGCCCTGCCAGATGTAGGGAATTCGGAAGAGCAGGAAAATCACCAACGTGAGTACCGTAGTGTACACCACCGCATCCACAGGCATCGACTTGCCGCGCAGTGCCCGCGAGAGGTCCATATGACCGAACCCGATCACGGCTCCTGCGAGCAGCACGTACACTGCGTCACGGTAGGAATTATCCGCGCCTTTGATAAGCATGATCGTAGCGCGGATGCCCATGATGCCAAGGGCGATGCCTGTCAGCACGAAGAGAATGTATACCCACTGGAAAGAGGCCAGCGCAGCCATGCTTTCATATTTGGTGGGGAGGAGCGCGGCGCAGGTTGTCCCAATCCCACCCAGGAGTGTGAACCCGCCCGTAAAAGCCATCAGCAGGATGCCGATGAAGCGAAGAAATTTGGCAGGGAAACTGTTTGCAGACATTCAAGACTCCTTTCAAAAAAATAACCCTGAAGATTTTGAAAACCTTCAGGGTTTGCGTTTTATCCAAATTTGAAACCTGCTACGAAAAGCGCTGTTGTTACCAGCAGGAGGACTGGGAACAATCTCAGGATGACTTCCCTCGATAATATCGGTTTACCTGTTTTCAGGAAAGAGAGCAGTAGCCCGCCCACACCGATCAGCGCGCCGCCGACCCCGACGAGGGAAAAGAGCGGCTTTACTTGTCCCTGAATGGAGATGATGATGGGCAGGAGAAAAATTGTCAACCCTGCGATGCCGTGTGTGACGGCGATGGTAATGACGGGCAGTTTGTTTTGCATGGGGATCGAGCGGGTCAATGTCACAGCGAGGAAACTGATGATGGCGAAGAGCAGGTAAACGGTCCGAAGAGAGGCGAGGTGCTGCCAGACGAGGCCGAGGGACAAAGTCAATGGGATGATCGTCGAGATGATTACAACGATGGGCGCATCCAGCACTTCAAAGCCGAGGATGATGAGCAAAAGCCCCGCCACCAAAATGACGCCGAACGCGATGGTGTAGGCGATAATCGAAACACTATCCATTTGGTCGATGCCGATGGCGATTTGATAGGCGGCCAGGAAACCAGTGAACAGAAGCAGGGTGCGGTCGAGAGAGGAGATTTTCATGACAAAATGGTAGCGCGATATTAATGTCGCGTTATGGAATAATCAACAGCATCGCAAACATCATATACATGGATGCGTATTTGAAGAGGCTGAAGTTGACGCGATCCGATGGGTGGAAGACGGTAGTGACTGCAAGGAAGAACAGGCCTGCGCTCAGCACGACGATCACACGCAATACGCCCGCAGTGACTCCGATCCAAACCGAGGCCCAGCCCATCGTAAGCGCGGCAATGACGCTGGAAAATGCAATCGCAAAACGAGTCACTGCTTCGCCATAGGTGGATGGAAAAGTTGGTACGCCTGCGTTGTTGTAATCCTCCGCAAATTTGAGGCTGAAGGTGAGGGTATGGGTGGGAATCCAGAACAACACGGCGCAGGCAAGCAAAATACCGATGGCGTCGATTTGGCCGACGGCGAGTACACGTCCCGCGAGGATGGGCATGGCGCCTGAGATGCCGCCCCAAATAATGCTCCAGCAGGTGCGGCGTTTGAGCCACATGCTGTAAACGAATAAATCAAAGAAGAGACCCGCAAAAACGACGATGCCATACAACCAGTTGACAAGCAAGGCCCAGCCAATGCCGATCACTGAGACAACGATGCCAAGCACGAGGACTTCATCGCGAGTGACCTGCCCCGCGGAAGTGGGGCGCTTATGCGTGCGCTTCATCTTCGTATCGATGTCCTGGTCCCACCACATGTTGAGGATGGTGGAGCCGGCAATGGCGAGGAAGAGACTGGGGAGCATTTGCCAGAAATGAACCCAATTCACTGCGGTGTGCGCACTCAGGTAGCCCGCTACGCCCGTAAGCAGAAGCAGGCTCGTCTGTGTGGATTTAATGAGCGGAAGGTAAAGAAGAATTTTCGATTTACGATTTGTGATTGACGATTGCACGGTGGACATTGGAACTCCTGCGGTGTAAAACAAGTGGACAAGCATACACGGAAATAAATTACAAAGGCAAAGTATACCTGTCTACTTGTATACCTGTCTACTATCTCACACAGCGGAATCCCACCCCGGGACTGTAGTAGGTTGGTGTTGCGTTATTGCGAACCCATACGCGCAAGTCCATATCGTAGGTGTCTTTTGAGCCGCCGCGCATGAAGCGGTAGTGCATGCCCTCGTATACGTCGCCCGTCCACTGCCAGACGTTGCCCGCCATATCGTAGAGTCCGTATGGGCTGACTGAGTTGACGGTTTGATAGCCGTTGTAATTTTGTCCATTGTAAAAGCCAGCGGGACTGGTGCGTGAGCCGAAGGAACTCATATTTTCAAACGGGTCGCGGCTGGAGTAGAAGTTGGCGTTTTCACGCAGAATTTCATCTCCCCACGGGAAGGGACGAGCATCCTCACCGCGCGCGGCCTTTTCCCATTCCATTTCGGTGGGGAGGCGGGTTTCATAAAATTTGCAGTAGCCCCACGCGCCGAACCACGAAACCGTTGTCATGGGGTGGTTTTCGTATCCGGATTGAGCAGTGAAGGTCTTGCCATCGAATTTGATTCGCTGGGATGGGTCATCGAGTGGGATGAAGAGCCAATCGCCCGCCTCGATTCTTTCTTCGTGCTTGACTCCGTTATACTCATCGCCTGGGTAAAAGCCGACAATTTTTTCACCGTCGATTTTTATATAGCCATCCGCCAGCGCTGTATTGAGAAAGCCCGCATATTGAGCGGTGGTTACATCTGTAATCATGATCTCGTACGCATCCGTGCTTTCAACATCCTCATGCTGTCCGAAATAAAATTCGCCCGCTGGCACCTGCGCCCAGGTGTTCGGGTCGATGCCTGTGTCGAAGGCGGGAATTGAGGCGTTTAAGTCCACGGGGGCGCAGGAGACGAGAAATACAACTAACCCAAGAAGCAGGCAAGTTATTTGCCATCCGCTATTTGTCTCAAAAATCCGCTTTCTCATTTCGCCACCTCCTGCGCAAGTTCCTGTGTTGTTTCTTCTGTCCAGCGTCCCTTTGGTTTGAAGAGATCAACCAACCGCCAAACCATAACCGTTGCGAGGAGGACGAGTAACATGCCGAGGCCAAAATCAATTGCATACATCAGCCCATTGACCAACGGCTGCTGTTCGGCTTCGCTGATGAAAAGCCGCTTCATTTCAAAGATGGTGACAGCGGCGAGGGCGATGTCTGAAAGAATGAGAATGCTCCAGCCATACAGCTGGCGGACTTTGCCTTTCAGACCGAGCATGTCACCGTAATAAAGCAAAATGATGGTGGCGATGATGGCCGAAAGCGCGTGCCAGTGACCGGTCAATTCGATGCGTTCTTCACGGGCAGGCCACACGCGGAAGATTTCATCCAGCTTGATCGCCATGAAGATGCCGATGCCGCTGGTGGTGAAGTTCATGAAAAGCATCTGCCATGTTGGG
>JACPVB010000119.1 GCA_016191985.1 Chloroflexota bacterium | reverse complement strand
CTTCAGTGGCTATCGTCCGCAGTTCTATGTGCGCACGATGGATGTAACCGGAGACATCACCCTGCCGGAAGGTGTGGAGATGGTGATGCCGGGTGACAATGTCAACCTGACGGTGGAGTTGATCGTGCCTGTGGCTCTTGAGCAGGGTTCCAAGTTCGCCATTCGTGAAGGCGGTCTCACCGTCGGTGCGGGTGTCGTTACCAAAATCATCGAGTAACTTATCAATTGTCATGCTGAGCGAAGCGAAGCATCTCGTATTTCACGAGTAGAGACCCTTCGCTGTCGCTCAGGGTGACACAAATAGATATTGAAAGTAAGGTAGTAAAATGGCTTCCAAGAAGAAAGACGTCCGCCCGGTTATTACACTTCAATGTAACGATTGCAAAGAGCGGAATTACACCACCGAAAAGAATCGCCGCAACGATCCCAATCGGCTGGAGTTCAACAAATATTGCTCGCGCTGCAAGAAACATACAGTGCACCGCGAAACGAAGTAGTTTATTGGTCAGATGGCTGAATGGTCGAGTGGTCTTAAGTGACCATAAAACCAGGCGACTATCTGGCTAACCTAGGCCAGTGGCTCAATTGGCAGAGCACTCGTCTCCAAAACGAGCGGTTGTGGGTTCGATTCCTACCTGGCCTGCCTGAGGCAACGCCGTCCTCGCAAGAGCAGGCGGCGTTTTAGCCGTAAAATGAAAGAAGGAGTATTGCCTTGGCTGAGAAAGCAAAGAAAGTCAAGAAAACCGAAAACGCCATCCAGCGTTATTTCCGTGAAACCACGGGAGAACTTCGCAAGGTAAGCTGGCCCACCTGGCCCGAAGCGCGCCGCCTGACAGGCCTCGTGCTTTTGGTGATGGTGGTCGTGGGTATCTTCCTTGCAGGCATGGATTTTGCCGCTGAAGAGTTGCTGGGCCTGGTGCTTGGTATCTAGTTTGAATTGAGGATCTGATGGATTTACCGGAACCACAAGAGCAGATTGAACAGGAACCGATGGACGAAGAATCCGAGGAGCAGGTTGCTCCTGCGGATGATTCCGCTTCTTCTTCGGACCCGAAGCCTGCTCCCCACTCCGAGACGCAGATTCCCACCGATCTGCCCCCTGTGGAAGCAGTGGTTGAAGGTCCGGCCTGGTATGTGATTCACTGTTATTCGGGCTATGAGAACAAAGTTCGCCATAACCTCGAACAACGTATTGAGACCATGGGCATGAAAGACAAGATCTTTGACGTGGTCATCCCTACACAAGAAGAGATCGAAGTCAAAGACGGCAAGCGCCGTACTGTGGAACGCCACATCTTTCCCGGATATGTGCTTGTGAATATGGCTCTCTCGGAAGATTCCTGGTATGTGGTTCGTAACACACCCGGTGTGACAGGCTTCGTAGGCATGGGCAACAACCCCACACCTCTGCGGCCTGAAGAAGTTGCGCAAATTGTCAAACGTATGGAAGCCGAAGCGCCCACGGTCAAAGTCACCTTCAAAGTGGGTGAACGCGTCCGCATTGTGGACGGGCCGTTCAACGACTTCCGCGGCGTGGTTTCTGAGATCGATATGGAGCGCACCAAAGTCCGCGTGATGGTGAGTTTCTTCGGACGTGAAACACCTGTTGAGTTGGATTTCCTACAGGTAGAGAAAAGTTAATTGGACAGTAGCAGGCCTCAGGTAGGTCTGATGCGGTGGGAGGGTCTCCCAAATGACCCGCTAAAACCACGAAGGAGTTAAGTCAAAATGGCAAAGAAGTTAAAAGCAATCGTTCGTCTTCAGCTCGAGGCTGGCAAGGCAAATCCTGCGCCTCCCGTCGGTCCCGCGCTGGCAAGCCATGGCATCAACATCATGGCCTTCTGCAAGGAATACAACGCCCGTACATCCAATCGTCAGGGCGAGGTTCTTCCTGCTGAAATCACCATCTACACCGATGGTTCGTTTACATTTGTACTTCGCACCCCGCCCGCTGCGGTTTTGCTTCGCAAGGCTGCCAAGGTTGAGAAGGGTTCCGGCGTTCCGAACAAGGAAAAGGTCGGTAAGGTGACTCGCGCCCAGGTGAAGGAAATCGCCGAGTTGAAGATGAAAGACCTCAACGCGATCAGCCTTGAAGGCGCAATGAAACAGGTTGAAGGCACAGCCCGTTCGATGGGCATTACAGTAACCGACTAATTTTGTGGGAGGGTTGTTTAGTCCTATAGTTGCTTAGTCACGTAGTCCCATGGTCCTGAACACACGACTATTTGGCTACTAGACTATTTGATCATTAGACTAACTCGACCCGCTTGCACCACGGAGGATAAAATGGCTAAACACGGAAAGAAATATACGGCGGCTGCCGCCAAAGTTGATGTTGACAAGGTATATCCCGCCCGCGAGGCGGTTGCCCTTGCAAAAGAAACCTCAATCACCAAATTCGATGCAACGGTTGAAGTTCATATGCGAACCACGCTTGACTCACGCCAGGCGGACCAGCAGTTGCGCGATGTAGTTGTACTCCCGCATGGCCTCGGTAAGACAGTCCGCGTACTGGTTTTTGCCCAGGGCGAAGGCGCTGCGGCGGCCCGCGCAGGCGGCGCTGACCTCGTAGCCGATGACGATGAAACTTTAAAGAAAATTGAAAGTGGCGCGCTTGATTTTGATGTCGCCATTGCCACACCCGATGCGATGGGTAAGGTGGGTCGACTGGGCCGTATCCTTGGCCCGCGCGGTCTCATGCCCAATCCGAAGGCTGGCACAGTGGTTGCCGCTCAGGATATGGAACGCGCCATCAAGGAAGCCAAGGCTGGCCGCGTGGAATATCGCCTTGATAAGACCAATAATATTCACGTTTCCATCGGCAAGGCTTCCTTCTCTGCCGATAAACTGTACGAGAATTACGTGGCCTTGGTGGATGCGGTCAACAAATCCCGCCCGTCGGGCGCGAAGGGTAACTTCGTGAAGCGCATTACCATCACCACCACCATGGGACCCGGCGTAAAGGCCGATCCCAACGAACATATGCAAGGTGCCGAGTAATTAATACTCGTTATCCCTAAAAAACCACTTCGCCGATGACGGCAGGTGTTCCGGATACAGGTTTTGATACGGTAGAAAAAAGCCGCTTCTCCACCTTCCTTCGGAACTTAATTCCCTGCTCAGGTGGAGACTGACAGCAAATTTCAGCGCGCCATTGCGCTGGTTCCCTCCGGGAATTGCCAAAAGTCTTTGCCTGCGTAAGTGGCAAAGACTTTTATATTGAAAGGAGGTGAAAACCCTTTGGCAATTTCAAAGCAACGCAAGGAAGAAGTACAGGCCCAGTATGCAGACTGGATCAAGCGTAGTGAAGCTGTGATTCTCGTGGAATATACCGGCGCGACCATGAAGTCCATCGATGCAATTCGCGCGAAAATCCGCGAAGCAGGCGGTGAATTCCATATTGTTAAGAACACACTTGTACGCCGCGTGTTTGCAGAGAACGGCATGGAAGTCCCCAAGGACTATCTGGTGAAGTCCACCGCGATCTCTTTTGCATTCACAGACCCAGCTTCCACCGCGAAAGCATTGACCGATGCAACAAAAGGCAATGAGTTCGTTAAGGTAAAAGGCGGTTTGATGGGCGGCAAAGCCCTCAACGCCGCGCAGGTGAAGGCTCTTTCCGATATGCCGCCGCTGCCCGTTATGCGCGCAACATTGCTTGGCGTTTTGCAGGCTCCCGCCAGCAAACTCGTCCGTACGCTCGCAGAACCTGCGCGCGGTCTCGCGGCTGTTATCAAGGCGCATTCCGAAAGCGCACCGGCTGCGGCCTAGTTTTTCAACTTTCAAGCGATTTCATTTCGCTAAAAATATTTAAATTTCAAATTACTTAGCAAGGAGTGCTAAACAATGTCTGACAAGCTCGCAAAACTCGTGGATGAACTGTCCACACTTTCCGTCCTCGAGGCGGCTGATTTGGTGAAAATGCTCGAAGAGAAGTGGGGCGTTTCCGCCGCCGCTCCCGTGGCTGTTGCTGCTGTTGGTGGTGCTGCCGCTGCTGCTGAACCGGTCGAAGAAAAGACCG
>JACPVB010000118.1 GCA_016191985.1 Chloroflexota bacterium | reverse complement strand
GAAGGGCAGATGGGTAAAGCCTATGTGGACGATTTGGAAAATCCCTGTGCTTACAAGATTGGAGGCTTTTTTAATTATTTCGCAGGAGATGCCACTAGCGAGGGCGGACAGCAAATGCTGAAAGAAATCAAGCCCTGGTCTCTGTTCATGCCCTCATCCCCAGGATGGCTTGAAGCAGGCAAAACAATGTATGGCGAACGTCTTGTCAGCTTTGACCGCTATAGCTTTTCTTCAGAATGCCTATCCCTTGCGCATGTGCAAAAACTTTGCAGCGACTCCAAATTCGCCGCTGAAATGAAACGGATGGATATTCCCTTGATTGAGAGGGTCTGGGGACGGGATCACTTTATCGATGTCTCTGATTTTGAATCCCCATCCGATTTCGTTGCGCGTGGAATTGGTTATTGCTTTGAGAAACACGGAGAGATCATCGGCGCTGCGTTCTCTTCACTGGTATGCAGCAGCGGTATTGAAATCAGCCTGTTTGTCTCGGAAGATTATCGGCGGCAGGGCATTGCAACTGCTGTCTCTGCACATTTAGTAAGGTGGTGCCTTGAGAACAATATGGATCCCCACTGGGATGCGGCAAATCCTGAGTCTTGCAGGCTGGCCGAAAAGCTGGGATACATTTCAATTGGAAAATACCAGGCTCATTATCCTAAACCGTGAACCCGAAGAAGCGATTACGAAAAAAGCCGCTTCTTTGTGATGATAAGCTTTCCCGCCTGTAACGATGCGGAAGCAAGGAAGATCATGGCAAATGGAGCAATGACCAGCAATATCCAAAATAACGGCCATGACAAATATCCCTCCCGCATGGCGCGCTGGAAAAGATAAATTGAAAAGGGGACATTCAGAATCAGCGCGGTAACAACACCGGGGCTGTATTTGCGAAAGCGAAGTGCTGTAACAAGATGAGGCGCAATCGCGTTCACCAGCATCACCATTTGTATTCCCAGAACGATGGATATTCCAATCGGCTGGTTTGCAGTTGTGATGCCAAAGTATGTTGCGGCAAAACCCGCAATGGTAAGAAGCGTCACCGCCGTGACGAATTGTCTTGTCGATACAATGGGATGAATAGGCAGCGGCAATTCCTTTGACCATTTTTCCATGAAAGGCGCTTCTTCCAAATTATGAATCGCCAAAAGAACAGGCACCCCCCACAACAATTGGATGAAAGACAATCCATCAAGCAGGTTCATGGTTTGCGAGAATTTAGAGGAATGATTTGAGTTGCTGAAAATGGCGCTTGCAACGGGGCAGAGTCCAACGCCATCACCTTGCTGTTCGCAAAGAAGGCAAAATCAAATTCAGTGGAGTCGCCTGCCTGTTTACCGGGAACAGGCATCAGCCGCGCCGTGAGCGGTTTATCCAATCGCAACGCCAGCGCACACAGGTCAAGCAGCAGAGGGGAAATTTGATCTGCATTGACATCGCCTGGCAGTGGGATGGTATCCAGCCCCGTTCCGCAAACTGCTGAATAAAGCAAAGCATCCTTGATCGTAAGCGTACCCTCGGCGGCGCGTTTTGCAAGGATGGTATCCTCCAGCACAGGCTGCATGAAACCGTTGAAGCCGATGTGTGGAAAGTCTGCGCGTTCGATGGCTTCGGTGAGAATCGCAGCAGATGCAAGCGAGCCATGCAGACCAATTTTTTGCACGCCCATTTTTTCCACCGCATTGCCAAGCGAATGCGCATCATCGGGGAAGGGGGCGAGGGAGAAATCAATGCCGAGAAATTTTGGAGATTGGGGATTGGAGAGTAGAGATTGCGCAATCTGAGAAATGGCCTGACCATGCTTTGTGATTTCAGCGATGAGCGCGCTTCGCCCTTCGTCCAAAATTGGTTGCCCCGCAAAAGCATTGACCGCCACATCAGCAGACTCCACCGCAATTGCAAACGCAGGCTCATCGCCATCATGATAAGCCGCAGGGAAAAACGGCGCCCCCGCATGGACATTCGCCAGTGCCGCAAACCTCAAGTTTGCAAACCCGTTCGGGTCAAGCGGCGCGCATTTGACAATCACCTCCGCACAGGCTTTTACTGCATCCATAACAATTCTGGACTCGGACAGCTTGCTGTCCGTTTTGCTTGTCATTGCCCCACCAAAGAAAATATCCTCACTCGCCGCAACCGCCTCAGGGATTACCTGATAACTGCGCGGAAATTCAGGCAATGCTGGCCCCAGTGATGCGTAGAAAATCCCTGCTTCTTTCATGGCTTTCGCAAATTGATTTGCGAACTTGGGCAATTCGTCAATATGCTCTTCACCCAGCAATTTCGGAAACGGTATCGTAGCCAGCCGCACCGTCTGCACTTCGTACCCTGCCGCTTCATACGCGGCTTTTGCTTTTGACAAAAATTCCCCCGCGTCTTGCAGGATTTTTTCTTCGAGCGGAAATTGGGGATTGCAAAAATAAGTGATGGATCGGATTTTCATAATAAAGGGTTCTCGAAAAATCCCGACTTACTTCACGAGTTCATGAATTTTTTCGATAAAGGCTGATGCGGTATTGAGAATCTCTTCAGTCCCATCTTTGCTGAGGGAGGCGAAAGGAGCATAGTCGCTTCGTTCGCGGGCAGACTGGGCGCGCCCTAGATAGCGAAGATACTCTGAGTCTACACGGCCTGTCACAACAAAGAGTTCGCGAAATTTTGTCACAGCGGATGAATGCCTTCGTAAATCCACACCTTCGGAGAGCAATGCTGCTTTTGCCGCATAGAACATTGCATAATACGCCCGCGATACAGCGTCGTCATATAGACCAATTTCGAAGATACGCCGCGCGTGCTCAAGTTTGCTCTCGGCTAATTCCAGCCATGTGGCCGGTGAATTCATATCGGCTAGGCTGACCACAGCACCAATCCTTCCTCGCGTGCGGCTTGTGAGATTGAAAATTTACTCTGAAATACATCTTCCCCAACGACCAAAACGGAAACGAAGGGACCTTTATTCACCATTGAGTCAACCGCGGCGTCCACCAACTTACGCCAGCGGGTGTCGCCAGGCCCACCTATATAGGTGTTGGTAAGTTGTTTCTCCTTGCGAAGAACAACCATCACATCAAGGTCAGACTCGGGTGTTGCCTGTCCACGCGCATAGGAACCATACAGGATGATTCGGCTGATTGTATCGGGAAACATCGTTAACGCGCGGTTTTGAAAGTTCACCAAAGTTGTTTTCGCGGCTCGCGGTAGGCGAATCTTTGCGCCAGTCTTTTTTCTTGGATGCGGAATCGATCGTGCCATGATTGAATTATACCGATGTTTGAGAATTTCACTAAACGCTTCCCGACGCCTTCTATCTACTGCCTACTGTTCCTTTGCCTTACCGCCTCAAACATCAACACTGACCCAGCCACCCCCGCATTCAGGGACTCCATCATCCCCGACATGGGAATGCTGATTTTTCCATTCGCCAACCTCCTCGCGGACTCGCTTGCGCCCTCCGCCTCGCTTCCAATCACCAAAGCCACAGGCTGGCGCAAGTCAACCTCCCAGCACGATTGACCGTCCATGTCTGCCAGAAAAACCTTCAACCTTTCCAACGTTACAACGTTTTCGATCTCCTCCCAACTCATCGAGTGGATTGGCAACTTGAAATGTGCGCCCATTCCAGAGCGAAGAACCTTTGGCGCAAAGGCATCCGTCGTATCCGGGGGAATTAAAACAGCCTGCACACCTGTCGCTGCGGCGGAGCGGAGCAGGGTGCCGAGGTTGCCCGGGTCGCGGATCTGGTCGGGGATGAGGACAAAATTCAGGAGACTAGGGACTGGAGATTGAGAGAATTGGAGGACTGCAAGAATTCCCTGGGGGGATTCTGTATCGCTCAGGGATTTCATAATGTTTGACGATATTTCTTCTACTTCAATGCCGCGCGATTTTAACTGCTTAACCAACAACTTTCCCCGGTCATTCAATGAATCATCATGGAGGACAGTCTCAAATCTCCAGTCTCCATTCGCCGCTTCTTCTGTCAATCTCACCCCTTCCACAACAAATGCGCCCGCTTCGCGGCGTTCCTTTGACCGTCCCAGCAAGGCGCGGACAAGTTTGATTTTTGGGTTATGGTTGGATGTAATCATCATATCTCCAGCGATTCGGGTAATCCCAATATTTTCGCTGATGATTTGAAAAATGCTATTCCTGGTTGTTCAGATGCAAGTCGTGAACGATAATTTAATCCGGTTTCTTGAAATTCCCCTATCAGTCCAGGCTGCTTATACAAATGTTTGGCAAGGGCACATTCAATTCTTTCTAAAATTCTTCTTTCGGCTTCTAAGGCGGCAATAAAAAAACGATATGTTTTTGCCAGATCAATAATTTGGCTTGATATTGTAGGATAAATTTTAAAAAGTTCAGCAGGTTTTGGGCTTTTATGTCGAAGATACATGCCATTCCAAAGGCTAGCTCTTTTACCACTTTTAAACTCTTCTAGCGAGTTTATATGATAAAAGCCTGCTAAGTGTTCCTTGAAATGTTCTAACATCCTTTGCGAATAATGTCGATTTGTTTTTCCAACATAGTAGACTAATTCACCATCCTCTATTTCTACACTCCATATATATATACCGGACAATTTTCCCTCGGGAGTGTCAAAAATCGATTTTGTACCATCATGTCCAAGCCACGAAAAAGGCCCTACAAATTCAACATAATACTCATTTCTCATGATGTGTGTCCCATACATTTAAGAACGCGGCTACTGTTGATTCATCAAATAAAACTACACGGACAAGTTTTACAGATGAATCCCCTTTTGCTCCAAAATAAGTGTTAATGGATTTGAAAATGATTTCCGCTGCGCGGTCTTTGGGGAAACCAAAGATACCTGTTGAAATCGCTGGCATGGAAATGGACTTGCATTTCAACTCATCCGCCACGCGTAGGGAGCCGGTTACAGCGTCCGATAATTTTTTATCCTCGTCACCATCTCCCCAGACCGGGCCCACAGCGTGGATAATGTATTTCGCAGGCAGCAGCCCGCCCAAAGTCCACGCAGGATGCGAGTGGGGGACGGGGCCGTGCTTGCGAATCCATTCATCGCTTTCCTTTTGCACCGTCGGCCCGCCACGTTTGGATATCGCCCAGGCTACACCGCCGCCATGCTGAAGATGTTCATTCGCAGCGTTGACAATGGCATCCACTTCATCAACAGTAATATCGCCCTGTACGATTTGCAGGGCTTGACCTGATTGAAATTTTTTCTCGACCAGAATGGAATTCATGTTTCAATTTTACCCCTAATAAAAAGAGTAGGGGCACAGCGTCGCTGTGCCCCTACGGGGTTATTTCGTTTTTGCCACAACCGCGGCGAAGGCCTGCGGGTTGCGGACTGCGATATCGGCCAGCATCTTGCGGTTCAGCTCGATGTTCGCCTTCTTGAGCGCAGACACCAGCTTGCTGTATGTCGTGCCGTTCAAGCGGGCCGCGGCGTTGATGCGGGCGATCCACAACTTGCGCAGATCGCGTTTGCGCACGCGGCGATCACGAGTGGCGTACCACAAGCTCTTCAGCATCGCCTCGTTCGCTCGTTTGAACAAAAGATGCTTCGAGCCGCGCTGGCCCTTGGTGATCTTCAAAATCTTTTTGTGACGTAGATGCCCTTGCGGGCCTCCTTTTACGCGCATGTTTCTTTACCTCCTGCAAACTCGCGGGCGTCGATTCGCTTTTAGCGATACCAGTTGCGCACACCCGAAAGCCGCAACTAAAAATTGACGATTACTTCATGTTCGGGGCAAGGCGCTTGATTCGTTTCACGAATTTGCGCCCTAACACGGGCACCATTTCGCTCAATAACGCCTTTGTGCGGTCGGACGTGCGGCGGCGCAAATGGCTTTTGCCACCTTTCGTTCGCACGAGTACGCCGGAGCCAGTCAGACGAAATCTTTTAGATGTCGCTTTGTGGGTCTTCAGCTTGTATTTCTTTCCAGGTTTTGCTTTGCGAGGCATTGCTGGGGTTCTCCTTTCAGACAAAATTAACCGCGGGATATTAATTACTCCCGCGGACGATCAACATCTTATGGGACTTGTACCCTTTACGGGCATTACACAACTCTCAGGCTTCCGCTTCGTTCTTAACGTCGGCCTGATCAGTTTTCTCTTTCTTTTTTGCCCCAGCCTTGGCAGGGACAAGAACCACGAGCATGGTACGGCCTTCCATCTGCGGTGGAACCTCGATCGTGGCGACATCGGAAAGATCGTGTGCGATCTCTCGCAGGTCTTCCAGCGCGATCTCGGGATAATCCATTTCACGGCCTCGGAACTTGACAGTCACACGAACTTTGTGACCCTGGTTCAGCCAGCGGCGAGCATCATCCACTTTGAAACCGCGGTGCGCTTCGTTGGTCTTGGGGCGCAATCGAATTTCTTTGACTTCGATCTTGGTCTGAGCCTTCTTGGCCTCACGTTCCTTCTTTGTTTTCTCGTAGATGAATTTTCCAAAATCCATTACGCGGCAAACTGGAGGAGTGGCGCCAGGTGAGACTTCTACCAGATCCATCTCGGCATCACGGGCAATTTGCAAGGCTTGGCGTATCGGCACAACGCCGACATTGCCGCCGTCCGGACCGATAAGGCGAACTTCCGCAACGCGGATGCCTTCATTTACTCGAAATTCGTTAGCGCTTATGAGTTTCTCCTCGTGTAATAGACACAACAATTCCAGCTTTTGGCTGG
The DNA here is from genome assembly GCA_016191985.1 of Chloroflexota bacterium. Lineage (GTDB taxonomy): Bacteria > Chloroflexota > Anaerolineae > Anaerolineales > Villigracilaceae > Villigracilis. Next base: position 1,217 of record JACPVB010000118.1, on the reverse strand, counting down.
TTTTTTAGCGGGCGAATAATACCACGAAGGAAGGCGAATCGTCAACGAAAATGCCTTGTTTTTACCGGGCTGAATCCACCATGGGGAGAAAAACGGTGCGATATAGTGCATCATGCTCATCCGGATGGCTGAACATAATGATAATCAGAGATGCCCCTCCCTTTTCAACTGCAGCCACATCCACTGGACGCCCATTGGAGGATGAGGAATAAAGTTTCCAAGTCAATCCGTTTGCTGAGCGTGTGCCTGCTTCTGCTGGGGCGCTATCCAAGCCCCGGTATCCATATGCGCTTGATGAAAAATAATCTTTCAGTTCTTGTATGCTGACGAACGCCTTGAACGCACCTACCTGTGTAATATCAAATGGAGATGAATAGCGCACAAAAAAGCCTTCATCGTAATACCAGTCTTCCGGGGCATTGACTGTTACACCGAACGATTGTTGCTTTTTCAACTCAAGAGCAGGGTCACCTGTATATGGTACAAGGAACTCAATATTCTGCATTTTGTTCAAACAAGCCCGGTCTGGCTCGGCAATAGGGCTTTCGAGAAAATCCATTGCGATCTGCATTGCACAACCACTGGTGTCACTAGTGGTGGGTACGTGACCCATATTGGGAAATTCAAAGTAAAAATTGTTCGATAATTTTTCCGCTACTTGTCTTCCGTAAAATGGAGGGGTGGCAGGGTCATATGCACCTTCTATGACAAGGCTGGGAATATCGCTAATGACCGCATCTTTCTCGCCGAGGTCTGGCCCTTCCACTCCCCACGATGTACAAGCCTCGAACATTTCACTAAAATTTCCATAAAATGGACGCCAAATAACTTCATTCACATCGACACGTTCTGATGTTGCTAGAAGCTCCTCCTCGGTTGTGGAAAGAACGTGTTCACGGCACATCATGGAAATGTACAAGCCAGGATTGATACCATCAAAGGCATAGGGCAGTGAGTATTGTGCAGTGGTTAGTGTGGAGAAATCCCCATCCTTTACACGATAAATGGTCTGAGGTGCGGTGTCGATCAAGCCAGCGTTTCTTTCCAAGCCTAGAATGACGGAGAGTAAATAATATCCGTCCACTGTTTCAGTGACCGTGCCCATTGGGTAGGCAGATGTGGATAGCGTGACTGGGCGTTCATCTAGCTTATTGACAAGGTCCCAGAATATATTTTTTAAGTTAGGGTAAGCCTTATTACATTCTGGACTTGCAGCG
>JACPVB010000087.1 GCA_016191985.1 Chloroflexota bacterium | reverse complement strand
TCGGATACCGATTTCACGCCGTTTGATAAGGGCGCGTATGCTTCATCCACAACCTATATCTCCGGAACGGCCGCAACCAAGGCGGCGCAGATTGTGGCAGAGAGAATCAAAATACGCGCGGCAGAGATGTTGAATCGTGAAGTAAACAAGGAAACAGGTACACAAGTATATAAGGCGGAAGAGATACGCCTTGTGGATCGAATGGCAATTGCACCCGATGGGAAATCAGTGTCTCTGGCTGAAGTTGCACTGGACGCCCTGCATAAAAATAACCAGGAGCAGATCATGGGCGTGGCAAGTTATGTCTCGCCGGTATCCCCTCCGCCTTTTGCGGCGCAGTTCGCCGAAGTGACCGTGGATACAGAAACGGGTCAGGTAACAGTAGACAGGCTCGTCATGGCTGTTGACTCGGGTGTGATCGTCAATCCGCTCACGGCTTCGGGACAGATCGAAGGTGGGATGACTCAGGCGCTCGGTTATGCGGTCTGCGAAGAGATGCGCTACGATGAAAAAGGCAATGCCATCGAGCGCGACCTGGATCGCTATCACATCTTCCGCGCCGATGAAATGCCCGAACTCGAAACCATCTTCGTGGAAACGTTTGAGCCAAGTCACCCATTTGGGGTGAAGGCGGTGGCGGAGATTCCCATGGATGGAGTTGCGCCCGCCGTGGGAAACGCCATCCTCGATGCTATCGGCGCAAACGTGGATTCAAACCCCGTTACACCTGAAAAAGTCTGGAGAGCGATCAAACATCAGTAAACAGAATCAGGCGCAAGGTTAGGAAAGATGCGTATCCCTTTCGGGGCCGCATCTTTTTTATTTCAAGATAACTCCAATAAAATACGTCCGTTAAATCGGTACTATAATCACCGTGCTTTATCAATTACGGAGAGCATTAGAATTGGATATTGTGAAACTTTTTACTTTGCCGGTTGCAGCCCATAAAAACTGGAATGAAATAAACAGGCTTAAACTGACCACCTCCAAATGGGTTGTTTTCTGTTTATTTTTGTTGGTCTTTGTCCTGGCATCCTGTTCCACGCCAGAAGGCCCCGCCATCAATACTGCAATTACCAGCATCCGCGTGGGCATGGATAACAACTACCCGCCCTACGCATTTACAGATGCTGAGGGAAATATGCAGGGGATCCTCGTGGATCAATGGAAGCTGTGGGAGGAACGCGCCGGCGTCCCGGTTGAAATCGTCGGCCTGCCGTGGGACGAAGCGTTGCAGCGGATGAAAAATGGGGAATTCGATGTCATCGATACCATCTTCTATACCGAGGAGCGCGGCGAAGTTTTCGATTTTACAGAAGCCTATGCAAGCATCGATGTGCGCATATTTTTCCCGGACAATGTTTTGGGGATTGCAGACGCAAAAAGTTTAAAGGGCTTTCGCGTGGCCGTAAAATCGGGGGATGCCAATGCTGAATATCTATTGGAACAGGGCATTGACGATCTGGTTTATTACAACAGCTATGAAGAAATCGTCCAGGCGGCATCAAGGCAGGAGGTGACCATCTTTGTAATCGATGAACCGCCCGCGATTTACTTCCTGAACAAATATGGCATTCAATATGACTTCAATTATTCCGAGCCACTGTACGGGGGTGAATTTCACCGGGCGGTGATAAAGGGCAATACCGACGTTCTTGAACTTGTCAACAAAGGGTTCGACAGCATCAGCATGGGGGAATATCAGGCGATTAATAATCGCTGGTTTGGCTTCCAATACCCGAGAAGTTTAATGAGGTTGATTTCCTATTTGGGAATCGGCATTGGGATTGCGCTGTTAACAATTTCCATCCTCGCAGTATTTAACAGGTCGCTTCAACGGCGGGTCGAAATACGGACAAGCGAACTCGAAGAAGCATTAAAGAGCCTGTCTATCTCGGAGACTAAATTTCGCGCCTCGCTTGAGTTCCTCCCCATTCCCATCAGCATCGCGGATTCGAGCGGCAATATATTAATCGTCAATAAAAAATTCAGCGAACATTACGGATACACGATTGCCGACATTCCCACCGTTTCAAGCTGGATGGCGCAGGCTTATCCATCCCCAGAATATCACGAAAAAGTCCTCGCCTGGTGGGAGAAAGATGTGGCCTATGCTGTTCAACACGAAACTAATACGCTCCTGCGTGAATATGTGATCACCGCCAAGGATGGAAAATTGCACAACGCAGAGATCATGATGTACCCGATAAAGGGTTTATGGGTAGCCTCTTTTGCCGATGTCACCGAGCACAAAATGGTGGAGAGAAGGGTACGGGAAAGCGAGGAGCGCTATCGTACTTTCTTTAAACACTCACCGGTGCCAATGCTCGAGGAGGATTTCTCCGCATTAAAAACCCATTTGGATCATCTCAGGGAAAATGGGGTACAAAACTTCAGGGACTTCTTCAACAAGCACGATGAAGAAGCGCAAAAATGCCTGGAGCTGGTTCAAATACTGGATGTAAATGACGCGGCGCTGCATTGGTATCGTGCAGAGCGTAAAGATATGCTTACGGTCAACCTGAGCAGGCTGGTCAAGCCGAGCGAATACAAAAGTTTTATTGATGAACTTATGAGCCTTATGGACGATGGGAAACATTACAAACTCGCGATTTCCCGCCCCACCCTGCAGGGAAAACAGGCACACTTGATTATCAGCGGCATGGTGCTGCCAGGATATGAAGCCTCGTGGAGCAGGGTCCTGGTTTCCATCCTCGATATCACCGAGAGCAAGCAGGCGGAGGCAAACCTGGCCGAAGCCTACGATACCACCCTGGAAGGCTGGGCAAAGGCGCTCGAACTGCGCGATAAGGAAACCGAAGGTCACTCCCGCCGCGTGACGGAGATAACCTTAATCATCGCACGCGCAATGGGCATGGATGAAAAAGAACTTGTGGATGCCCGCCGCGGTGCGATCCTGCATGACATCGGCAAAATGGCGATTCCCGACGAAATCCTTAGAAAAAATGGTCCGCTCACGGAACAGGAAAGGGAGATCGTCAATCTCCATCCCCAGGTTGCGTACGACTTGTTATCCAGGATTCCATATTTGAAGAAAGCGCTTGAAATTCCTTACAGTCACCATGAAAAATGGGATGGAAGCGGTTATCCGCGCGGATTAAAAGGGGACGAAATTCCGCTCGTAGCCCGCATCTTTGCCGTTGCAGATGTGTGGGATGCGCTCAGCTGTGACCGTCCCTACCGGAAAGGCTGGGAGAAAGACAAAGTAGTCCAATATTTACGAAGCGAGTCTGGCAGGCATTTCGACCCAAAAATCGTGAGTGTATTCTTCGAACTGCTTGACCGAGGGGAAATATAGCCATCCATTCCCAACCCATCGGGGGGTAAAATAGTTTCATCTTTATGGCCCGTAACGAATTCCTTTATTTAATTCCATATCTTGTGTCGTTTGCCTTATCCGTTGGCGTGCTGCTTTATGCCTGGCGGCGAAGGCAATCGCCGGGCGCGCTGGCTTTCAGTAATGCCCGGACCTATTTTTTGGGGTCGCTTCTTGTGCCATCCCTGTTCGCGGCCATGCTCGTTACAGATTTCCATTTTCACTGGTTATACAAAAACGTTCATCTGACGCCGGGCATCCCTTTCTCTGAACTGCTGTATGACTTTACCCCCGTGATTTATGGATTCGCGCTCTACAGCTACGCCCTCATGTTGTGGGGACTCTACATCCTGTTACGCCGCATCATTCGACCTCATAGCCTGTATCGTACACAAGTAGCATTGATCACCCTTGGGGTTTTAATTCCCATCATCGGCACGGTGTTCACCCTGCTGAATATCAAAATTGCCCCCCAGCGTGACGCAACCCCATTCACAGCGGCCATTGGGAGTCTGGTCATTGCATGGGGATTATTTCGCTTTCAGATATTTGAAGTCAGCCCCATCGGGCGAGACCAGGTCTTCGAGGCTCTGGTGGAACCCGTTGTGATTCTCGACAACCAGCACCTGGTCGTGGATATTAACTCTGCCATGCTGGCATTGCTCGGGAAAAAAGCGGATGATGTCATTGGCCAACCTGCAAAAATCGTATTCGATGATTTTCCAATCCCCATAAAAATGTACACGCACGTTTCGTATGCCCGAGCGGAAGCGATCTTCAATATCGAAAAAAAAGAGATTCATTATGAGTTGACCGTCTGGCCTGTGTATAACTCAAGCAGAAAGATGATGGGGCGCATTTATATCTCACATGATATTACCGCGCTGAAGGAGTTGGAGTATGAGCTTCGCAACCTCAATGCGAAACTTGAAGACCGAGTCCATGCGCGCACCAAGGAATTGGCGGATGCCTACGACACTATGCTCGAAGGTTTTGCGCGCGCGTTGGAATTGCGCGACAAGGAAACCGAAGGTCACTCCCGCCGCGTGACCGAAAACACCTTGAAGATCGCCCAAAAAATGGGCATCACCGGCGAAGAACTTGAAGACATTCGCAGCGGCTCCATTTTGCACGACATCGGAAAGATCAGCACCCCAGACGAAATCCTGCACAAGCCCGGTAAACTAACCCCGGAAGAACGGGCGGTCATCCAGAAACATCCCGAAACCGCCTTCAAACTTCTTTCCCCGATCACCTACCTGAACAAGGCCATCGAGATTCCGTATTCCCATCACGAAAAATGGGATGGTACGGGTTATCCCCAGGGATTAAAGGAACGGGAAATCCCGCTCGCGGCACGTATCTTTGCCGTTGCAGATGTGTGGGATGCGCTCAGTTTTGACCGCTCCTACAACAAAGCCTGGCCGCGCGAAAAAATAATCCAATATTTAATCGATGAATCAGGAAAACACTTCGACCCCAAAATCGTCAACATCTTTTTGGAACTGGTGGATAAAGGCGAGATATAATCAGGTGGTTATTCGCAATTTCAACTCTGCTGGAGAAAATAGAATTAAATGTCCGATGAAATTTATGTAATAGGCCATATCAACCCCGACACAGACTCGATTGCAGCCGCAATGGGGTATGCCTGGCTCCTGCGCGAACGCGATGGTTTGAAAACAATTGCCGCCCGCGCCGGCGCTCTCAACGCGCAAACTGCCTGGGTCCTAAAAACAAGCAATCTCGAAGCGCCGATCCTGCTCACCGACGCCTCCCCACGCTTCGGTTCGGTTATGAGGCGGCTCGATACCATTCGCCCGGATTCACAGCTTGGTCTTGCGTGGACCCTCGCCAGTAAAACAGGCGGCATCGCCCCTGTCGTCGGCGAGGATGGAATCCCCTACGGTCTCATCAACGGCATGAGCCTTTTCAAATATTTTACCGACACGCTCGGTCCGCGCCCCGGTGATGCCACGGTGCGTGAAATGATGTCCGCAAAATGCGGCGACGCGGCGGATACCACCGTCCCAAAATATCAGGCGAATGCGCACATCCGCGATTCGCTTAACAAATTGTTGCGCGACGAATACAACGATTACTGGGTCGTGGACGAGCACGGCGTTTACATGGGCATCGCGCAGCAGCGTGAAGTTTTGAACCCGCCACGATTAAAAATTATTCTTGTAGATCATAACGAGCCGCGTCAGGCCATCGCCGCGCTCGAAGAGGCCGAACTGCTCGAAATCCTCGACCATCATCGTTTGGGAAATCCGTACACCCATCAACCCATCCGCTTCACGGTGGATATCGTTGGGTCGACTTCGACGCTGGTAGCGGAACTAACCGCCGAGGCAGGACTCTCCATGCCGCCGCCGCTGGCAGGCACGCTTCTTGCCGGACTGGTGTCTGATACGTTGATCCTGACATCTCCCACCACCACACAGCGTGACAAAATCGCCGCCGAACGCCTATCCCGCTGGGCATTTGTGGGTGGAAGTCCGCTCAAAGGCGAGACGATTGAATCCTATGGCAAAGCCGTGCTCAGCGCCGGTGCAGGACTCTCCAACCGCAAACCCGAAGAAATCGTCAGCACAGACATCAAACCCTTTGAAGGCGGCGGCTTCAAATTCGCCGTGGCCCAGGCCGAAGTGACCGACATCCTGCAACTGACCGAGCACCTCGCTCCCCTGCAAAATGCCCTGAACGACCTGCGTGACAAACGCGGCCTCGACTTCGCGATGCTGCTGGTAACCGATATTGTCCGCGGCACGAGCCGCCTGCTTATTTCGTCCAACCCGCCCACTGTTTTGAACGACCTCCCCTACCCGCCCCTGCCAGACAATACACGCGACGCCCAAGGCGTGGTTTCAAGAAAGAAACAATTATTACCCGCTGTGCTGGGATTGTTGGAAAGATAAATTGTAGGGACACAGCGGCGCTGTGTCCCTACAATATTGGATCTGAGTTATTGGAGCATGAATGGAATTTCAGGCGATCATCGATAGAGCCATAAATATTCGCAGGCAATACGAGAAAAAGGAGAAGCAGCTTTACGGCGCAGCATGGACAAATGAAGAAATAGCACTTGGCTTTATCGGCGACGTTGGCGATCTTGCAAAACTCATCATTGCAGAAAATGGCAAACGCAACATCTCCAACAGCAGGGAAAAACTTGAACATTAACTTTCCGATTGTTTATGGTCGATCATCGTTCTTGCCCATGCACACAACATAGATTTGGAGAGATCATTTTCCCAAACCATGGATGAGATCGAAAAACACATTAATGGATAAATAAATTGATATCAATTTACCAGGCTCTCTCTGAAATCGAAAAGAATAATGGCTCAGCCGCCCTCTGCACGGTGACCAGGAGCGAAGGCTCCACACCGCGGCATGTGGGCAGCAAGATGCTCGTCTACCCCGATGGAAAATTTATCGGCACGGTCGGCGGCGGCGATCTTGAGCACCGTGTCCTTGATGAAGCATGGATTGCGATCAGCGAAGGCCAGTCGCGCCTTTTGCATTACAACATGTCTGACCCCTCACGCGGCGACCCCGGCGTGTGCGGAGGCCAGGTGGAGGTGTTTGTGGAACCGATCCTTCCTCCCCCGCTGCTCGTCGTCATTGGCGCGGGTCACGTGGGCAAGGCCGTTGTCCATTTGGCAAAGTGGCTGGGATACCGCGTGGCGGTCTGCGATGACCGCGCTGAATTTTGTACGCCGGAGGTTGTCCCCGGCGCGGACGCCTACTATCCTGTGACAATGGATAAACTCCCCGACCACATCAAAATTGACAAACGCACCATTTTGATTTTGACGACTCGTGGCGCGAATGTGGACTCCGCAGGGTTAGCCCCGCTTCTAGACTCCGCCGCAGCCTATATCGGCGTTATTGGCTCTCGCCGCCGCTGGATGACGACCGTCAAAGCCTTGAAGGAAAAGGGGATTTCCGAGGAAAAGATCGCGCGAGTCCGCTCGCCGATGGGGATTGAATTGCAGGCCGAGACACCGGAAGAAATCGCCGTCAGCATTATGGCAGAGGTGATGATGGTCAAAGCCAAAGCGACGGGGATGCCGATGAAAGGATAGTTTGATAGTTATCAGTAATCAGTGAACAGTTTGGGAGCCCAAACCCCGAAGGGGTGAGAGGATTATAGCCAGCAAGGCAAAAAATTGTTCAACCCTGAAAAGGTGGCATGGAATTGGACAGTGAATCGGGGAGGGAATGTTTATTGTTCAGAAGCAGGTTGAGGCGGGGAAAGAGGCGTGTGTCAGTTAACAGAAGGCAGAAGGTGGTAGGATGTGAAACTTTGTCGAGTTGGAATTCGTAAAGGAAATAGTGTTTCAAATGTATAATTAATAGGAACGGTTCTTGTACCTGCAAGTTGGTTCGGCTATAATCAAATTGTTATTCCACCCAAGGAGAGAAACATGGCTAGGATTTTTGATGTCATTGAATACCCAAATGAAATGTCCGATGAGATCGTGCACCGCTTCCCCGAGCAAGGCATTGGCGATTATCGCCTTGGCTCACAGGTGATTGTGCGCGAAAGTCAGAGCGCGGTGTTCTTCCGTGACGGCAACGCGCTGGATGTGTTCAAGCCGGGGCGGCACACCATTGCCACCGCCAACATCCCGAAACTGATTGACCTGATCGGCAAGGCGTTCAATGACCGCACGCCATTCCCCGCCGAAGTGTATTTCGTTTCGCGCAAGGAATTTGCAAATAAGAAATGGGGCACGCCGCAGCCGATCATTGTCCGCAACCCGGGCATGGGACTTGGCGTGGCATTGCTGCAAGGTTTTGGAACCTACTCCTTCCAGGTGAAGGACCCGCAACAGTTCGTAACTCAGATCGTGGGCGCGCAACATGCCTACCGCACCTCTGATATTGAAGAGCGCTTACGCACCATGCTGCTCTCGAAGCTACAGGATACCCTCGGCGAAACTGCCGCGAAGAACTCTGTGCCTGAAATGATCGGCCTGACTGAGGAAATCGGCGCGGCTGTGCGTGCAAAGGCCAAGGAAGATTTTGAAGCAATCGGCCTGACGCTTAAGACGTTCTATGTTGGCAACCTCAAGCCTTCTGAAAAATCGGCCCAAGAATTGCGTGACATGGGTATGCTCGATATGTCCACCTACACTCAATTGCAAGC
>JACPVB010000086.1 GCA_016191985.1 Chloroflexota bacterium | reverse complement strand
TCGCCCAAACACCAGGTCTCGTCCACTTCACCGGCATCCTTCAATACCGCTTCGAGCGCCGTGTAATTCGCATGAAGATCCGACATAACTAAAATACGCATATCACTCCAACAGCCTTGCAATGTGTTCCATGATTTTTTCAGCCGCTTCGGTCTTGCTCATCAACGGCAAATTTTCTTTCGTTCCATCCGCAAACAACAACGTCAGACGATTCGTCTCCACCGCAAAACCCGCATCCTTCGCGGAAATATCATTGGCGGCGATAAAATCCAACCCTTTGGATTTTAACTTCTCCGCCGCATTTTCAAGCAGAGATTGACTCTCCGCCGCGAATCCCACCGTCACTTTGAAACGCCTCTTTTCTCCGCCGACAGTTGACAGCGTTCCAAGGACATCCGGCGCCGCTTCAAGTTCGATCTGCGGAATGCCATCGCGCTTCTTCATTTTCTCTTTTGCAATATTCTTCGGGCGGAAGTCCGCCGCCGCCGCCGCCATCACCAACGCATCAGCCGATTTGTTCAGCAATGCATCGAGCATTTCCTGCACGCTCTTCACGTGGACAACGTGCGCGCCCACAGGCAGAGTCAACGCGGTGGTTGTGGTGATGAGACAAACTTCCGCACCTGCATCGAGCGCGGCCTGCGCGAGGGCATATCCCTGCTTGCCAGACGAATGATTCGTAATCACGCGCACGGGGTCAATGGCTTCCTGAGTCCCGCCCGCAGTGACGATGATTTTTTTGCCAGCCAGTTTTCCATTTTTTCCAAGCGCCATGCGGATGTGACCAAGCACTTCCATTGGCTCGATCATACGTCCCGTGCCAGAGAGGCCCGAAGCGAGGTGTCCGCTTGCCGGGCCAGCAACCAGCAATCCGCGAGAAAGAAGCGTCTTGAGATTCTCCTGCGTGGCTGGGTGATCGAACATCCCGCCATCCATGGCAGGCGCGATCAATATCGGACAAGTCGCCGCCAATGCGGTGACGGTCAGCAGATTATCCGCGATGCCATGCGCGAGCTTTGCCATCGTATCGGCTGTGCAGGGCGCAATGACAAGTAAATCCGCGCTTTTTCCAAAACTGACGTGCAGCACATGTGCTTCGTTTCCCCAAAGGTCGGCATCTGTGTATGCGCGCCGCCCAGTGACGGATTGAAAGGTGAGCGGTGAAACGAATTTTTCCCCAGCGCCAGTCAAAAGTACATCAACCTTTGCGCCCGCTTGTGCCAATTTGGAGGCCAGGTCCGCTGCCTTGTACGCCGCAATAGACCCAGTGACCCCAATCAAAATGTGCTTTCCCGAAAGGATGGACATATCGGGGTGATTATACTGCCAACACAAAACAAAACGATGGCCGAATTCTGTTTGAATCCGTTGAGAACTCCGTGCATCCGTTTTCATCTGTTGAGTACATCCGTTTCAAAGTCCGTTTACAAAATTTGCCCCTTGACTCATCCCCGCTCCCCGCATAGAATAGCGCCCAATATGCTTAAGTCCACCCGTTGGTTTAGCTACTTTTATTTTTACGGTTTCCGAAACTCGGTTGCCGTTGGTGGCGCTTAAGTAGACAGAATATAAACCTGTATGCAAAAAGAGCGAGACCACGCGGTCTCGCTCTTTTTTATTTTATCCCTCACCCCGTCTTTGGCACCCCTCTCCCAATTTGGGAGAGGGGACAGGGGAGAGGGTCTTAGGAGAAGAATTTATGCCCATCCGTGGAATTCGCGGCGCAACCACCGTCGCAGCCGACCAAGCTGACTTGATTCTCGAAGCGACTCGGGAATTGCTCGAAGCCATCCTCGATGCCAACATTCACATGCAGCAGGAAGATGTAGGCAGTGCCTTTTTTACAGTGACCGAAGACCTCACCTCCACCTTCCCCGCGCAAGCCGCGCGCCAGATGGGCTGGAGCATGGTGCCGATGATGTGCGCTCGTGAGATTCCCGTCCCCGGCAGTTTGCGGAAGGTGATTCGTGTCCTTGTCCATTGGAATACGGAAACGCCGCAGAGTGATATAAAGCACGTGTATTTACGGGATGCGGTGAGGTTGAGGCCCGATTTGGTTGCCGCGCAATAATTCATATCCCCGCTGGTTGAGTAGCAGCGCGTGAACGTCGCGCCGCGTATCGAAACCAGCAGTTGAAGAAAACAGAAATTATTTATAAACGCGGTGGTCTCGACTGCTTGCGCTCGACCACCGGAACCTACCAGGAGAATTCACCATGATGATTATAATGAAAGCTAACGCCACACCGCAGCAAGTGGAAGCGGTGATTGCACAGGTAAAGTCTGCGGGACTGAATGTCCACCTTTCGCAGGGAGTCGAAGCGACGATTATCGGCGCCATCGGCGAAACGCACAACATTCCCGCCGAACGATTTGAAGGATTGGAAGGCGTGGATACCGTCCAACGCATTACCCAGCCATACAAACTTGCATCGCGTCAGTTTCACCCTGAGAACACCATCCTGCCCATTGACGGGTTCACTGTCGGCGGCGATGAGATCGCCATCATTGCAGGACCCTGTTCGGTGGAGAGTCGCTCTCAGATCATTGAAACAGCCATCGCTGTGAAAGAGGCGGGAGCATCCGCTTTGCGCGGGGGAGTGTTCAAGCCGCGTACGTCGCCTTACTCTTTTCAAGGTTTGGGTGAAGACGGTCTCGAACTTCTTGCTGAGGCGCGCGAAGTAACGGGGCTTCCCATCGTTGTCGAGATCATGTCCCAGGTTCAGCTCGACGTGATGGTCAAATATGTGGACGTGCTGCAAGTGGGCGCACGCAATATGCAGAACTTCAACCTGCTGCGCGTTATTGGCGAGTCGCGCACGGCGGTCCTGCTCAAACGCGGACTCTCTGCCACCATCGAAGAACTGCTTATGTCTGCTGAATATATTTTGGCTGGGGGAAATCAGCGCGTGATGTTGTGCGAACGCGGCATCCGCACGTTTGAAACCGCCACCCGCAACACAACTGACATCAACGCCATCCCCGTTTTGAAAAACCTGACTCATTTACCCGTCATCCTCGACCCAAGCCATTCCACTGGCCTCGCGGATTATGTCCCCGCCATCGCGCGCGCCGCTGTCGCCGCTGGCGCAGACGGTCTGATCGTCGAAGTCCACCCCGACCCTGCCAAAGCAGTCTCCGATGGCAAGCAATCCTTGAGACCTGAAAAATTTGCCGAGATGGTCAAACAGGTTGGTCAAATTGCTCAGATCATGGGACGCAGACTCGCCGTCGCGCAAGGTGAATATACAAAGCAAGGATGGGCGTAATTCCATAAATACACCGGTGGTTGAGTAGCCCCGCGCGATTTTCGCGGGGCGTATCGAAACCACCAATTACAAGTAAACAAAAAATAACTTGAAAACATGGTGGTCTCGACACCGCACTTGCGTTCGGTGCAAGTGTACGTTCCTCGCCAAAGAGCGGCTCGGAACTACTCGACCACCGTTCAAAATAGAAAAGGAAACTCACTTATGATGATCATCATGCACCCAGGCGCGCCGCGCGAACAGATCGACGCGGTTATTGCCGAAATTGAAAAACACAATCTATCCTCTCATCCCATCTTTGGCGTCGAGCAAACCATCATCGGTGCTGTCGGTGACGGGCACTACGTCCTCAAAGAAGAATTCGAAGCCCTGCCAGGCGTGCTGGAAGTCCAGCGCATTTCCAAACCCTACAAACTTGCCTCGCGTCAATTTCATGAACAAGATTCTGTTTTTGAGTTCAACGGCTTCACTGTCGGTGGTACGGAAGTTCCCATCATTGCTGGGCCATGCTCCGTTGAGTCCCGCGCGCAAATTTTGGAAATCGCGCAGGCTGTCAAAGAGGCGGGCGCAAATGCCCTTCGTGGTGGCGTCTTCAAACCGCGCACATCGCCGTATGCCTTTCAAGGTCTCGGCGAGGAAGGTCTCGAATACATGGCAGAAGCCCGCGAGATCACAGGCTTGCCCATCGTCGTCGAAGTGATGGCGGTTTCGCAAATTGCGATGATGGAAAAATATGTGGATGTCTTTCAATTGGGCGCGCGCAACATGCAGAACTTCAATCTTCTCCGCGCCATCGGCGAAACCCGCACGCCCGTCCTCTTCAAACGCGGCATGTCCGCCACCATCGAAGAGATGCTGATGGCGAGCGAATACATTCTCAGCGGCGGCAACACGCGCGTCATTCTGTGCGAGCGCGGCATCCGCACATTTGAAACCGCCACGCGCAACACCACCGACATCAACGCCATTCCCGTTCTGAAAAAGTTAACCCATCTTCCCGTCATCATTGATCCAAGTCATTCCACTGGTGATTCTGCGTTTGTGTCGTCCATCGCCAAAGCGGGCATCGCTGCGGGCGCCGATGGCATCATCGTCGAAGTGCATCAAGACCCCGCGCACGCCATCTCCGACGGCAAGCAATCCCTCACGCCCGAAGCCTTTGCCAAAATGGTGAAGCAGGTCAAAGCGGTGGCAGAGGCGGTGGATCGACATCTGGTTTCTGTTCCTATGGTGGTCGAGTAGTTCCGAGCCGCTCTTTGGCGAGGAACTTATCGAGACCACATTGAGGATGTATGTTTAATCTCGCAGACTCAAAAATCGCCATTATTGGATTGGGCTTGATGGGCGGCTCGCTGGCGTTGGGACTACGCGGCAAATGCGCCGCGCTTTACGGGATCGACCCGCATCTTCCCACGCTCGAACTTGCTCTGTCCCAACACATCGTAGACTACGCTGACAGCGATCCTGCCAACCTACTCCCCGAAGTTGATCTCGTTATTTTGTCCGCGCCCGTCCCTGCGATTTTGACTCTGCTTGAGCAGTTGCCCTCGTTCACACCCAACCCCTGCATCGTCATGGACTTGGGTTCCACAAAAAAGTTAATCGTTGAATCCATGTCCCGCCTGCCGGAACGCTTCGACCCCATCGGTGGACATCCCATCTGCGGCAAGGAAAAACTCTCCCTCGCCAACGCCGAACGGACGTTGTATTACGCCGCGCCATTTTTACTGACTCCGCTCGAACGGACATCACCACGCGCCATCTCCGCCGCAAACCAAATCATCGAAGCCCTCGGCGCAAAAGCCAAAACGCTCGACGCCATCGAACATGACCGCATCCTCGCATCCACAAGTCATTTGCCATTTTTAATTTCCTCCGCACTTGCACTTGCGACTCCGCAAGATGTCGCCTCCTTCGTTGGCCCTGGCTTCAAGTCCACCAGCCGCCTGGCAGGCACATCCTCCTCCATGATGCTGGGCGTCCTGCAATCCAACCGCGAGGATGTTTTGAATGCTTTACACAAAATGCAAACCCAACTCGCCGAAATCGAGTCTGCTCTGTCAGCTAAAGATTTCACCAAACTCGAATCCATTTTGGACGAAGCGCAAAACAAGTATCAGAAGTTCGCTGCGTAGATAAGTAAACATGTAGACACAGCAATTACCCGTTTCAATTCGTGAGCCCGTACCAGAGTCCGTTTATAAAAATCCGTGCATCCGCTTCAATCCGTTGACTGCCTCCGCTATCCGTTTCAAAAATCCGCTCACTGTTCATTGATAACTTTTCTTATGCCAACCACTTCGCCCTCCTTCCGCATCACCCCAATAAACCACCCTCTCAACACCACCGTCCGCGTCCCTGGCTCAAAATCGTTGACCAATCGGGCCTTGCTCATTGCCTCGCTTGCCAACGGAACGACGAACTTAACGAATGCTTTATTCTCCGACGACTCGCGCTACTTTGCCAGAGCCTTGCAAACCCTCGGCTTTGACGTTCGACTCGACGAAGAAAAACTTGAAATGACTGTCACAGGTCTTGGAGGAAAAATCCCCGCAACCAAAGCCGAACTCTTCATCGGTAACGCAGGCACAGCCGCAAGATTCCTCTCCGCTTTCCTCACGCTTGGCAACGGCGAATACATCCTCGACGGCGAATCAAGAATGCGCGAACGTCCGATAGGGGATTTGGTGGAAGCATTGGCACAATTGGGTTGTGATATTCAACCAATGCAGAATGCGGAAGGCGGAATGCAGATTTGTCCGCCGATAAAAATCAATGCTTCAGGTTTGAAAGGTGGAAAAACAAAAATCGCGGGCGACATCTCCTCCCAATTTCTTTCCGCCCTGCTCATGACCGCTCCCTACGCCCAAACTCCCGTTGAAGTGGAACTCACCACCGACCTCAACTCCAAACCCTACGTGGACATGACCATTTCCATCATGCGAGACTTTGGCGTAACCATCGAACGTCGCAACTATTCCCAATTCACCATTCACCCCACTTTCTACTCCCCACTTTCCACCTATCCCATCGAATCCGACGCCTCCGCCGCCTCCTACTTCTTCGCCGCCCCTGCCATCTGCGGCGGAACGGTAAAAATGGAAAACATCTCGCGCAAATCTGTGCAAGGCGACATCGGCTTTCTCGATGTTCTAGCTCAAATGGGATGTACCATACAGGAAACTGATAACTGTTTGCTGATTACTGGTAGCTCGTCACTTCACAGCATTGACATTGATATGCGCGACATCCCCGACACCGCCCAAACCCTCGCCGCCATCGCCCCGTTTGCTGATTCGCCCACCCGAATTCGCGGCATCGCCTCAGCAAGGGTCAAAGAGACAGACCGTGTCCACGCAACCTGCACTGAACTAACGCGACTCGGCGTCCGCGTGGAAGAACATGAAGATGGAATGACCATTCATCCCGTAGAAAAGATGCGTCCCGCCGTCATCCAAACCTACAATGACCATCGCATGGCAATGGCATTTTCCTTAATCGGCTTACGCTTCGACGGAGTCACCATCGAAAATCCATCCTGCGTTTACAAAACCTTCCCCAATTTCTTTGAAGTGCTCAAACAATTATCGTAGCAGGGAAACACGTAGACGTACACGCCAAAAAACGGAACACGCAACACGCCTCACGAATTACTCATTTATGACTCCTTATTACCTCGGCCTTATCGGCTACCCCCTCGGTCATTCTCTCTCGCCTAAAATTCACACTGCCGCGCTCAAAGCCTGCGGCTTGCAAGGTGACTATTCCCTATTCCCCATTCCCCCCGACGACAAACAGGGACTAAAAGACCTGCTCAATCGAGTTCATTCAAAAGAAATACACGGACTCAACGTCACCATCCCTCATAAACAAAACGTCATCGAATTCATGGATGAACTC
>JACPVB010000038.1 GCA_016191985.1 Chloroflexota bacterium | reverse complement strand
GGAAAGTGAAGAGAGCGCAAAAGTTGTGATGGGCTTTCAAGGCGAGGCGCTTAACCAGAGGATGATCGAGGCCACGCGCGGATTCATGTGTGGACTGGCCGCGGAGAATCCGCTGGTGATCGTGTTCGATGATCTGCATTGGTCGGATGAAGCCTCGCTGAATTTACTGCTCAACCTCGTGGATTTGAGCGCATCCCAGCCGATCTTGTTCGTTTGCATGTCGCGTCCCGATACCACTGCCGCAAGTTGGGATTCCATTCAAAAAATGGGAACGAAATTGACGGGCAGTTTTCACTTGATTGACCTGGCTCCATTGCAGGTGGACCAGACCGAAACTTTATTAAACAATCTTTTGGGTGTGAAAGATTTACCAAAATCCATCCGCGATTTAATCGTGTCCAAAGCGGAGGGCAACCCATTCTTCGTTGAGGAAATCATTCGCTCGCTGATCGAGACAAAACAGATTATGCGCAGCAGCGAGAACAGCCATTGGAAGGCGGTGAGCGATTCGGCAAAAATTTCACTGCCGAACACCTTGCGCGGCGTCTTGAGCGCCCGCATTGACCGACTGCCAGAAACGTCCAAACACGTTTTGCAAAATGCGGCGGTGATCGGTCGTCTGTTTGACGTGCGCGTGCTGAAACCGCTCACCAGCTTGAATGGCGGGCTGGATGCGCAGATTCAGTATTTGAGGGAAGTCAGCTTGATCGAGGCGCTTCGCAATGAATACGCGTTTCGCCACGTATTGATTCAGGAAGCGGCCTATGAATCGATCCTCATCAAGAAGCGCGCCGAACTGCATCGCCAGATCGGTGAGATTATGGAAGGACTGCACGCAAGCCGCATCGAAGAATTTGCGCCATTGCTGGCATATCATTTTTACAGCGCGGGAGATGAGCGCTCCTTGAAATATGACGTGATCGCGGGTGAAAAATCCGCGCGCTTGTATGCCAATGCCGAAGCCGCAACTCACTTCCGTCGCGCGCTGGAAGTTGCAAAGCGCACGAACGCCGACCTTGGACAAGTTATTCATCTTTTCACGCAACTGGGTTCGGTGCTTGAGTTGAGCGGGCATTTTGAAGAGGCGTTGGCAGCCTATGAAGAAATGCAAGTTTACGGTCATGGGCTTGGAGATCGTCCGACGGAGATGAAAGCGCTCATGGCAAAGGCCACCATCTATTCCATTTTTTCCAAACTGCATAATCCAGAACTCAGTGAACAGATGTTAATTGCGGCGCTTGAGATCTCCCGCGAAATCGGGGACCGCGCCACACAGGCAAAATTAAACTGGAATTTAATGATCACCTTTTTATTCTCAAAGCGGCTCGGCCAGGCGCTTGAGTATGGTGAAGTCGCGCTGGCTTTGTCGCGTGAGTCGGATGACCGCGAACAACTGGCTTTTGTGTTGAACGACCTTTGCCGCCTTTATACCTGCCGCGGTGAATTCGAGAAAGCGCATCTCTCCATTCGAGAAGCGCGTGACCTTTGGCGGTCTTTGGATAACCAGGTAATGCTGGCGGACAGTTTAGGTTCGGAGGCGGAAGCGTACTTCAATGCAGGGGAATACGAACAGTCTCTGGAATGCAGCCGGCAGGCGTTACAGATCTGCGAAAAGATAGATAACCTGTGGGGACAATCTTATGATCGGATGCTCATGGCATTCTCTTATTTTGAAAACGGTCAATTGGGGCGCGGGATTCAACTGGCTGAGCAAAGCAGTCTACTTGCAGACGAAGCGGGGTTGATCGCCAGCAGCATCAGCCTGCGCTCAGAACTGGCCTGGATGTACGCATATTGCGGCGCGGTTGAAAAAGGCTATCCGTTAATTGAACGAGCCATGCAGATCGCCGACGCTAAACAGCCTGCCTGGAGATCGTTCCCACAAGCCGCAAAAGCGCGCATGCACCTGCTCATGGACGATCTTCAATCTGCCGAACAGGTTGTTGGAAACATGCTGCTTCAACCTACTTCGATCCCGTACGCGCGTTACACCATCTTTGTCTGTCTGGCGAACATTGAACTGGCAATGGCAAAAAACGAATTTGACAAGGCTCTTTCATTGGCAGATGAATTATTGGATGAAGCCATGCCGCTTACGCGCGTGGATATCCCCGAAGTATTGCGCTGGAGGGGAAATGCCTTATTTGGATTGGACCGAATCGAAGAAGCGCTTCAAGTCTTAACGGAAGCCTGCTCGCTGGCAAAGGAGACTGATTCCAATCTTCATCTTTGGGTGATCCTAATGGATTTGGCAAAAGTCCAATCAGAGATGGGAAATCAAAAAGAAGCCGAAGATGGCATTGCAACAGGCCGCAAAATCGCGGGGCAGATTGCCGAATCCCTGCTCGAGCCTGGACTCACTGAATCGTTTTTGAACCAACCCCGGGTTAAAAAATTGATGCGCTGAATCTGGAGTCAGCCAGCTTGCTGGCGAAATTTGAAGGAGTGATCCCCATGTCCCTCGAAGAGAACAAGAACATTGTCCGCATCTATCAGGAATGTTACAACACCAACAATCTGGATGGGCTTGATGAGATCATGGCATTCGATGTGCTCACGCCCAAGATCATGCCTGGGATGCCCGCGGGGTTGGAAGGCGCAAAAGCGGTCCACCAAAAAACGCTGATTGGAATGCCCGACTTCCGCACTGAAATTCAAGACCTGGTCGCGGAAGGTGACAAAGTTGTTGCGCGCGTCATCATGACGGGCACGCACACAGGGGACTTTTATGGCATCCCCGCCACGGGGATGCGCGTTGAATTTTCAGGGATTTACATTGCCCGAATTGTGGACGGCAAAATCGTGGAACACTGGGGCGAAGAGGATGGCATAAGCCTGTTGCAGCAGCTTGGGGTTATGTCAGCTTGATCTTGAGCCAATCCCCAATGAGGCGGACTGACCTGATTTCTCTGTCGATCAGGATTTCTTGATTTTTTCCGCCGGGCGGTTAAAGCGTCACCGCGCCTTCCATGTCTGTATATAATTTCAGGCGCTTTGACCGCAGTTTGCGGGGGCTGTTATATTTTTCCAGCCATTTATCATCCTCTGTCAGGAAAAGACTTGCATCCGATTGTATGGCTTGCCCGCTTTCCTTAAGTTGTTCAAGAACGGACCTGTAATAGTAATGGTTGAAAAGGCGGTTGAATTCCGTGAAGTAAATGTCTGCCGCCCGTTTATTCCCCCGAATGATGAGCATGTTCTCATCGTTATCGTTGGTGGATGCCTCACTGAAATTTGCCGAGCCGCTGATCACGATCGGGTCGGCGCCGAGCGGGTCCATCAGCAGGAATTTGGAATGGATGTAGACCACATGCGAGTTTAACCGCAGGATTTGCGCATTCGTCTCACGCGCCCATTGATAGACCGGGTCCTTGATGTACGAACCCCATGCCTGATAAACGTTGTTGCTGAATTTAAGTTCGACAAAAGGCTTGGTACTGCGCGGGTTGGGACGGTCTCGTTTCTCCAACAGCATGAAGATCACCTCGTCGCGGAAGGTGTTGTCAATGAGCTGTTGCTTGAATAACTCGTTGATGCCGAAGGCAAGTGTGATGCAGGAACAGGCCCTGGCCGAGTCAACAAGTTTGACGTACATGTTCAGCACGTCCTTGCCGGCGCGAGGGCTGAAGACCGGGGTTATCCCGGGCGGGATCGCCTCGAGGGTTGTTGGAGTCTCATGCAGCGCTTCAATCGAAGTTTGCAGTGCGCGGTTGGCCTCGCGAGCCTGGCTTCGGGTAAACCCGTCTCTTGCGCCTGGGTCTATGCTAAGAATCTCCCAATAGGCTGCAAACTGCCTGGCTGTTTCAGGGTCGCGTACCCAATGACCTACATTCGTCTGACCGCTGAACCCGCCCAGTGAAATGTTCGTCGAACCGGTCCACACCTCCTGCGGCCGATTCCCGCCCCGCATCAGCACCATAAATTTGTTGTGTTGGATACTGTTCGATTTGGCCTGGCGCAGGATAACATTTGCGCTGGGGTGGGGGATTTCCACCGTATTGAGCATCTTGATATTATCTTCGCGCGGGAAGCTCTCGTGAAAAACGCCCTTCTTGTCTGTGGATTCATTGACCTTTGCGTCAATAATAAGCCGAACATTCACACCGCGATTCATTGCGGCTTTTATTTCCCTGGCCACGGGTTCATAACGAAATTCATAAAAACAACCCAGCAAGGTATCACCCTGCCCGGCACTCTGGATAAATCGCAGGGCGGCTTCATCCAAATCGCGCGTCAGCCAATGGAGCGCCTCCGCCTGTCTCTCTGGGGGGAGCGCCTCCAGCCTGCTATTGCCGAAGCGACGCTGGTATGCCTGGCTGCTGGCGACGCCGCGATTAAAGAAAATATCGTGCGTCTCATTGCTGAACAACGGCTCGGTGCGCACTTTTATGTGGATCGGTCCCGCGCTGCGGTCCAAATTTTTGGACCTGCCCTTGATGGGGTGAAAGAGATACTCGTATTCGTGATCCGCTTCGGCGCTAAAATCGTCCCATACCAGGCTTTGAACCGGATGCTCCCAGGTGCTGACAAAAGCTTCCGGTGTTGGGACCGGGATCACCGAGCGGAAAATCTTGAAGCCCGGCATGATGTATCGCTCATTCTTGGCGGGATCGATCCGCTCGACCGCAAACCCAAGCAGGCCGGGCTTTGCCTCTTCACTGGCCTGAATACCGAAGGAAATGGTGTTCACCCCGCTGACCGCGAATACCTGGAATAAGTTCGATTGTGGGGATTGGAATCTCATTATCGCTCCTCTCTACTATGGCCTATCCACTGTAAAATCCTGAATTCAGTATAGGACAAATTTAGTTGAAAATCAATTACTTTTCCATACTTGTTCATAGTAGTGTATAGTAGGAGAAAATTAGTGAGAAACAAAACAATGCTCCCTGATGTGTTTCTGAGATCAGGCTCAAAGCCGCCGTCCTTTGCGGAGCACCCTGTGGGCGGCGGCGATTTGCGAGACAAGTCCTGCGCCGGGGACGGCGCAGGGAGCAATCTTGCGCCGTAATACTAATGTGTTTCTGAAATTGGATTCTCCATAGGTTGATTTAATGTTCCATCGCCTCGCATCCTTGCTGAATGTCCGTGCCGATGAAGGGCGGCTGGCTTTTCTGGTCGCCTTGCTGTTCGCCTGCATCCAGGCAGGGCAGGGGATGGGTGACAACGCCGCATCCGCATTATTCCTCCTGCGCTACGGCGTGGACTTCCTGCCGTATATGTATCTCTTCCTGGGGGCGTTGACCTTTATCACCACCCTCGCCTATTCTGCCGCTCTCGGACGCTTCGACAAAGGAAAATTCTTTTCAGCGCTGATTGCGGCGTTCATTGGCTTATTGATTCTCGAACGCGCCGCGATTTTTTTCCCATTCGCTCTTCTCTATCCAATTTTGTGGCTCACCATCAACGGCGTGAGCATGATCCTCGGTACCTTCGTCTGGAACCTTGCGGGCGAAGTCTGCGACGCGCGCCAGGCGAAGCGGCTTTTTCCATTATTCACCAGCGCGGGGATTCTCGGCAGTGTCATCGGCAATGCAGTCACTGGTGTGATCGCCCGCTTGCTTGGCACGGACAACCTGCTTCTTTTATATGCACTTCTACTTGGTGTTGCGTTTTATCTCACCCGCATGATTGCGAGCGGACATTTCCAAAAAACGAAAATATTTAAAGAGAAATCGAATCTTTTGGATGACTTGCGCGCAGGCTTCGACTTTGTGCGCGTCTCGCCGCTGATGCGCTTGATCGCTTATTCATCCGTTTTATTTTCGGTGCTGTTCTTTGCCATCGCATTTCCATTTAACAAAGTGGTCACCGCCTCGTTTTCAGATGAAGCGGGGGTGGCGGGTTTCTTCGGCTTATTCAACAGTATCACCACCGCCTCCACATTTCTCGTTTCGCTTTTTCTTGCCAGCCGTATTTACACACGGCTGGGTATCATCAACGGCGTATTCCTGATGCCGCTCACCTATATTTTTTCCTTCGCAGTTTTTGCGGGTTTTTACAACCTCAACGGCGCGGCGATTGCACGTTTCGCACAACTCGTGATTCTCGCTGGCATCGCAGGCACGGCGTGGAATGCGCTCTTCAACGTTGTCCCTTCGCAAAAACGCGGTCAGGTGTTGGCTTTCAACAACGGCGTCCCTTCGCAAATCGGCGTCGCGCTTTCGGGTGTTCTGCTCATCGTTGGGGAACAACTCCTCACCGTTCAACAGATTTTTTTGATGGGCACAATCCTCGCGCTCGTGTGTGGCGTGTTCATCTGGCAGATGCGTAAGGCGTATGCCCAGGCTTTGGTTGACGCGCTGCAAGCGGGACGCCTCGAAGTCTTCAGCGCAAATGAAACTTCATTTACAGGATTTCAAGGCGACGCTGCTGTGTTGGATGTCGCCACCCGCGCTTTGAATGACTCAAAAGCGACCACGCGCCGACTCGCCGCTGAAATGCTGGGACGCATGGAATCGGACTCGGCCATCCCGTACCTCACCCGCCTCCTCTCTGACCCTGAGCCTGCTGTGCGCGCCTCAGCAGTTTCCTCGCTGGGAGCTTTGTGCGCCGACTCCGCAGCCAGTGAAATCATTTCCCTGCTCGATGATTCCGATGACCATGTCCGCGAAGAAGCGTTGACTGTCCTCCCAAAGCTGAATATCACCACTTCCCTTGAGTTAATTACAAAAATCTCAAACTTAATGAGGAACGATTCATCCCTGTCCGTGCAGACAAAAGCCATCGTCGCATTGACCAGGCTCGGCGTCGTGGATGAAGCGATTGCAAACCTAAATCCGCGACTCAATTCTCAAAATTCTCAAATTCTCATCTCCGCGTTAGAAACTGTCTCTGAAATTTCATCTTTTTCTCCTGACATTCAGCCCACACTAAATTCTCTCAAAAATTCTTCCGCACCCATCCGCCGCGCCGCCATATCTGCGCTTGGAAGTTTGAAGGATGAATCCATCAGCAAAAATCTAATTGGATATTTGAATGACCCCGATGAAAGCGTTCGTCAAACCGCCGCAGTGACCTTGCGCCAGCGAGGCGACGAAAGCCGCGCGCTCGTGCTGGAACTCATTGAAAAAGAACCCCCCGCCATTGACTCCGCCCTCGATGCGCTTGCCCCAGGCAATCCTCAATCGCTCACCCCTCTGCGTGGATATGCCAAACATGAACTCACCCGTGCGCGAATACTCCGAAACCAATCTGCCAGCATTTCACCCACGCAACACGCAACACGCTTCCTGCATGATTGTCTTCGCAGGGGGGCATCTGTTTGTGAAGGACGGCTCATCAAAACCGTCGGCTTGTTTGGCGACATGCGCACGATGGAACTCGTCCGCAAAAGCATGAATGGAACGAACATCGAAAACCGCGCCGCCGCGCTCGAAGCGCTGGATACGATTGGAGACAGGCAGCTTGCGAAAAGCGTCGTATCCTTGCTTGAAGAAGAACCAACGCCATCTGATCCATCCGACGTCATTGCTGTGTTATTAAAAAGCACAGACCCCTGGCTGCGGACTTTGGCAATCCGTTCCACATCCGAACTTGGCTTGCGCGAATTTATTCCATTGTTGCATCAAATGAAATCAGGCTCAGACTTATTTCTGCGCGAAGCCGCGCTTGGTGCATTGGCCGATTTTGGCGAGGAGAAACCCATGGATACCTTGAAAACCGTTTCCATTTTGGAGCGCATTTTATTACTGCGTGAAATCCCCATCTTTGCCGACCTTTCCCCTGAAGATTTGAAACTCATAGCAGAGATTGCCCGCGAAGAATGGATTCCGCAAAACACAATCATCTTTAATCAGGGCGACGAAGGGGACAGGATGTTCGTAATCGTCGAAGGTCACTTGCACGTTCTGCGGTCTGTGGATCAAATCGAGCAGGTGCTTGCACAGCGCGGCCCCGGCGATTTCGTCGGCGAGATGGCGATCATCGAATCCGCGCCGCGCTCGGCAACGCTCCGCGCCCAGACGGATGTCCGCGTACTAGCGATAGACGGCGAAACTTTCAAAGGGATTTTGCGTGAACGCCCCGATGTCTCTTTTGCCGTTCTGCGAAGCGTCTCCCGCAGGTTGAGGGAGATGAGCGGGTAACTGTTCTATCCGTTTTCATCCGTGCATCCGTTTGCGAAGCATCCGTTGACCCCATCTGTGCATCCGTTCCCTATCCGTTGAGAACATCCGCTGATAATGCATTCCCCGCCAGCCAGCCCGTCGTCCAGGCGGATTGGAAATTGAACCCGCCTGTAAGTCCGTCAATATTCAGCACTTCACCCGCGAAGAACAAACCGTCCACGACGCGGCTTTGCATGGTTTTGAAATCCACTTCCTTTAAATTCACGCCGCCGCAGGTGACGAACTCTTCCTTGAATTGTCCCTTGCCTTGAATTTTAAATTCGCCCGCCGTTAATTCCTCGGCCAGCTTTCTCAATTCTGCCTTCGATACATCCCCCCAGTTTTTATCTCCGATGAATTCTGTTAATTGCTTCCACAAGCGGATGGGAATTTGTGAGAACGCAGAGTTCGTGGCGATCTTCTTGCGCGCGTTTTCGTGCCAGTCTTTGTTGCGCTGTAAAATTTCCAGCGTGGTATCCAGCCTGTAGTCGCCGAGCCAGTTGACGGTTAGGGGTGAAGCGTATTTTTTGTCGAAGAGAATGCGCGCGCCCCAGGCAGAGAGTCTCAGCACGGCGGGGCCGCTCATCCCCCAATGTGTAATCAACAACGGGCCGCGCGCGCTGATCGAATCCATCTTCAACGCTGCATCTTCAACCGATACGCCTGCAAGCCCGTTGATGCGTTTGTCTTTGATGTTGAACGTAAATAAAGATGGGACGGGGGAGCTAATGGTATGACCAAACGATTGGATGATTTCAAGCGATTTGCGATCCCCACCTGTTGCGAACAATAATTTTTTTGCTTGAAGAGGAATGACCTGCGCCTCGTTTCGACCAGGCTCAACGCGGGCTTTCCTAACCTCGAGCTTGAATCCGCTTTTCAGGCCTTTTTCCACGCTGAGCACGGATGCGCCCAACTCGACCCGCACTCCCGCCTTCTTTGCCGAGTCATGCAGGCAGTTGACAATTGTATTCGAATCATCTGTGACCGGGAACATGCGCCCATCACTTTCAGCTTTCAACTTTATAGCGCGCGATTCAAACCACTCGACCGTATCTTTTGGTTGAAAACGTGAGAATGCGCCGCGCAACTCATTGCCCCCGCGTGGATAGTGGGTGATGAGTTTGGCAGGCTCGAAACAAGCGTGTGTGACGTTGCAGCGCCCGCCGCCGGAGATGAGCACCTTGCCCAGTGTTTGGCTTGCCTTTTCGAGAATGAGCACGCGCAGGTTGGGATTAAGTTCCGCGCAGCGAATGGCCGCAAAGAATCCCGCCGCCCCTCCGCCGATGATGATGACATCCCATTTGGTTGTAATGAAATTGGACATAGTGAAAGTGATTGTATCTTATTCAAGTACAAGGCAGGAATATCCGCATCGTAGTACCGCAAATTGCAGTACCGCAAGATTCTTGTCCTGAGCCTGTCGAAGGACATCTTGCGAGCGGCGGTGTTATCCAGAAAACACACGCAACGTGAACCCCCTGCGGGGACGATGCGTTGCGGTACAAAAACTACGCATTTTTTATTGTTCGATTTAATGGCTCGCCTTACGCAATGTCGTTCTGAGCGGAGCGAAGAACCTCTACGACTGTCTCAGAGACCCTCGCCGCACTGCATCCGCAACGCGGTGCATGTGTCGCTATCGCTCAGGGTGACATGTACTTTGAAATAAGATTACAACATTAATTTCTTAAATTCCATAACGTTGCGGTACAAAAACTACGCATTTTTTATTGTTCGATTTAATGATTAATCTTGCAGTATAAATTTTCATCCCCTCCGCCTTGCCCGGTACCAGCCCACAAAATCAACGCCTGTATCTCCAGTGGAATGTTTACAAACATCCACAAAAAACTGGACAAACATCATCTAATTCCAAAAAATAAGAATGCTATACTTTTAATCATATAAGCTCGGTACATACCAAGGCAAATATCCTGGCTGTGTTTTTTTTATAAATTGTCTGAGAATTTCCTGCAATTATTTTAATGCGATATATCTTCCAATAAAGCCTAAAATTAAAAAGATCGGTTTTATGAACCCGCTGGCCAAGGCGGGTATTGGAGAAGTGTGCTATGGCAGCCAAGAAAACATTTACATTCCAGGGTCCGCTCAAAATTGTCTCTCTGTATGTGCTGGTCGGCTTTCTGTGGATTTTGTTTTCCGACCAGTTGCTGGCAATGCTTGTCTCGGACCGGGATGTTTTTCATAAGATTGGCACCTACAAAGGCTGGGGATATGTGCTGGTGACCGGCGCCCTGCTGTATGTATTAATTAAACGCCATTCCGACCGCTTGACCGAAGGTGAAAACTGGCTGCGTACGGCATACGATGCCGCAAACATAGGGACCTGGCAGTATGACGTTCCCACAGGGATTGTCCGTTTTGATGAACGCGCCCGGGGTCATTATGGCTTTGATTCATTGGAAGTTCCGTATGCGGATATGATGGCCCGCATCCACCCGGAGGATGTTTCCCGTTTAGAGCAGGAAATTGCCCGCACTATCGATCCCTCCACTGCGGGGCGGTATTCGATTGAATTTCGGGTGATCCATGCGGATGGAAGCGTCCACTGGCTGGGGGTCGAGGCACGCATCCGCTACGCGGGAAGCCGGGGGAAACGCCGACCCATTTTAGAGGTTGGAACGAGCCGCGACATTGCGGAAGATAAACGGGCCGAGCTGCAAGTCCGTTATTTTTCCAGGCTGTATGCCACGCTTAGCCAGGTCAACCAGACGATTGTGCGCAGCAAGGATCGGCAGGAATTATTCGAATCTATTTGCAAGGTGGCCGTGGAGTTTGGGGAATTTCACCTGGCATGGATCGGTCTTCTGGATCCTGAAACAGGGGTCTTGAATCCGCTGGCAGAATATGGGTTTCAGAAGAACAAACTTCCTTTTGGTGAGATCAATGCCTGGGAAATGCCCTAT
>JACPVB010000085.1 GCA_016191985.1 Chloroflexota bacterium | reverse complement strand
TTCAAACAATACAATTCCATGGAAACTAAAGTCGGACCACAACAAACCATCAACTTGCTATGTTGGAATTTCGTTTTATAGAAGCAGGGATAAGGCTGTTGTTTATAGTAGTCTTGCTCAGATATTTGACGAAATGGGGCGAAATGTCATTCTTAGAGGTACCCCTGTTAAAACAGATAAGGATGATCGCAGACCTTATTTAGATACAACACAGGCATTTGATCTTTTAAATTCTGCTGTAAATGAATACAGAATTGCAATGAATACAAACCCAGCCAGGTTAGTTATTCATAAGACCTCTCATTTTTCTAAAGAAGAATCTGAAGGTTTTAATAGTGTTGCTGAGGAGCTAAAAATACAACTGCTAGATTTGGTTTCAATAAATGATTCCAACATTCGCCTCTTTCGGAGGAGTTCCTACCCTCCCTATCGAGGGTCAATGATTAATCTAGACAGTCAAAAATGCCTTTTATACACTAGAGGCTCAGTGCCTTTCTTCCAAACATACCCTGGAAAATACATCCCTCAACCGTTAGAAATTCAATCGCACCAAGCAGAATCTTCCCCTAACCAAATTTGCGAAGAAATTCTTGCTCTGACAAAAATGAATTGGAACAACACTCAATTTGATAGAAAATACCCTATCACTATTGAATGCGCAAGGAATGTTGGAAAGATTATTAAGTATTTAAATCTAAATGATACACCGCAAGCAAATTACAGGTTTTATATGTAAACAAAGAGCAAAATGCTATTGCCCTTAAGTGTGACCCATCCTGGAATGCAGAAGGTAAAGTTGGCAAGTCGAGTGTCCGCGTGGTGAAGTTTGAGTAAGCACTTGAAAATGAGGAACAATGGATAATTCTAAAGAACTATCAAAAACTGCAAAGATTTCACGGAACATCTTTTTTGTCTCAATGTTGATTCTAGTACTCAGCCTATTGCCTGCAAGTTACGGTGCTGGATATTTATCAGGCACCGCCGGGACGGACGGTACTCCTAACTCATCAAACGCAGAAACAAGCATATTTAATACTTATGTAACCGTAGGGTCAACAATTGTTGGCATTTTCTCTGCACTTATTACTTCATTTGCAAGTATTCGTAGCGTTCAAATCGAAAACAGGGCGCAAAAACTAATGTTGGAAAGAATAAAAATCGACGATGAAATGCAAAAACGTGAAATAGAAAAACTACGCCTTGAACTGGAAGCAGAAAAATTAAAGACGAAGAAACAGAAAACAATCAAGAAAGGAAAACAATAACGAAAAACACATTGGATTTGTTGTTGAGCGTGGTGAATGTCAGCGTGCAGACGGTGGAGTTGGTGAGTCGAGTATCTGCATGATGAAATTTGATTAGCATATTCGTTTGAAAACAAACAGCCCTCGGAAGTCTCATGAAACCGAGGGCTGTCACTTTCTACTTTCCACTCGCCACTTACGAACTCTTCACCAACCCCACCTTCACCTTCTCACCATCAAATTCATCTTCGACAACCGATGAATTCGCGGGCGGATTTGCAAAGGATAATTTTGTGGCAAGCGTTTCCGCTTTGATGTAAGACTCGTGCGCCTCCAGTGCGGACCTGAGGCCTGCGCTTGCTTCGACGAACAGTTCCACACGATCGGCAACATCCAGGTTGGCAGCCTTACGCAAGTCCTGCACGCGGCGGAGGAATTCACGCGCCAAACCTTCGGCCATGAGTTCAGGCGTCAAGTCCGTGACGAGGGCGGCAACGTACGCGCCATCCTCAGCAACCGCAAAACCTTCCTTCGCGAGCGCCTTCACCTCCACTTCCTCCGAAACAACCTGATAGGTTTCGCCGCCAGCTTTCACTTCAAGCGTATTTCCTACGGCAAAAGTTTTTACAATTTCTTCTGCATTCATCGCAAGGATCGCCTTTTGAATGGCAGGGAATTTGTTGCCATACTTCTGACCCAATTGCTTGGGCAGTGGTTTTACCGTGTGAGAAACAGCCTCCGTGGCCGAGTCCAGCAAGCGGACTTGCTTCACGTTCAACTCGTCCTGAATGACCTCCAGATTGTTTGCAAGCGCATTTCGCTCCGTCGCATTTCCAACTGAAAATGCGGCTTCAGCAAGTGGCTGGCGCACTTTGCGATTCGCCCTCTGGCGGGCCGCGTGGCCGAGTGAGACGAGCTTCATCACCAAATTCATATCGCGGTTGAGTGACTCATCAATGAACTCGTCCATTACCTGCGGCCACTCGGCCAAGTGGACAGATTCAGGCGCGGTCTCATCCACCGAGCGGACGAGGTTCTGATACAGTTCTTCCGCAAGGAAAGGCATGGCAGGCGCGATGAGCTTGGAAACCGTGGTCAATGCGGTGTACAACGTGGAATAAGCGGCCTGCTTGTCTGAATCCGAGTCGTTTTTCCAGAAGCGGCGGCGGGAGCGGCGCACGTACCAGGTGGAGAGATTTTCCACAAATTTTTCAACGGGACGGGTGGCGTTGGTGACATCGTAATTTTCGTAGGCTTCGGTCACGTCACGGACGAGCACGTTCAACTCAGAGAGCAGCCAGCGATCCAGGTCATTTGTCGGAGCCGTGACTGACAACCCTTGCGGCTTGTCGAGGTTGGCGTAGGTGACGAAGAACGAGTACACATTCCACAGCGTAAGCGTAAAGCTGCGGATCACGTCCCCGACCAGGTCGGAAGAGAAGCGGCGTTCCTGTCCAGGTGGCGTGGCGGTGTAGAGATACCAGCGCAGCGCATCCGCACCGTGCAGGTTGATCACATCCCATGGCTGGACGATATTGCCCAACGACTTGGACATCTTGCGGCCTTCGCCATCCTGAATGTGCCCGAGGCAGATGACATTCTTGAACGAAACATCGTCATTCAACAAGGTGCTGATGGCGTGCAGCGAATAGAACCAACCGCGCGTCTGATCCACCGCCTCGCAGATGTAGTCCGCTGGAAATTGTTGTTTAAATTTTTCCTGATTCTCAAACGGATAATGCCATTGGGCATACGGCATCGAACCCGAATCAAACCAGACATCGATGAGGTCCTTCACACGGGTCATTTTGCCGCCGCAATCCACGCACTTCCAAAAGACATTGTCCACATGCGGGCGGTGCAGGTCAAGCTCGGTTAAATCCTTGCCAGCTTTTTCAGAAAGTTCTTTGACGGAGCCAACACACTCACGGTGTTTGCAATCAGGATTTTCACATTCCCAAACGGGAAGGGGCGTGCCCCAATAGCGCTCGCGGCTGAGCGACCAATCGATATTATTTTCCAGCCAGTTTCCAAAACGTCCATTTCGGATGTGATCGGGAACCCAGTTGATGGTTTTGTTTAATTCAACCAAACGATCGCGTTTTGAACTGGTGCGGATGTACCACGACTCACGCGCATAATAAAGAAGCGGTGTGTGACAACGCCAGCAGAAAGGATACGTGTGAACCAGTGTTCCCGCTCGAAACAGCAAGCCGCGCGCGTCGAGGTCTTTGATGATTTGCGGGTCGGCGTCCTTGACGAAGATTCCGCGCCATGGGGTGATTTCCGGGATGAAGGTTCCATCGGGCTGCACAGTAAGAAGGACGGGCAAATCGTATAGCTTTGCCATTTCCATATCCTCCGCGCCGAACGCGGGAGCTTGATGAACAAGGCCAGAACCATCTTCAGTGGTGACGAAATCGCCCATCACAACAAAGTAAGCAGGTTTATCCACAGTCACAAAAGTGAAGAGTGGCTTGTATTTCACGCCCTTCAACTTTTTGCCCTTGAAGGTATCTACTACTTTTACTTCTTCGTCTTTGAATATTTTCTCGACCAAATTTTTGGCAAGGATAAGTTTCTCTTTGACGCCGTTGTTATCACGCTCAACGGTTACATAATCCACTTCGGGGTGCGCGGCGACGGCCACGTTGGCTGGTAACGTCCATGGGGTGGTCGTCCAAACCAACAATGAGGTATCTGGCTTATCCACAAGCGGCATCCGCACAAAAACCGACGGGTCGGTGGCATCGTCGTAACCGAGAGCAACTTCATGGTCAGAAAGAGGCGTGCCGCAGCGCGGGCAATACGGTACGATCTTGTAGCCCTTGAAAAGCAGGTCCTTCTCCCAAAAGCTCTTCAATATCCACCACACCGATTCAATATAATCGTTGGTGTAGGTCACGTAGGCTTCTTCGAGGTCAACCCAAAAAGCGATGCGGTCTGTGAGTTTTTCCCATTCTTGAATATAGGTAAATACAGACTTCCTGCAAAGCTCGTTAAATTTATCGATGCCGTATTCGTCGATTTGCTGCTTGTTGGTAAAACCAAGCTGCTTCTCCACTTCGATCTCAACCGGCAGGCCGTGCGTGTCCCACCCGCCGCGACGCGAAACATGGTATCCACGCATGATCTTATAGCGTGGGAACATATCCTTGAAGGCGCGCGCCAATACATGATGCACGCCCGGGCGTCCATTTGCCGTGGGAGGCCCTTCATAAAATACGTATTCTGGTTTGCCCTTGCGTTGTTCAACGGTCTTCTTAAAAACGTTCTGTTTTTTCCACATCTTTAGAACGTTATCTTCCATCGAAGGCGCATCGAACTTTGGGCTTACTGGTTTGAACATAATTCGTCTCCTGGTCACGTAGTTGCGTGGTCTGATAGTCACCTGGCTTATCGTTAAAAGAAAAACTCTCATCTCTTCACAGAGACGAGAGCAAAGCTCACGCGGTACCACTCTGATTCCTACAGTCTCGTAGGCACTCATTGGATGACAATCATCATCCCGTTTTGATAACGAAGGACAACTTCGGCTTCCCTACTCTCAGTGAGAGTCTGACTATCAGACTAGCCCACTAATTTCAGTTCACAGCTCCGGGAGGATTTTCAACCGCCTACGCGTATCCGCTTCACACCTGACTTCGGACTCGCTGACCGTTTCGACAGATTTACTCGTTCCCATCCACGCTTTTAAATTTTAGTTTTTAGATTATACACACGGAAAAGACAATCGGCAAGAGCAAAAGAAAGCATTTCCACCGCAGCTTTGCAGTAAATCGACAACTTTCCGGTCTTACCGATTACATGTTGACGTATTTATACCCGACAGGTATAATCTTTTTTCGGCATTATTTCAAACAGCAGGAGTATAAATATGACTACACCCGATAGTGCGCCCGCCGTAGCGCTTGAACCAAAAACCAAACTTAGCGGCAAAATCTTGAAGACCACACTCGCGGGGGCACTTGTTGACATCGGACAAAGTTTACCTGGTGTCATCCACATCTCACAACTCCAGACAGAAGCAGTAAACAAAGTCGAAGATGTTGTAAAGGAGGGACAGACGGTTGATGTTTGGGTGCGACGTGTGAAGAAAGACCGCATCGAACTGACCATGATCGAGCCTCTGGCATATGAATGGAAGGAAATCCAGCCTGACTTAATCGTCAAAGGCAAGGTTGTCCGCCTCGAAACCTACGGTGCTTTTGTGGATTTTGGCGCAGAACGCCCCGGTTTGATCCACGTCAGTGAATTGACCCATGGCTATGTCAAAACCGCCAGCGAAGTTCTCAAGGAAGGCGAAGAGATCGAAGCCAAGGTTTTGGATGTGGACCGCCGCAAACGCCAAATCCGATTAAGTATGAAGGCCTTACAGGCTGAAGTCATCGAAGAAGCCAAACCCGAACGCGAAGATCGCAAGGGAAAAGGCAAGCGCAAAGGCAAAAAAGAAGAAGAGTACGTTATGGAAGCGGAAGTTTCCAACGAGCCACAGTTCACTGCAATGCAGATTGCCTGGCAACAAGCCCTCGAAAAATCAAAAGGCAAAAAAGTTCGCCGCAAGTCGTACAAATCGGCTTCGGAAGAACAGGAAAAACTTTTCAACAGTACTTTGGAAAAACGTATTCCAACTGGTGGATAATCAAAAAGAGCGAGCCATGGCTCGCTCTTTTTGATTCCTATTATTAACTTGAACTACTCCGCAAATAGGCTTCCATGAACCCATCCAGGTCGCCGTCCAAAACTGCTTGTGAATTTCCCGACTGGTGATCGGTGCGGTGATCCTTGATCATTTGGTATGGATGTAAAACATACGAACGGATCTGGCTTCCCCATTCTGCCTTGGTGTATTCACCGCGCAGGACAGCCCGTTCTTCTTCCCGTTCCGCCTGCCGCAATTCCAACAAACGTGCGCGCAAAATTCGCATGGCAAATTCACGGTTCTGGGTCTGCGAACGCTCGTTTTGACAGGTCACCACAATACCAGTGGGAAGATGAGTAAGCCTCACAGCCGTGGCATTCTTTTGCACATTTTGCCCACCAGCACCTGAGGACCGGAAAACATCCATCTTAATGTCGCCAGGATTAATTTCAATATCTGCCTCCTCCATCGACACCTGCGGGAGAACCTCGATCAATGCAAAGGAAGTATGCCTGCGATGCGCGGCGTCAAATGGGGAAAGCCGCACAAGGCGATGCACGCCTTTTTCCGAACGTAAATAACCAAAGGCATAACGGCCACCCACCGCAATGGTCACACTTTTTATGCCCGCCTCTTCGCCAGGTGTGGTGTCCAGTATTTCTGTCGTGAACTCGTGATCCTCCGCCCAACGCAAATACATCCGTTGAAGCATGTCTGCCCAATCCTGCGAATCCGTGCCACCTGCCCCAGCGTGGATCGCCAGAATTGCATCGTCATGGTCGTAGGGACCGGAGAGCATGGCCGCAAAAGATCGCTTCTCAAGGTCAGCCTCAAGTTTGTGTATTTCGACCTCCAAGTCCGCCCGCAAAGACTCATCCTCAAGTTTCGCAAGTTCGGTTAGGTCATGGATCTGCTGTCTTAAAGTATTCCACGATTCCACATCCGAACGCAGGCTGGAGACGATTTTCATCGTCCGCTGCGCGTTCGTGGAATCATTCCAAAAATCGGGCTGTTCTATTTCTTTTTCAAGTTGTGAAAGCTGAACTTCTTTGCCCACCAGGTCAAAGACGCACCATTAATTGCTGAGTCAGGTCTTTCGCGGCCTGCAAGCGTTGAAGCAAATCCTGCATAATGTCTCCTAATTATTCGACAAAATTCCGTCTACAAAAGCATCGGGGTCGAAGGGTGTTAAATCTTCAGGTTTTTCACCCAGCCCGGCAAACAAGATTGGCAGCCCTAATTCCTTTTGAATGGCAAAAGCCATGCCGCCCCTCGCAGAGGAATCAAGCTTTGAAAGAATGATGCCTGTCACATTCACGGCGTCTTTAAACGAGCGAGCCTGCTGCAATGCGTTCTGGCCGGTAGTTGCATCCAACACCAGCCACACCTCATGCGGCGCGCCAGCAAAAGCCTTGCCGACCACGCGATTTACTTTTTTCAACTCTTCCATCAAATTAAAACGGGTGTGCAGTCTTCCTGCGGTGTCAATCATGATGATATCCACGCCCCGGGCGACTCCGGCCTGAACGGCATTGAACGCCACTGCGCCAGGATCCGACTCAGGAGCACCCGCAATCACTTCGACCTTTAGCCTGTCACCCCAAACCTGGAGTTGGTCCACCGCTGCGGCACGGAAAGTGTCTGCTGCGCCGAGTAAAAGCTGCTTTCCTTCATTATGAAAGCGGGAGGCAAGCTTTGCAATCGTGGTGGTTTTCCCAGAACCATTAACTCCGACTACCAAAATGATCGTCGGCTTGTTGTCAAATTTCAAAACAGGCGGTGTTATGAGGCGGGAGCGTAGCTCATGCTTCAGCGTAGAAGAAAGCTCATTGGCACGAATCAGGCCTTCGGTCCGCGTGAGGCGTTTTAGTGAATCCAAAACGGTGGTTGCGGTCTCGATTCCCATATCCGCTTGAATGAGAAGCGCTTCCAAATCGTCCCATGTTTCGCTATTGATTTCGGATGCACCAAGGATCGATGCGATTTGCCCGAATGCGGCTTTACTTGTGCGTGAGAGTCCATCTTTCCAGCGTGAGAGTAGGCTGTTCATGAGCGGCGATTATATCAGGGATTTTATGTTATACTCCATCGGCTAATTAAGTAAATGAAGAAAGGATAAGTTATGTCTGGAGAACCTGTTCATATCTCTGATGAGGTTTTTGAAAAAGTTGTAATGCAATCCACATTGCCCGTGATCGTGGATTTTTGGGCGCCATGGTGCAACCCCTGCAAAATGATTGCGCCAACCCTTGATAAACTTGCCAGGGAAAATGAGGGCAAGTTGATCGTGGCGAAAGTTAATACAGATGACCACGCGGAATGGATGCAAAAATTTGGCATTCAGGGCATCCCCACATTGCTATTTGTTGCAGGTGGAAAGGTTGTGCACCGCCAGGTTGGCGCGCTTCCAGAGCGCATGTTGCGCGAGGTTGTGGCACAATTCATGGATGTGGTAAGCCAGAATTAGATTCTGGCCGTTGGAAGAGGAGTTGGCTATGAAAAAAATAATTGCCCTGACCTTTATGCTTGGCATTTCACTCAGCGCATGTTTGCCAGCCGTTTTTCAGCCGCAGGCAGACAACCCAACTCCAATTTCAGAAGCGGATTTGCAGGGAACTGCGGCGGTGCTCTCTCAACTGACTCTTCAGTCCATCCTGCCGACAGACACCACTGTACCAAGCGATACACCGGTTGTGACCACTGCCACCAACACCCCAACCCAGGCAACGCCGACTGAAACGCCAAACCCGATCTTGCTCACGTTGACTGCAACTTTGGGAACCGGTACAGTTACAGCAGGCACCGTGGTAGCTGGCAGTCCCACAGTAACAATTACTGGGACCCAGCCTACAACGGCCCCAAGCAATACACCCAATCCATTAACACCAACAACAACACCTCATCCACAATTTTCCGGAACACTCCCGCCCGCCCTGCCGTTTGGCTTTATATATCTTGAGAACAAGGCCAAAGTTGATGTATACATTTCCCTGCGTTGCGTAACCAGGGACGGCTATGTAACCATCCTTGAATATCCTGTGGAAAAAAATGTTAAAGCAAAGGCCCCTGCGGGGAAATATACTTATGTTGCCTGGGTCGGGGGCAGACAATTCACTGGTTCCTTCTCCTTATCCAAGGGTCAGGACTTGTTGATCAATATTTTCAAAGATAGAATTGCAATAAAATAACTTGTTGCAAAATAAGAAATGGAGAGATATATGCTTAAAAAAATAATGCCCGTTTTGGCAGCGATTGCCTTGTTCATCACTGCTTGCGGACCGCAAGGCACGCCCACCATGTCCCCCGCAGAGGTTGAAGGCACTGCCGTTGCGGCAGCATGGACAATGGTTGCCATGACTCAACTTGCAATCCCAACTGCCACCCCCCTGCCACCCACTGAAACACCCATCCCCACCTCGCTGCCAACTTTTACACCGGTTGCACCGCCAACACAGAGTACACCGCTCGTTCTCCCCACTGCAACCCAGGCCGCCGGGGGAGGCCCGGATGATTGCAGTACAAAATTATTAAATTTTGGAGAAGCAGGCCCTCAATCCAATGTGCGTTTTGAAAACGATACGGGTGGCACGGTTATCTTGTCATTAAACCTGAGCACCAATGCCTTTGGGCAATGCGGAAACGTCTCTTACAATCTGGCCAAGAATGAGAAGCTTACGGTATCCCTGCCGAAGGGTGAATATTTCGCATGGGCGTGGATCAAATACGCCAATGGAGATACTAGTACGGCGTCCGGGTATGTAAACAACCGTGTTGGCGATAACCATGGGTTTGTCGTAAAAATTAAGAAAGATATAATTGTTGTCCCGTAGAATCACCAAAGTTTAAAAGATAAGAAGAGAGACCGCAAATGCAGTCTCTCTTTTTTATCATTCCCGTTCGCGTGTTATTTTTGCGCCTAACATTCGAAGCTTTTCATCCACCCTTTCATATCCCCTCTCGATTTGAACGATGTTCCTTATTTTGGAGGTCCCTTTTGCAGCCAGGGCGGCCAAAAGCAGGGCCATGCCGGCACGAATATCGGGGCTTTCCAGTCTTTCGCTATAGAGTTGGGTGGGACCCTGGATCAAACAACGATACGGATCGCATAATATGATTCGCGCACCCATGCCAACCAGCTTGTCGGTAAAATACATTCGCCCGGAAAACATCCAATCATGAAACAGCACCGACCCGGACGCCTGTGTTGCCACTGTGATCGCAATACTTGTCAAATCAGTCGGGAAGGCGGGCCAGACATTGGTTTTGATTTCTGGCACAGCCCCGTCAAGATCGGAGAGAATGGTCAAAGATTGTTCGGACGGTATCAACAGATCGCTTCCATCCACCTGCCAATGGACTCCCAAGCGATGAAAAACCTGTCCTACCATTTCAAGGTGCTCAACACCTGCATTTCGAATTCGGATGCTCCCATGCGTGACGACCGCTGCTCCAATATAACTGACCACTTCGAGAAGGTCAGGGCCAATTGTGTATTCGCCGCCATGCAAACCTGGCACGCCAGTGATGCTCAAAGTATTCGAACCAATGCCATCGATCTGCGCACCGAGCAGGTTTAAAAATTGACACAATTCCTGAACATGCGGCTCCGAGGCAGCATTGCGGATATGGGTTACCCCTTTTGCCAGTACTGCCGCCATTACAACATTTTCCGTCGCGGTGACACTGGCCTCATCTAAGAGAATATCCGCGCCGTGCATCTCTTTTGCTGTTATATCGAAAATGCGGTCGTAGGTCACTTTGGCGCCCAAAGCTTGCAATGCCAAAATATGAGTATCCAAACGACGACGGCCAATTACATCCCCGCCCGGAGGCGGCAGGCGCAAACCACCCGCACGAGCAAGAACTGGCCCTGCAATGAGGATCGAAGCCCGGATACGGCGGCACAGGTCCGGGTCCAGGTGAGAAGCGGTTAGTTCCCGTGTAGTGATGCGCCAGGAGTTGGAATCCATCTCTTCAACCTGCGCACCCAGGCTTTCGATTAATTTCCGCATGGCGAGCACATCGCGAATGACAGGTAAATTATGAAGCACCACCGGCTCGCCTGTTAACAAACAAGCTGCCAGTAACGGTAACGCAGCGTTCTTATTTCCTGAAGGAATCACCTCACCCTGAAGGGGAATCCCGCCCTCAATAACAAATTCTTCCATATGCATCTCCTTAAACCATCAAGATTGTAAGGCGGTTTCAAAATTCCGCCAAGAACATTGCAATTGACTTACACCCAACATCGACTTTGCGGCCTATCATAATTGGAATTATAATGATTTCAAATGTCGATCTCAGTTGTCGTATCTATTTTCCTTGGCTTGCTCGCCGGACAGATCGTAAATTATCTATCGGACGTCCTCCCAAACACAAGAAAGTTGAGCCAGCCAGTTTGTCCGCAATGTGGCGCAACACTTTCCTGGCAGGATTATCTCCTTTTTCGCTCCTGCCAAAATGGACATGCCCGGAAAATCCGCGCCTGGTTCGTTCAATTTGTCATGCTGGCTATTAGCGTTTTTATCTGGTTGCAACCGCCCGCAAAAATTGGTTATATACTTGGGCTGATATTAGCCACGTATTTCGGAGTAATATTTACGATTGACATGGAACACCGCTTGATCCTGCACCCCACCAGCATCTTCGGTTCTCTTTTTGCGCTGATAGTTGGCCTCGTTACCCATGGCTTAAAACCCACTCTGACAGGCGGACTGAGCGGCCTGCTCATCATGCTTGCATTCTATTATTTGGGTGTGCTCTTTACAAAAATTCGCACAAGACGCATGCTCGCAATGGGGCAGGAAGCAGACGACGAAGAAGCGCTCGGGGCCGGGGATGTCATCCTGGTCACAATTATCGGGTTTATGCTCGGTTGGCCGCTGATCTGGTTCAGCCTGCTCCTCGGTATTTTACTTGGCGGAGTGGTCAGTCTCCTCCTTGTAGTTTGGCTGTTGATCACAAAAAGATATGACAAAAACTCTTTGATGCTTTTTATTCCTTACGGTCCCTACTTTATCACCAGTGCGTCCCTCATCATTTATTTTCCAAGTTTTGTCGAAAAAATTGTGCCGGGTTAGGCCGCATAAACCATGAAAAGTTTCCTCTTCAAAAAACGCAGGATAAATAGGGCGCAGGCCATGGTTGAGTTCATGCTTGCCTTGCCGCTTTTGGTTGTGCTTCTGTACGGGATTATTGAAGTTTCACGACTGGTCTTCATATTTGCATCCGTCGCAAACGCCTCACGTCAGGCGGCCCGTTATGGGTCTGCAGCGGGCGAAACTGGCAACACCTTCTACTACCAAGATTGCGAAGGAATACGCGAAGTAGCGGAAAAATCGGCCATCGTCACAGACTTTGATGAGATTAACATCACCTATGATCGCGGCATAACTTCAGATGGAGCACAGATTCAAATACCGGACATTGACCCAAGCCCGGATGTAAACACTTGTCCGATTGAAGATAACACCATCCGCAATGGAGACCGCATCATTGTTCAAGTTTCTACGAGTTACGAACCGATCCTCCCGCTTCTTCCGATTGAACCTTTTACTGTTGTCTCCGCAAGTGCGCGCACATTCCTGATTTCCGTTCCAATCGTTGGTTCGTCCATGCC
This sequence comes from Chloroflexota bacterium, assembly GCA_016191985.1. Lineage (GTDB taxonomy): Bacteria > Chloroflexota > Anaerolineae > Anaerolineales > Villigracilaceae > Villigracilis. The sequence goes on along the minus strand of JACPVB010000085.1, from coordinate 1,402 downwards.
GATGGAATTTGCCGCAGAAAGTGCAACTCCATCCGTGGAGCCTACATTAACTCCCTCTGGCTTTGAAACGCCGACCGCAACAATAGTCATCACCCCTACAAGCAGTATCCCCGGCGGCGGAAGAATCACCCCCCCATCGGTACCTCTAACTCAAACCCAACTGGCGCTTACCAATCAGGCAGGCATCAGCCCCATTCCACCCACACTGACCTTCACACCGTCCAGAACGCCATTGCCAACCAACACACCTTCCATCACTCCGACAGCCATAAGCTGCACAGGACTTACCGGAGTATTCCACGGCCCGCTTCGCATCGATGACAATATTATGGAAATGAGGATTGACAACAGAACCGGTTATGTCCTTTCTGCGGCACAGGTTTATGTGGAATGGAATCACGACACAGGTCATCTGTCTGAAAATGACCGCACCCTGCGCCTCCAAAAAATCCTGCTTGGGTCGCAAGCCTGGATAGGCGATATCCACGCACCATCTGCCTATATCCCAGCCTTCTATCCGTCCATTCCGCCCGGTGAATCATTGATCCAATTCGTATTCCATCAGAATTACACCCTGACCGATGGTACGGAAAGAATCATCATCACAATAGGCACGCCTGGTTGTGTAAATTACCCAATCGACTCAAGAAATTAGAGATATGAAGGCTGTTAAGAATAAGGAGAGACATTCAAACGAGCGAGGGCAAAGCCTTGTCGAACTCGCGGTCAGCTTGCCGGTCATCCTGCTTCTGTTGCTCGGCACAGTTGATTTTGGAATGGCAATTTTTTCCTATTCAATCCTGAGAGATGCAGCGCAGGAAGGCGCCTTATACGGCTCATTCAACCCAGATAACAAAGTCGAGATCGAGAACAGGGCCCGAAACATCTCCCCGCAAGGCGAAGACCTGATCTTCTCTTCGCCCGTGGAACTGACAAACAAAGAGTTGGTTCATGTGGAAGTGGTTGCTTTGGGAAATTCCTGCCAGGGAATAACGGACGGAGCGGCCAACAGCCTGCGAGTCCGCGTGAGGTATCGATACCCGATCCTCATGCCGTTTATTGGCGCTATCATCGGTTCAGACACCATACAATTAACCGGTTCCGCAACCAACGTCATCCTTCAACCCCCATGCCCATGAGACGATTATTTTCCGACCACCCAATATTTAGAAAAAGCGAACAGGGTCAGGCAATGATTCTGATCGTGTTTTCCATCATTGGTCTTATAGGGATGACAGCGCTGGCGATTGACGGCGGAAATGCCTATGTAGACAGCCGCAGGGCGGAGACTGCCGCATCAGCAGCCGCGCTTGCCGCCGCGACCACACGCATCGAAGGTGGGGATTGGAGAGCAGCAGCGCTCGCCACCGCACGGGACAACGGGTACAACAACGACGGCATT
>JACPVB010000084.1 GCA_016191985.1 Chloroflexota bacterium | reverse complement strand
TCTCGAATGGCTGAGAGCGGACAAGGAACGCACACTCCTTTTGACCACACACTACATGGCAGAAGCAGACGAGTTATGCGACCGCGTTGCCATCATTAACAAGGGACGCGTGCTTGCCTGCGATACACCAACCGCCCTGAAACAGCGTTTGCAGAAGGACGTGATGTTCGAGATCGAGACGAGTCCGCTCAACGGGTTGAGTCCGCAAATGATGGAGGAGCAGCCCGAGGTTAAGAAAGCGGCGCTGACCGAGATCGAAGGCGGCGCACGTTGGACCTTGTCCCTCGTGGAAGAATCTGCTCTGGCACGCGTCTTCAATTTGTTTGCACAAAAAGATGTGAAGGTGACGAACCTCAACAAACGCCAGCCGACGCTCGAAGATGTGTTCGTGGATCTGGTCGGGCGCAGCATGGCAGAGGAGGAGTCTAATGAATCCGCGTAATGCGAAATTTATTTCGCAAGAAAACAAAATGAATTTTGCTGTACAGAGCAAATACTCCCGCAAGGATACAGGTTGGCGCTTGTTTTTGAAGACCATCATTGCGCGCGCGTATCCGCGTTTGATTGGGCAGCAGCGCGAGGTCTCGTGGCTGGTGTTCGATGTGGTTATGCCAATGCTGGCGGTGATCGCGTATGTGCTGGTGTATCGTGCGTTGAAAGCACCCGAGGAATATATCGGCTTCGTGGTGATGGGCGGCGCGATGACTGCATTTTGGATGAACATTTTATGGAGCATGTCCAGCCAGCTATATTGGGAGAAGGAGCAGGGCAACCTCGCCCTGTATATCATGGCTCCGAATTCGATGATGGCGATCCTGCTGGGTATGGCGCTGGGTGGAATGTTGGCGACTGCCATGCGCGCCGTTGCAGTGACCTTGCTAGGCTCATTGATGTTCGGCGTGACCTATGAAGTGATCAGTTATTTTCAACTGTTTTCGGTCTTCATGCTGGCAATGGTCGCTTTGTATGGCATGGGTATGATGATGGCTTCGGCGTTTTTGTTGTTTGGGCGTGAAGCATGGCACATGGCAAACCTGGCACAGGAGCCGATCTTCCTCGCTTCGGGATTTTATTTCCCGATCAAATCGCTGCCGTTTTGGGTGGCGGCGGGCGCGTCGATCATTCCGCTCACACTCGGCATGGACGCGATGCGACAGTTGATTTTCTCTTCAGGAATTCAATTCGGCTTCATGACCGTGCGAACGGAGATCCTCATTCTGGCGGTGATGTCTGTCGTCTTTGTGGTGACTGCAAAAATACTACTGGCCTATGTGGAGAAGATCGCGGTGCGTGAGGGAAGAATTACGGAGAGCCGGAGATAGTCTCGTCATTGCGAGGGCGGTGTTCGTCCGCCCGACACTTGCGCCGCACGCCAGTGCGGTGAGCAATTTCCCACTCTGTAGGAGATTGCTTCGTCGCGAAGAGCAAGAGCGCTCCTCGCAATGACGGAAGAGGTGAATTATGCAAACATCAACTTCATGGCGTTCGTTTCGGATGGCGGCGTGGCTGGGATGGTTGATCGAGTCCAATTGGACGGATCCCTTCCTGTTCGCGGTGTATTCCATCGTTAAGCCGCTTTCGGGTGCGGCGATTTTGGTCATTATGTATGGGATCATCTCGGGCGGGAATTTCAACACGCCGCTGTTCCCATACATTTATTTGGGGAACGCGTTTTACATTTACGTTGGCGCGGTGATGACGGGAGTCTCATGGGCGGTGGTTGATGACCGCGAGCATTACAAGACCTTGAAATATATGTACATCGCGCCCATCTATATTCCCGTCTATCTTTTGGGGCGCGGCGTGGCGCGTTTCATCACGGGCTCCATTGCGGTGTTCATCACTATTGCAGCGGGTGTGCTGTTCCTGAAAGTCCCGCTGCATTTTGCGGAAATTAATTGGCCGTTGTTCCTCGTCACGTTGATCCTTGGCGTGGTGATGCTTGCGCTTCTGGGCTTGCTGTTGGCTGGCATCACGTTGACGGTGGCCCGCCACGAAGGCTTTATCGGCGAAGCGACGGCGGGAGCGTTGTACATTTTCAGCGGCGCAGTCTTCCCCCTGGATGTGCTGCCTGCGTGGATCCGTCCTGTTGGGTATTTCATGCCGACGACCTATTGGCTGGAACTGCTGCGCAGGTCACTGGTTGGGAATGTGGCGCAGGCCTTCCCGACTCTGGCGAATTTCAGCAATATGGAAATCCTCGGGATTTTGCTGGGGTTGAGTATTTTCTTCGGCCTGGTCAGTGTGTGGGTGTTCAGGTATTGTGACAGGTTGGCAAGGGAACGCGGGTTGATCGACCATACGACGAATTATTAGGGGATGGGAAGATGTGGACAGGTAGACAGGTAGACAAGTAAGCAGGTAGGCAGGTAACAAAAAGTCCGAGTTCATAAAGACTCGGACTTTTACTTTTCACATTTTACTTTTCATTTCCATGAGACTGCTCCAGGAATCTCTCGATCATTTGCTTGAGTTCCTTCAACTTTACGGGTTTGCTCAGGTATTCGTTCATGCCGGCTGCGAGGCAGCGTTCGCGGTCACCGGGCATGGCAAAGGCGGTGAGGGCGATGATCGGAACAGAAGCAAAGCGAGGGTCGGCACGGAGGCGGCGGGTGGCTTCGAAGCCGTTGACGTGCGGCATTTGTATATCCATCAAAATAATATCCGGTAGGATCTCCTCCGCTTTTGAAAACGCCTCCCTGCCATCATGCGCAACCACCACCTCGTACCCGCGGCTTTCAAGATAATCTTTAACCACGATCACATTGGTTTCATTGTCCTCTGCCAGCAATATTTTTCCGTGGGACTTTCCTGCCATGTGCCTGCTGATGCCGCTTTCCTTATCGTTGACATTGAGCAGGCTGTGGTCGTCCGCTTGCTGCTTGGAATGCCACGGCAGTGAAAAAGTAAAACGACTGCCCCTGCCCAATTCGCTTTGTATTTCAATGCCGCCGCCGTGCATTTCAACCAGTTTTTTAACCAGGGTCAGCCCCAGCCCCGTGCCTTCATATTGACGGGACAGGCTGCTATCCACCTGCACAAAGGGATCGAATAATTTTTGCAGGTCTTCGGGCAGGATGCCGATGCCGGTATCCGTAATGGTGAAATACATTATGCCTGCGTGAGGGTCTGCGTTTACTTCGAGTTTTACGTGTCCATATTCCGGGGTGAATTTCACGGCGTTGTTCAGCAGGTTGACCAGGACTTGCTTCAGGCGTTTGGGGTCGGCCTGGATTGTAGAAGCATCGGGGGAGGGGAAATATTCCACAGTGATCGATTTTTTGCCTGCCAATTGTTTGATGAAGTTCAGGCTGGAGTGACAAATGTCGTTCACAACAGTCTCTTCATAATAAAGTTCAAATTTTCCCGCTTCGATTTTGGATACATCCAAAATATCATTGATCAGCCCTAAAAGATGCTGGCCGCTGGAATGGATCAACCCCACAGCTTGCTGCTGCCTTTCATTCAAAGGCCCACGGATTTCCTCAGAAAGCGTTTCTGAAAATCCCAGGATGGCATTCAGCGGAGTGCGCAATTCATGGCTCATATTGGCCAGGAATTCATCCTTGGCGCGGTTGGCGCGGACGAGTTCTGATGTGCGTTCTTCGACACGCATCTCCAGGTCTGCTGAAAGAGCGCGGTATTTCTCTTCACTTTGGCGCAATCCTTCCTCGTTCTTTTTACGTTCAGTAATATCCTGAAAGATACCAACGGAGCCTCTGGGCATACCGTGCTCATCCACGATCTGGATGGAGGCATCGGAAAACCAACGCTCCTCGCCGGAACGTGTACGAATGCGATGGTCGCACTTCCATAAAAGGTCGCCTTCGCCGCTGCGAATTCGCTTCACGGCCTCGCGCATGGGTATTCCTGTAAAATTTCCCTGCATAATCGATTCCTGGATGAGAAAATCAAGAAGCTGTGGAGAGAATTCTTCGGGCGAGAAGCCGGTTAGTTCGGCGATACCTGCGCCCATGAACAAATATTGATTCGTAACATAGTCGAGGCTATATGGAATGGCGCTCGCTGCTGTGATCGCCTGGCGGTAACGCTCTTCATTTTCGATCAATTCCCGTTCGGCACGGTTACGTTTCTCTTCCGCCTGTCTGCGCTCGGTGATGTCGTTTGCCAATACCAGCCGGGCGGCTCGTTCCCCAAACTGGGTAGTGTGGGAGGTGATCTCCACGTCAATGATGGTCCCGTCTTTTTTTAAATGTCTCCAGCCTGATGACCTTTCCAATGGGAAGTTTCCCTGTTTCAGGTTGTCCAGGAGGGCGGGCACATCCTCCTTCGGGCGGATATCCTTGATGGTCATCTTCATGAATTCCTCCTTGGAATAGCCATAGTAGTCAATAGCGGCATCATTGACCATCAGGAAGGCGAAGGTTTCCGCATCGTAGACCCACATGGGATGAGGGTTATTTTCAAAAAGGTTCCGATACGTTTCGCGGCTCTCGCGCAGGGCTTCCACCGTCCGTTTATGTTCGGTGATGTCGACCGTGGTAACAATGACTTTGGAGAAATCCTGCTCACGGCCTGTGACGACTGACCAATTCAGGCTGATCTCGATGGGTTCGCCTGTCATGGTTTCATCCATGCCATCCCAACTGTTGCCGGTTCTTCCCTCTGCGATGGCGATGAGGTCTTCAGAAAGATTCTCCGCCTCTCCTTTGCTGAGTTCGAGGAGCGTCCCTTCGATCAGTTCTTCCTTGCTGGCAGCCCGATACATTTGCAGGGCGGCCTTGTTTACGTTTAGGATCCTGATCATCGCGGAGCACTCAGCTACCGCTTTAGGATGAGAGGCGAAATAGGCTCGCAAATCGGTGACTCCCGCCTGTCTCAGAGAATCCAGGTATTTTTTTGCCTCGGAGAAATCCTCCTCCCAGACGGCAATAGGCGCATCCTCGAACAGGGTGCGATAGCGCCTCTCGCTTTCCTCCAGCGCATCTTCGGCCAGCTTGCGTTCGGTGATGTCGCGCACGATGCTTTGGATATAAAACGGCTTGTCTTCCGCATCACGTACCAGAGCCACGTTGACCTCGACTGGAAATTCAGTCCCATTTTTCTTTCGGAACATACGCTCATAGATTGGCAGGGATTGACCAGCCAGCAATGTCGCCATCTTGTTTTCTGCCGCGGAATATTCACGGGGAGCAACGATATCTTTGACCGTCATGCCGATCAATTCGTCTCTTTCGTAACCCAGCATATCGGCGGCCTTCTGGTTTGCTGCTATCTGGACGCCCTCCAGGTTCAGGAGGAATATCGCGTCGTTGGCATGCTCGAACAGGGCGCGGTACGTCCGCTCGCTTTTTTGCAGCGCCTCTTCTGCCTGCTTGCGTTCGGTGATATCACGGTAATTGATGACAATCGCGCCAACGCTCGGCTCGTGCAGCAGGTTGGTGCCGATTGCTTCCACCCAGCGCGAAGAGCCGTCGGAATGTTTAAGACGAAACAGCCCATGGATCACATTGCCGGGTGCGCTGAGAATCTCCCCAAATTTCGATTGCACCCATTCCAGGTCATCCGGGTGCACCAGCTCAAAAATATTTTTTCCTTTGAACTGGTCATATTCATATCCCAGCATAAGGACAGAGGCCGGGCTTTCCCACAGCAGGGTCCCATCCGCTGCCAGGAGAGAGATGTTATCCAGCCCGTGTTCGATCAATGCGCGAAAGCGTAATTCACTTGCTCGTACCGCATCTTCCACCTGTTTACGTTCGGTGATGTCACGGCTCGAAACCGCCACGCCGACTACCTGTCCCTCGGAACTGCGTATGGGGTTATAACAAAACTCACGATATTGAAGCGGTTCGACGAGATGGGTTTGCAGTTCCAGCATGAACCGTTCGCCCCTTAACGCGCGATCCAAATAACCCTGCCATTCCTCGCGCAATTCCTGGGGAATGCTTTGCTGTAATACACTCTCGCCCGTGGCCAATTCGCGCCCCAAAAATTTCCTGGTGAATTCACGGAACCCGTCATTGCCCACGATCAGCCGATACTGGGTGTCCACCGACCACATCTCATCGTCGGTGCTTTCGATCAGGCCCGTTAGATTGGCCGCGCTTTGACGCACTGCCTCCTCTGCCTGCATACGCTCGGTGACGTCAATGGCGGTTGAAAGCACACAGGTTTCATTATTGAGTTCGATGACCTCCATCGAGCCGAGGAATATGCGCTGTCCGCCCAATTTGTGCCCGATAGCCATTTCCTGGTTATGGATGAAGCCCCGTTCGCGGACCTGGTTTGCGTAATCCCGCCGCTGTTCAGGAGTGATGATCCCCAAATTCAGGGAAGTCTGCCCGATCAATTCCTCCTGGGTGAAGCCGGTCATTTCACAAAACGCAGGGTTGACATCAATATATACGCCGTCCGATGCGCGGGTAATGACCTGCCCCACCGGGCTGGAATAGAACGCCTTATGAAAGCGCTCCTCGCTTTTTCTCAGCGATTGCATATCCCTGCGGGATATGAAGTACACCACGACAATACTCACGCTTATATACAGCCAGTCCATAAAGATTTCCACCCACATATGATATGAGGCTGTCTCTGGAACAAGAAGGTCTACAGCAGTATCCGACAGCGCGATCCAGATCAGGCTAAAGACCGCAAAAAGCAACGTCTTGCGTAGTGGTGGAGGGTACTTTTCCATATTTAATTATTACTCCGCCGGTGAGCAGGCCGCCTTGAAGGTATGGGAAACAGTTCCCGAAAAAGGTAAAACATGGGAAAAAGTATAGCATCCTCTTTCTTCCAAATAATACGTGTTTTCCCCTAATTTCCCCAAGTTGACAATTTTGTAAAATTCCATAATAGTAATGAAGGCGGGCCGTCCTCTAAAAATTGGTGTTCAAAAACCCTTGCAAAATTGACGCACTCTGGTAAAATGTCGTTGTCCGCAGCAGGGTGCCCCCCTCACCCTGCGGCGGGCATTTTGTTTCCATGGGGAGAGAGTACAATAAGGGCAAATCCCAATCAGACTTCCGAAGTCTCCGAGACTTCGGAAGTCTGATAAGGATAGGAGATGATTATGCCGCGTAGAGTGACCCCATTTATTCCTGATATTTATTATCATTTATACAATCGTGGAAATAACCGCCAGACGGTTTTTTTTGAGCCGGACAATTATCTTTACTTTTTAGGTGGGTTGAAGAAATATCTTATCCCTGTTGTGAAAATCATAGCCTACTGTTTGATGCCTACGCATTATCATATATTGGTGAAGGTGATGTTTCAGGCTCCCCAGACTTCCGAAGTCTTTAAGACTTCGGAAGTCTCAGGGCAGGTCTCTCTTGCCATGCAAAAGTTTCTGATTTCCTACACCAAAGCAATCAACAAGAGATTCTCCCGCGTTGGTTCGCTGTTTCAAGGACAATTTCATGCGAAGCCCATTCAAACCTACTCCCATTTGCTCAACTTATGCGTCTATATCCATGCCAACCCTGTAAAAGACGGACTGGTTGCCCTACCCGAAGACTGGATATACTCGAACTATCTGGAGTGGCTCGGTCAACGCAGTGGCACATTGGTAGATCGGGAATTTATCAAGGAGAACTTCGATTCAACGGATGAATATAAAGAACTTGTCATGCATTATGTCAAAACGTGTTATTTGCCCGATGATATGAGAAAGTATTTGGAATCATTTGAAGATTAATCCCATCCCCCAGATTTCCGAAGTCTGTCAGACTTCGGAAATCTAAACACCCCGGAGAAGCCCATGACTATCACCCTGAACGGATCAGAACTCACAGTTGAAAAACTCGTTGCGATTGCCCGCTTTAATGAGAAAGTTGACCTGGCCTCCGAAGCGCTTGAAAGAATAAAAGTCTGCCGCGCCATGCTGGAGGAAAAACTTGCCAACAAAGAAATCATGTATGGCACGAACACTGGCATCGGCGAGTTCTCTGAAAAGATTTTGAACGATGAGCAGGTAAAAGAATTTCAAAAATATTTGATCTACAACCACGCGGCAGGGATTGGCGAGCCTGCGCCGATTGAACATGTCCGCGCGGCGTTGGCGGGACGAATCAACGTTCACGCCCACGGGAATTCTGGTTGCCGACCTGAGATCACTCTTACGCTGATAGAGATGTTGAACAAAGGCGTCACGCCCGTGGTGTGCCAGAAAGGCTCCGTGGGCGCCAGCGGTGACCTTGCTCCGATGGCGCAAGCTGCTCTCCTGCTGATGGGGGAGGGAGAGGCCTTTTATAACGGCGAACGACTCGCAGGTCACGAGGCGATGCGGCGCGCGGGAATTGAAATCCCCGGCTTGCAAGCGCGTGATGGACTCGCTGCGATCAACGGCTCCAATCTTTTGACGGCGATGTCTGCGCTGCATATTTGCGATATGGAACGTTTCCTCAAACAGGCGGAAATCGCCGCCGCGATGTCCATTGAAGCGCTGCTTGGAAATATGAAACCGTATAACACCAAACTGCACGAGCTGCGCGGATTCAAGGGCGCGATCACATCCGCGAAAAATATTGCAAAGGTGGTGGAAGGCTCAGATTTGACAACGGGCAAAATGAAAACCAAAGTGCAGGACGCCTACTCGATGCGCTCCACACCGCAGGTGATCGGCACGGCGCGTGATGCGATTGCGTTTGCGCGCTCGCAGGTTGAAATTGAATTGAACGGCGTGGGGGATAACCCGATCTTTGTCCCTGAAATGAAATTGACTCTCACCGGCGCGAACTTTCAAGGCTCGCCCGTTGCCCTCCCGATGGACATGGCGGGCGCGGCCATTACAATGGTGTGTGTTTTATCCGAACGCCGTTTAAATCGTTTGACGAACCCCGCTTTATCCCAAGGCTTGCCAGATTTTCTCGCGCACGAGCCAGGCTTCTACTCTGGCTTGATGCTCAGCCAATACACCGCCGACCATTTGATTGTGGAGCAAAGAATTTTATCTGCGCCTGCCAGCATTCAATCCATCCCCGCCGCGGCGGATCAGGAGGACTTTGTGTCCATGGGCATGAACACCGCATTGAAGAATGGACAGATTTTGGACAACGCTTACGGTGTGCTTGGCATCGAGTTCATGGCCGCCGCACAAGCGCTTGACTTCCGCGAGTTCACCCCGGGCAAAGGTTCGCTCAAAGCCCGCGAAGTCATCCGCAAACACGTGGAACATCTCGAAGTGGATCGTCCGCTTTACAACGACCATAACAAGATGAAGGCGCTGGTCAAGTCTGGTGAGATTTTGAGTGAAGTGGAAAAGGCGATAGGAAGTTTGGAATAGGAATGAAAAAGACCGACGCGAAGTCGGTCTTTTTTAATGTGATATTTTCACTCAACCCTTATCTTTACTACTTGTCAGTAGATTCTGAAAATTCCCTGCTTTTGTCGATTACATACTGGACGAACTTCAGAGTGCTTGCGAAATCATCAGGGTCAGCGGGCTGGCGGACGGAAACGGCTGGATTCGGACGCCCGCTCCATGTTCGATCAATCAGCCCATTCCAGGAGGGCTCCAGATTGACCTTTGCCCATTCGGCTCCCGCAAGTTTTGACCCGGGAAATCCTGTGTGGAGATCGTGCAGCATTCGGCAGAAGTTCAAAACGATGTACGTTTGATAAAAGCGGTTGTTGAAGGGTTCGGGATTGTCGAGAAGTTCCTGCCCCCACCCGGTGATGGTTTTCATAATTTCCATCCGCAACATTTCAACAGGCATCGGGTCCACCAATGTCTTCGGCGGAGGTCCTGCCAGAGTTACTCCATTTTCACGGAGCACCCACCGAACGACGATTGTATTGCAATGATCGGCCTTTATTAACGCGCGGCTGCCGTTATCCAGATACCAGAGTTCCCTGCCTCGCTGGGTGGGGCTTCGCAAAACTTCTTTTGGGAAATAAGAACCTTCCAGATGCTGTGCCCATCGAGTATCGAGATTGTAGATGCGTTCATGCATGGCTTGCAAGGCATTAATGTGTTCATCAGATGGTTCTGTTTCCATGACGATGATGAAGTCCACATCACTGTGAATATCGAAATCACCCACTGCGAATGAACCTTGCAGGTATGCGCCAACAAAGTTATTGCCCAAAATTTCCTGCGCATTATCTGTCAATTCCTGCAAGACATTATTGAGTTCTGAATATGGTGTCGGATGTGTTTGATTGTCTCTGTCCAGTTTTTTCACCCACTTCATCACCCCATTCCCCGCCCATCTTCCACTTGCAAAACAGGCCGTCAGCAAATAGCCGCCTGTGGGCGCTTCCCAATCAAGCATCTCCCCGGCGCAAAAGACGCCGGGGAGTTTTTTCAACATCAAGTTTTCATCAAGCGACTCAAATGTCACGCCGCCCGCAGTGCTGATGGCTTCATCCAGTGGACGAGTTGCGGTCAACGGTATGGATAAATTTTTGATGTAAAACGCAAGCCGTTCCATATTCCCAAATTCATCCTTCGGCACGAACTCGCGCAGCAAACCCGCCTTCACGCCTTTCATCCCCACCGTCTTTTCCAAATGACTCGCCATCGAACGCGACCCGCGTGGCTTTGATAATTTTTCAAGCAATTGCGCTTCTGTTTTATCGGGCGCGAGGTCCAACTTCATCATGGCTTTTCCATTCGCCAAAATCTCATCGCGCATCAAAGCCGAAGCCGCATAAATCAAACTTCCCTCCACACCTTCCTTGGTGACAATAAATTCACCTTGTTGATGAAAGGACTCAAACGTCAACACCACGGACTTGATCGGATGACCGTCAAATTTTTCTTTAAAGACTTGACTCCAATCCACATCGAATCCGCAGTTGGACGGTTTCAACGCTTCCACCTTAACCCCGGCCTGACTCAGCCAATGGACCCAGGCCCCATCCGAGCCGAGTCTGCGCCAACTGCCGCCGCCAAGGGCCAGAATCACCGCGTCCGCTTGGACGGTTTTGATTCCGTCGGGGGTTTCAAATTCCAAGTCCCAGCCGCCGAGGACGGCGGCTTGAGCGAGGTATCCATTCCACCGATGCCGCAAATGAAAATGGACTCCCACCTCATCCAATCTCTTCAACCACGCCCTCAGCAAAGGACTGGCTTTCATCTCCTTCGGAAACACCCGCCCGGAGGTGCCAACGAAGGTTTCGACTCCAAGCCCACGCGCCCATTCGCGCAAGTCATCGGGGGTGAAATCCATCAACCATTTT
>JACPVB010000104.1 GCA_016191985.1 Chloroflexota bacterium | reverse complement strand
GATCGAATCCATTTGCGCCGAGAACGCCACCTGTGGCAAGTGCATGGTTCTGGTGGAACAGGGCCGCTTCGAGAAATACAATATCGATTCAAAGCGCGAGAACCTCTCCCCCGTCAGCACAGAGGAAGAGGCATATTTTGCACGCCGTCCCAAGTTGTTAAAAGACAAAGGCTGGGAAGTGGGACAAGTCCGCCTTTCGTGTCAGGCAAAAATCTGCGGCGATGTGCTTATCAATGTCCCCGAAGAAAGCCGCGGCAACAAACAGATCGTCCGCAAGAGCGCAAGGGAGCGTGCCATCGAGGTCAAGCCTTCGATTCGAAAGTATCTCGTTTCGATGACGCCGCCCAATTTGGAACGTCCCATTGCGGATTGGGAACGACTCGCAAAGGGGCTGGAAACTTCCATGGCGCTTGTTCGCGGCACGGAGGAAAAACTTCCGCGCTGGCATGAATTCAATATCGATTACGCCTGCCTGCGGACTTTATCCAAAACCATGCGGGAGGCGAAATGGAACGTGACCGTCTCCGTTTGGAATGATAAAGAAGTCATCGCTGTTCAGCCTGGGTATCACGAAGACAGCTACGGCGCGGCAGTGGATGTTGGTTCGACGACGGTGGCGTTGTATTTATGCAATTTGAGAACTGGAGAATTGCTGGCGGCCGAGTCTGAGATGAATCCGCAGATCGTGTACGGCGAGGATGTCATGTCCCGCATTCAGTATGCGATTGACCAGCCCGACGGCCTGGAAAAATTACACAAGGCCATCATCGCCACGTTGAATAAATTATTGAAGCAGGCGGTTAAGTCGGTGAATGAATCTGGAGTCCAGCAGCTTGCTGCTGAGACGGCGGCAAGTGCTGGTCTCGATACGGGCGAGGAAAGCGCTCGCCCTACTCGACCAGCGGATATTTCAATAAATGAAATTTTGGAAATGGTTCTGGTGGGCAATTCCACCATGCACCATATCCTGTTGAATCTGCATCCGAAGGATTTGGGTCTGGCTCCGTTCGTGCCCGCGATTCACAAATCGGTGGATATCAAAGCAAGAGAGTTGGGGATTCACATCAACCCATCTGGAAACATCCACGTGCTCCCCACCATTGCGTCATTTGTCGGCGCGGATACCAGTGCCATGATCATCGCGGAGGAGCCGCATAAGCAGGATGAGAACTGGCTGTTGATTGACATCGGAACCAATGCAGAGTTGGTTTTGGGAAACCGCAAGCGCCTGGTCTGCACATCCACGCCCACAGGGCCCGCGCTCGAAGGCGCACACGTGGAGTATGGAATGCGCGCCGCGCCTGGCGCAATGGAGCGCATCCAAATTGATGAAAACACGCTTGAGCCAAAATATAAAGTCATCGGTGTCATCGGTTGGAATACAGAACACGCCGAGTTCAAAGGTCAAGTCAAAGGGATATGCGGGTCCGCGATCATCGATGGAGTGGCGGAATTATTCCGGGCGGGGATCGTGGATTCTCGTGGCAAGTTCAAGCAAGGGCTGGAGTCGAGGCGTATTCGAAAGGGAGAAAGCGGCTGGGAGTATGTCATTGCCTGGGCGGAGGAAACGTCCATCGGGCGCGACATCCCACTCACCCAACAGGACGTGAGACAGATTCAACTGGCAAAGGCGGCGTTATTTACGGCAGCGCGGACGTTGTTAAAACGCAGTGGTTTGGAATCTCCTGATAAAATTATTTTGGCTGGCGGTTTTGGAAGTTACATCGATAAAGAGAAGGCGATGTTGATCGGCTTGATCCCTGATTGCGATTTGTCAAATGTGTATGCGGTTGGGAATGCCGCCGGGGATGGCGCACGGATTGCGTTGTTGAACGTTGAAAAACGAAATGAGATTGACAACGTGACGCGCAAGGTGGAGCGGTTTGAACTGCCAACCGACCCCGAATTTCAAAACCAGTTCATGCTGGCGACGAGCTTCCCGCACATGAGCGAACCGTTTCCACATATCGCGCATTTGATCCCAAATCGAGTCGCGGATCCGATGGCGAAGAATTTTATGAAGTGATATACCGGTGGTTGAGTAGCCCCGAATGCTCTTCGAGGGGCGTATCGAAACCACCAGTTAATGAAAAGTGCTTTGTAAACTTGGTGGTCTCGATACGCCTTCGGCTTTCGCCTCAGGCTACTCGACCATCAGAATATATCTTGGAGGAAACACATGAACAAATTTTTAGAACGCTTGAACGGCGGGGAAATTCTCGTTGCGGATGGGGCAACGGGCTCGAATTTGCAGAAGATGGGGCTAAAGCCTGGCAAGCCCCCGGAAGACCTCATCATCGACGACCCCGATACCATTTTGAAACTTGCATCGTCTTTTGCAAATGCAGGATCGGATATTATTCTCACCTGCACCTTCGGCGGCACGCGCATGAGGATGAAGGATTCAAAATATCAGGATCGGACTCCAGAAGTGAACATGCACGCGGCGGAGATTGCACGCAAAGCCGCTTCTTTACATAACGGAGGGCTGGTTGCTGGTTCTATGGGCCCCGTCGGCGCTTTGATAAAACCCTACGGTCCGCTCGAAGCAGAGGATGTGAAAGCAACCTTTGCCGAGCAAGCCAAAGCCCTTGCCGAAGGCGGCGTAGACTTGTTGTTGATCGAGACCATGTTTTCGTTTGAAGAAACAACCGCCGCGTTTGAAGGCGCGCGTTCGGTGACTGATTTACCAATCGTTGTCTCATTCAGTTACGACCGCGGTACGCGTACGATGATGGGAGTGAAGCCGAAGGATGTAATCAAACGATATTCCGAAATGGGCGCGACTCTCGTAGGCGCGAATTGCGGAACCACGCTCGAAAATATGGAAGCCGTGGTCAAGGAATATGCGGCGACCAAGCCTGATTTTCCGCTGTGGGTCAAGCCGAACGCTGGCGTCCCGCACATGGATATCGAGACCGAGCAGGGCGTGTATGACATGGGCCCCGAAGATATGGCGAACTACGCGAAGAAATATGTGGAATTGGGAGCAAAGGTGGTCGGCGGCTGTTGCGGAAATACATCAGAGCACATTGCGGCGATTGTGAAGGCAGTGAAAAAATAATTTTGTAGGGGCACAGCGAGACGATTAATCGTCAAAACCCTTTCAGGTTTCGCTGTGCCTGTACGATGATATTTCTATGAAAAGTCAGCGCGAACAAATTTTAGAGTTACTACAGGGCAGGAAATTTGATCCACAGCCCGTCTTCAGCGGGTTGATTCACGTCACAGCGGAGGGGGTGGAACGCGAAGGGCTGGCCTTGCACGAAGTTCACAAGGATGCGGGCAAGATGGCGAGAGCGGCGGCGAGTACCTTCAAGCTGACGGGGATGCCGTCCGCGACGCTGCCGTTGGATTTGTGTGCTCCTGCCGAGGCGTTGGGTGCGGAGTTGAATTTTTATGAGGGCGGGGTGGCGCAATTTCCGCAGGTGAAAAAGGCGGTGGTGGAGAGCGTAAAAGAGATTGGAGAATTGATTGGTGGTCGAGTAGTCCCGAACGATAGTGAGGGACGTATCGAGACCACGACTCAGAGACTGGAGACTAGAGAATTAGAGAATTCGAGAATTGGGGTTATTTGCGAGGCTATTGGGTTAGTGAAAAATGGGGTCGGGAAAGAGGTTGTGATTTCGGGGATGATCCCGGGGCCGTATACTTTGCTTTTGTATCTTTGCAACCCAAAAAATTTATTCATTGAAATGAAGAAGGAGCCGCAGGCTGTGATGGATGCGCTCTTTCATCTTTCTTCTTTTCTTGCCGAGATTGGTTCCGCTTACAGAAACGCAGGCGCGGACTTCATCACCATCCACGACATGGGCGGGTCACCGGGCTTTATTGGGCCAGCAAAATATGAGCAGTTCGTTCTGCCTGCGGAGAAGATGTTAGTTGAGAAATTACCAAAGCCATGCGTTTTGTCTGTGTGCGGGGATGTGACGAAGTCTCTTGATTTGTTAAATCAAACAGGAGCAGATGCGATCTCCATTGACCAGGTGACTGATCTCTTAACGGCGCGGAAGGCGTTGAAAGATACAATGCTGTTTGGGAATATCGATCCTGTAGGAACACTGTGGCGGGGAGATGAGGTCCAGGTCGCAGAAGCAGTTGTCAGGGCGAAAGAGGCGGGGGTGGATGCGGTCTGGCCGGGCTGCGATCTGGTCATCCAAACGCCCAGCGAGCATATCAAAATGATGACAGACAGGCGATAGTCGCCTGTTTTTTTATCCGCACTATTGACGATTTTCATCACCGTATGTAAACTGAATTCGATTACCTGGAATTTATCGCTTGTCTCATCATTAAGTAAATTTGTTTGTCGAAAATTGCGAGGCAATTCAATTTTCTGTTTACTAAATTATGTGATACTCTGTAAAATTTAGAGGCGTGCATGGCAAAAAAATCGGATGCGAAACCAGAGCAGAAAAAAAATACAACGCCAAAAACAGGCGTAAAAAAGGCGGTCGTCCGCAAACCTGTGGCGAAAAAGAGCGCCGCCGCCAAACCCATTTCAAAGTCGCAGATCCTGAAGGACTTGCAGCAGCGCGAAGCCGAGCTTGCAATCATCAAAAGCGTGCAGGATGGGCTTGCCTCCAAATTGGAATTGCAGGCGATCTATGAACTTGTGGGGGATAAACTGCACGATATCTTCGGCGCGCAAACAACCATCATTACGTCGTTCGATCTCAAGAGTGAAACGCAAAGTTTTAATTATTACATCGACCGGCATGGGCGGGAACATCTTGAACCCACTTCCATGAGCGATTTTATGAAAACGCTCGCGCGCGTGAAGAAGACGTTTCTGTTCAACGACAAGGTTAGTGAAAAAATGCGGGAATATGGGGCCAAGCTTGTGCTTGGACCGTTGATCCCAAAATCTGCCTTGTATGTGCCGCTGGTCTCCGGGGATGAGGTGCGCGGGGTGATCTCGCTGCAAAACATGGACCGTAAAAATTCATTCAGCCAGTCTGATGTGCTCCTGCTGGAAACGCTGGCAAGTTCCATGAGCGCGGCGCTGGAAAATGCGCGCCTCTTCAATGAGACCGAACGACTGCTCAAGGAAACCAAGCAGCGCAACGCGGAGTTGGAGGCGATCCGCAAGGCCAGCATCGAGCTATCCTCCAACCTCGAATATGCCAGGGTGCTGGATTCGATCCTGCAAAGTACCTCTGCGCTGCTGCCAAGCATCGAAAATATCAACCTTTTTATTTACGAAAATAATGAATTGAAATTCGGCACAGCCATTGCGTACGGAGAGATCAAGGATGTCCCCGTGGCCAAGCCGCGCCCGGGCGGAATGACAGACACCGTTGCAAAGACGGGCAGGATGGTGCTGGTGGAGGATATGCGAACGCATCCCCTGTACCAAAATTCACCCGCCAGTTGGAAAGGAGCGCTGATCGGCCTGCCGCTTAAATTCCACCAACGGGTGGTAGGTGTGATGAACATCCATTTCGCTGAGGCGCGCAGTTTTGCGGATTCTGAGCTGCGCCTCCTGCAATTATTTGCCGACCAGGCGTCGGTTGTGATCGAGAACTCGCGTCTGTTCGAGGAAACTTCCCGCCATGCGCGCGAATCCGCGGTGTTGAATGAGGTGGGGCGCGATATTTCCGCAACTTTGAATCTTTCCACGGTGATGGATAAGATCGCGATCCACGCGCAGGTGCTGCTCAATGCTTCAAGCAGCGCCATCTACCTTCCCCAGCCCGATGGAAAGACCTTGCGCGCCATTGCCGCGCGGGGGAATATCGCCGCCGAGATCATGGCGGATTCCATCAAGATCGGCGAAGGCATCATTGGCTCGCTGGCGGAACAGGGCAGGGCAGAATTTGTAAACAATACCAACCTTGATCCGCGCACGTTGCAAATCCCTGGTACGCCGCCGGTGGGAGATGAACGATTGTCCGTGGCTCCCCTGCTGGCGGGCGGAAAAGTCAACGGGATGATGGCGGTCTGGCGGGAGGGGGGCGAACCGTTTACTTCTGTGGACCTGATCTTTTTGGAGAAATTGTCCCTGCAAGCCACGATTGCCATTCAAAATGCCAATTATTTTAACGAGATCAAGATGCGCGCCAACGAGCTGGAAATCATCAACAGCGTTCAAGAGGGTCTGTCATCCAAGCTCGATGTGCAATCCATTTATGAACTGGTCGGTGAAAAAGTCCGCAGGATTTTCAATACCCAGGCAGTCATTATTTCCTACTATGACCCCGATACCGACACGGCTGGTTTTCCATATATGTATTGGAAGGGCGAACGTATTTATCCTGAGAAACAGTCGCTCTCCGGGTTCTCAGGGTATGTGATCAGAAATCGGGAAACGCTTTTCCTGAATGAGAATGTGGGAGGGATGGCACAGAAATACGGTTCCACACTCCTGGCAGGTGATTCATACCCAAAGTCGCTGATCGCCATCCCCATCCTGGCCGGGGACCAGGTACTGGGTTCACTTTCCATTCAAAATTTTGAACGCGAACTCGCCTTTCAGGAAAACGACGTGCGCCTGCTTTCAACGCTGGCCGCCAGCATGGGCATCGCCATACAAAATGCCAGGCTGTTCGATGAATCTCAAAACCTTTTGGAAGAGACCCGCCAGCGCGCCGAGGAACTTTCCCTGATCAACAGCATCCTGACTGGCTTGGATACGAAAATGGACATCCAGTCCATTTACGATAAGACCGGGGATATGATCCGCGCCATTTTCGATGCCCAAACCGTGGTGTTGGCTATTTACGATAAAAGAAACAACCTGACGTATTATCCATACATCATCGAAAATGGAGAAAGATTGTTTCAGGAACCGCTCCCCCTCCAGGATGGTGGCGGCGGTTTCAGCGGACATGTCATCCGCACCCGTTTGCCGATTTTGGTGAATGCTGATTTCGAGGAATATTCAAACAAGTTTCAATCCAGCAATCTTGGGACAAATGCCGATGACAGTGTTGTGGTCAAGGCAGGCTTGTGGGTTCCCATGATGATCGGCGATGAAGTAAGGGGTGTGATCTCGCTGCAAAATTTGGAGCACGAGAACGCCTTCAGCGATGCGGATGTGCGCCTGCTCAACACCATTGCCAGTTCCCTGAGTATCACCATCGAAAATGCACGCCTCTTTGATGAAACCCAACGCCTGCTCCACGAGACAAAGCGCCGCGCCGCCGAATTGGAAATCCTCAATAGTATTTCACAAGTCCTCACCCAGCAATTGGATGTGCATACCATTGTCGAAAAAGTCGGGGACAAACTCCGTGAACTGGTGAATGAAGACAACGTGGGCATCGGTTTATATGATACTGAAGCAAAGACCATTACCGCGCATTACGTCACGAAAAAAAATGAACGCATCCAGTTCCCACCCTTTCCGCTCGATGACTTTACCATCCGAGCCTCGCTGCAAGGCAAGACCCTGGTGATCAATCGGCAGTCTCCCGCGTTGTGGAAGCGACTCGGCTCCAAAATGACGGCAGCAGACGAATACCCCAAATCCGTTGTCATGGTTCCGATGGTGGTCGGCAGGGAACTCATCGGCGGATTGACCATCCAGAATTTTGAACACGAACATGCCTACGATGAATCCATCGTCACGTTGATGGAATCCATCGCCTCGAGCATGGCAACTGCCATTCAAAACGCACGCCTGCTCGAGGACGCACGCTCTGCGCGCGCCTCCGCCGAACAAGCCAATGAAGCCAAGAGCT
Source organism: Chloroflexota bacterium (assembly GCA_016191985.1). Taxonomy (GTDB): domain Bacteria; phylum Chloroflexota; class Anaerolineae; order Anaerolineales; family Villigracilaceae; genus Villigracilis. Next base: position 23,215 of record JACPVB010000104.1, on the reverse strand, counting down.
CCTTCCTTGCCACCATGAGTCATGAAATCCGCACCCCAATGAATGCGGTTATCGGCATGAGCGGGCTTTTGCTCGATACCAAATTGGATGTGGAACAGCGCGATTACGTGGAAACCATCCGCGGCTCGAGCGATGCCCTGCTCGCCATCATCAACGATATTCTGGATTTCTCGAAGATCGAAGCTGGCCGCATGGATATTGAATTCCAGCCGTTGGACCTGCGCGATTGTGTCGAATCGGCGCTGGACCTTGTCAGTGCGCGCGCCGTTGAAAAAGGAATCGACATCGCCTACATTTTCGAAGGCGATATCCCGCCCGCCATCGTGGGCGATGTGACCCGCATGCGCCAGGTGATGACCAACCTGCTCAGCAACGCCGTTAAATTTACAGACAAAGGCGAAGTTGTCCTGAACGTTTCCAGCCAGCGTTATAAAAACGGTGATGCAAAAGAAAAGGCACTGCTCACCTTCGCCGTCCGCGATACGGGCATTGGGCTTTCAGAGGAGGGCATGAGCCGCCTCTTCCAATCCTTTTCACAGGCCGATTCATCCACCACGCGCAAATACGGCGGCACAGGGCTGGGACTCGCCATCAGCAAAAAGCTGGCCGAAATGATGGGCGGCACCATGTGGGCGGTCAGCAATGGGGTCGGCACAGGTTCCACTTTTATTTTTACAGTTAAAGCCGAAGTTGCAAATCTTCCCCCCACGCAAAAACGCGCCTATACGGGAATTCAACCTGAATTACAAAACAAGCGCGTGCTCATTGTGGATGATAATGCCACCAACCGTTACATCCTCAACATGCAAACTTCAAAATGGGGCATGGCCCCGCGTGATACCGAATCACCGGTCACCGCGCTGGAATGGATCGAGAGCGGCGAAGCCTTCGATATCGCCATCCTCGATATGCACATGCCCGAAATGGACGGCCTTGAACTTGCAAAACGCATCCGCGGCAACGGCAGGGCAAAATTCCCATTGGTGCTATTTAGTTCGCTCGGCAGGCGCGAGGCAGGCGATGACGCAAATCTCTTCTCTGCCTATCTCACCAAGCCGATCAAACAATCCCATCTATTCGATACGCTGATGGGACTCTTCTTCAAGCCCGCCATGGACGATGAAACCCCAACCACCGGGCGCTTCAAACCGGACCCGAATATGGCTGACCGGCATCCGTTGAGAATTCTCATCGCTGAGGATAATGCCGTAAACCAAAAGCTCGCGTTGAGGCTGCTCGAGCAAATGGGCTATCGCGCCGATGTGGCCTCGAACGGCATCGAAGCCATCCAGGCCATCGAACGCCAGGTGTATGATGTGATCCTGATGGATGTGCAAATGCCTGAAATGGACGGGTTGGAGGCAACGCGCCAGATCATTGTGCGCTGGCCCAATCACCATCCCTACATCATTGGGTTGACAGCCAACGCCATGCAAGGTGACCGCGAAATGTGCCTGAATGCGGGCATGAACCATTACATCCCCAAACCCATCCGCGTGGTGGAATTGGTGGATGCCTTATTCAAAGCCCATCAATCGAATTGAGGAACCATGTCTGTCATAGACTTGAAAATTTTTAACAACCTCAGGGATGCCATGGGCGCGGATTTTATCGGCGAGTTGATCGATACCTTTTTGGAAGATGCGCCCAATCAAATCGCACAGATGACCCATGCGCTTGCCGAAAAGGATGCCGAGTCCTTTCGGCGCGCGGCACATACGATCAAGTCCAATGCGGCCACCTTTGGCGCTGCGGAACTTTCCGCGCTTGCGCGTGAGCTGGAAATGATGGGGCGTGATAAAAACCTCGAAGTGGGGAGCAGGTTTGAGGTCATGAAAGAGGCGTTTGAAAAAGCCAGACGCCAGTTAAGTGAGTTAAGGTAATCCAATGATTCCATCTCTCGAACCCGCCCGTCTGCTTGTCGTGGATGATAACTCGGTCAACCGCATGGTCCTTTCGCGCAGCCTCGAACAGGAGGGACACCTTGTGGAAACCGCGGAAAACGGCCAGGAGGGATTGGAAAAATTTCGCACGGGCACGTTCGACCTGATGCTGCTCGATATCGAAATGCCCATCATGAACGGGTTTGAAGTTCTGGAATCCTGCCTGAACGATGTGGACCTCAGGCAGATTCCCATCATCATGACCTCGGCCATGGACGAACTGGATGCTGTTGTGAAATGCGTGGAACTCGGCGCGGAAGACTATCTGACAAAACCCATTAATCCAATTTTGCTGCGGGCGCGAGTCAACGCCAGCCTGGAAAAGAAACGCCTGCGTGACGAACAGCGGAAATTATTCCGCACGTTTGCCACCAAGGAAGTGGCCGAGGAATTATTACGCACGGGTTTTTCACTTGGCGGCAAGCAGGTGATTGCCAGCGTATTGTTTGCGGATATCCGCTCGTTCACCACGATTGCGGAAAACCAGGAACCGGCCGAGTCGATTGACCTGCTCAACCAGTATTTCAGCCTGATGTTCGATGCGATCACAAACAATGGCGGCACGCTCAATCAACTGGTTGGCGATGGATTGATGGCAGTCTTTGGCGCGCCCATGTTCTTTGACAGCCATCGTGAGAAGGCGGTCCGCGCCGCGCGGGAAATGCTGGAACAACTCAAGGTGTTCAACCAAAATCAAACGGCGCAGGGAAAAGCCCAGATCCGCATCGGAATTGGGATTGCTTCCGGCACGATGGTGGCGGGGTATACCGGCACACAATCTCGCGCCATTTACACCTGCATTGGTGATACGGTCAACCTTGCCTCGCGGATCGAAGAATACACCAAGGCGGCATTACATCCCCTCCTCATCGATCATTACACCCGCCTGGGTCTGCCCGATGATATCAAAGTGGAAGACCTTGGGAAGATTGTTTTTAAAGGAAAAAACCAGGCCATCAACGTTTTTGCAGTCATATGATATTTCAATGGAGCATAACTTGACGCTTTAAACGTGATGTGCTACCATCCTTTCTTGATTATGTTGAATGAGGAGAATCTATGAGTAAAAAACAACGCGGCTTGCTGGTGGTATTTATTTTTGTGGTATCAACCATGTTGGTATCCGCCTGCGAACAATCCCTGTCTTCACCACCCGCCGCAACGCCGACATTAATTCCGGATGGGCTGTTTGTTTCCCCCTTCCCTACAGGTGAAAATCCGATGGCAATGATCGAGGAATTTGCCAAGCAAACCGCCGCAGCTCAAACAGCAGTGGCTGGAGGTGGAACCCCTGCTACACCAGGCATACCCGCCACAGCGCAGGTGGGCACAACCGGAACCGTCATCACTCCGCAGACTGGCGCCATCGCCACCGCCACGTCAACCCCTGTTGTAATCAGCACCCCCACGAATGCAAATGTAAATGTTCCACCCGCGGGGACAGCCGTTCCGCCTGGCACACGACCAAAGGAATGGGTTTTGCAACCCGGTGAATGGCCTTACTGCATTGCCCGCCGTTTCGATGTGGACCCGGATGCCCTGCTTCAAGCAAGCGGTCTCACCAGCCCGGATATTTATTATATAGGCCAAAAGTTAATCATCCCTCAAAGCGGCTCCTTCCCCGGAGCGCGCAATTTGCTGGCACACCCCACCACATACACTGCCAGTGCGGATGACTCAGTCTATGGTATAGCGTGCAAATTTGGGGATGTTTCCCCCGATGCGATTGCCTCTGCAAACGGCATCTCGGTCTCAGCAAAATTGACCGCTGGGCAACAGATAAAGATACCGTAAATTTCAAACCCAAAGCCCAGGCATCTGACCTGGGTTTTTTCTTTAACCAACAAAGGAAAACCGCCATGCCATTTGAATTGCTTCGCTCTGAAATCCTGATGCAGGGACGCGCCTTTAAAATCCGCCGCGATTATTTGAAAACACCCGATAACCGCGAAACAAAATATGAGATCGTGGAACATGGGGGTTCGGTCGTCATCGTCCCTATGGATAATGAGGGCAACTTGCTCTTTGTCCGTCAATACCGTCACGCAGCCGGTATGGATATGCTCGAACTGCCCGCAGGCACACGCGACGGTGATGAACCCTTTGAAGAATGCGCCGCGCGTGAAATCCGTGAAGAGACCGGCATGGAAGCCGGGACGTTGACACACATCGGCTCTTTCTACCTCGCGCCTGGGTACTCGACCGAATACATGGGCGTCTTCCTGGCAGTTGACTTAAGTCACAACCCCCTCGAAGCGGACGATGATGAATTTTTATCGGTGGAAAAAATCCCGGTCCGCGAGGCAATTCAAAGGGCGGAAAGAGGCGAAATACCGGACGCCAAGTCACTTTCAGCGTTGTTGCTGGCGAGACCGCATTTGGATACATATCTGAAGTAACCTTCAATTTTTAATGTCCACATCAAATACAAACAAAGTCCATCTTGCGGCGGTCTCACAAGCGTTATTGGTGACGTTTCTATGGTCAACCTCCTGGGTGCTGATAAAGATTGGGCTTAAATCCGACCTACCCGCCATTACGTTTGCAGGGCTTCGATATACACTTGCATTCTTCTGTCTTTTACCGCTGGTCGTTCTTAATCGGGATCATCGTCAAGCCATACGTGAATTGTCCACGCGCCATTGGGTGGAGCTATGTATTCTTGGGATAATCTTTTACACACTAACCCAGGGCGCGCAATTCGTCAGCCTTTCCATTTTGCCCGCTGCCACACTTAACCTTATCCTGAACTTCTCCCCTATTGTTATTGCGATGTACGGTTTATCGAGCAGACATGAATCAACATCCATCGCACAGTGGGGTGGAATTCTTCTTACCATAACGGGTGTGGCGATCTATTTCCTGCCTTTATCCATAGACGGGAAACAAATCCCTGGCCTGATTGCAGGGTTAATTGCTCTGCTGGCAAATTCAGGATCATCTGTATTTGGCAGGTATGTGAACTCGCAAGGCAGGTTCAATCCCATTATTGTGACCACCGTCAGCATGGGGGTGGGCGGCATATTGATGTTGGTGATCGGCATTTTCACCCAGGGCATCGGCACATTGGATATCAAACAATGGGCCATCATCGGGTGGCTTGCACTGGTGAATACCGCGCTTGCTTTCACCCTTTGGAATAAAACCCTGCAAACCCTCACTGCTGTGGAGTCCAGTATCATCAATGGAACCATGCTTCCGCAGATCGCCATCCTCGCCTGGATATTTCTGGGCGAACCGCTTGGTCTGAAACAAATCATTGGGGTCATCTTCGTCGGGGCGGGGACGTTGATTGTTCAACTATGGCGGTATTTCCCCATTTCAAAAATTTAACACGTAAATAGAGACAAGGAAAAATTTATGTCCAACCCTCTCATGATCCTCATCGCAGGTCCCTATCGCTCTGGCACAAACGACGACCCTGAAAAAATCCAGGCAAATGTTCACTTGATGGAATCGTTTGCCTTGCCCATCTTCCGCAAGGGACATATCCCCGTGCTTGGCGAATGGTTCGCGCTCCCGCTGGTGGCATTGGCTGGCTCAAAACAAATTGGCGACGAGGCATTCAATGAAATTTTCCATCCCATTGCTGTGAGGCTGTTGGATAAATGCGATGCCGTTCTGCGAGTCGGGGGTGCATCGTCAGGCGCGGACTTAATGGTCAGCACAGCAAAGGAAAAGGGCGCGCAAATCTTTTACTCGATGGAAGAAATTCCAGAAGCATAAACGACAAACCAAATGACGGCTAATCCCCGTCATTTTTATTCCTACAATTTCTGTCCAATATGTGACAACTCGCAGGGGGATTTAAGTCATATATAACTAACGTAATTCGTCGCCGGGGGATACACTTGTGACCGTAAAATTTTAAAAATGCAAAATTTCGAGGCATGTTGCCTCGCTCAAAGGAGCAAGTAATGAAACAACCCATCATTATGATCGACGGTAACGAAGCAACCGCAAGCGTTGCCCACCGTCTCAGCGAAGTGATCGCCATTTACCCAATCACACCTTCTTCCGGAATGGGCGAATTCTCCGACGAATGGTCGGCCAAGGGCAAGAAAAACCTTTGGGGAACCATCCCCCTCGTCATCGAAATGCAATCTGAAGGCGGCGCGGCAGGGACCGTGCATGGCGCTCTGCAAACCGGCGCACTCACCACCACCTTCACCGCGTCTCAGGGCTTATTGTTGATGATTCCCAACATGTACAAGATCGCGGGCGAACTCACCAGCACCGTCTTCCACGTTGCGGCGCGCGCCATTGCATCCCACGCCCTTTCTATTTACGGCGACCATCAGGATGTGATGGCCGTCCGCCAGACGGGCTGGGCGCTGCTCTCCTCTGGCTCGGTGCAGGAAGCCCAGGATTTTGCCGCCATCGCACAGGCCGCCACGCTCAAAGCGCGCGTCCCTTTCATGCACTTCTTTGATGGATTTAGAACCTCCCACGAAGTGACCAAGATATTCCAACTGACGGATGAAGAACTCCGCCTCATGCTGGACGATGACCTGGTGCGTGCCCATCGAGCACGTGGACTCAGCCCTGAGAATCCCACGCTGCGCGGAACCGCGCAAAACCCCGATGTGTATTTCCAGATGCGCGAGGCTTCCAACAAGTATTACACCGCCACTCCCGCCATCGTGCAGGAGATGATGGACAAGTTCGCCCAGGTCACTGGCCGCCATTACAACCTCTCCGATTACAGCGGACACCCCAATGCCGAACGCGTGATTATTATCATGGGATCGGGCGGCGAAGTTGTGGAAGAAACCGTCAACTACCTTGCAAAGAAGGGCGAAAAAGTGGGTGTACTGCGTGTGCGTTTGTACCGTCCATTCTCCATTGAGCATTTCATCAAGGCATTGCCCAAGAGTGTGAAATCCCTTGCTGTGCTGGACCGCACCAAGGAACCTGGCGCCAACGGCGAACCGATGTATTTGGATATCGTGAATGCTCTCATGGAAGGCAAACGCGCCGATATCAACGTAATCGGCGGACGTTATGGGCTTTCCTCCAAGGAATTCACCCCTGCCATGACAAAGGCAGTCTTTGACGAATTATCCAAACCTGAACCAAAAAATCACTTTACCGTCGGCATTAACGATGATGTTTCCAACACCAGCCTCAAAGTGGACTCTTCCTTCTTCCTCGAATCCAAAGGCATGGTGAGCTGTGTCTTCTTCGGCCTCGGCTCCGATGGAACCGTGGGCGCAAACAAGAATTCCATCAAGATCATCGGCGAAGAGACCGATAACTTCGCCCAGGGCTATTTCTATTACGACTCGAAGAAGTCTGGCACGGTGACCATGTCTCACCTGCGCTTTGGGCCGCAGGTAATCCGTGCGCCGTATTTGGTGGAAGCGAACCAGGCAGATTTTGTGGCCTGTCATCAGTATTCCTTCCTCGAGCGCGTGGACATGCTGAAGTATGCAAAAGAGGGCGGCATCTTCCTGCTCAACAGTTTGTATGGGCCTGATGATGTGTGGGATCAACTTCCGCAGGAAGTTCAGAAGGACATCATCACCAAAAAGCTCAAGTTCCATGTCATCAATGGGTATGAAGTCGCTGAAAAAACAGGCATGGGCGGACGCATGAACACCATCATGCAGACGGCCTTCTTTGCCATCAGTGGCATCCTTCCGCGTGAAGCGGCCATTGCCGAGATCAAGCATGCCATTGAAAAGACCTACGGCAAGCGCGGTGAAGCGGTGGTGAAGAAAAACTTCGAGGCCGTGGATGCGACCGTGGCGAATCTTTATGAGGTCAAAGTCCCAGCGGAGATCACGTCAAAGACGACGCGCAGGCTCCCAGTCCCGAAAGAAGCGCCTGAATTCGTTCGCGAGGTGCTTGGTCAGATCATCGACTCGGACGGCGATAACATCCCTGTCTCCGCATTCCCAATTGACGGAACCTTCCCTACTGGCACAACGCAATGGGAAAAACGCAACCTCGCGCTGGAAATCCCTGTGTGGGATGCGGACATTTGTATCCAGTGCGGTAAATGCGTGATGGTTTGTCCGCACGCAGTTATCCGCCATAAAGTGTATGACGAGAAATTGCTCGTGGATGCGCCTGAGGCCTTCAAACATACCCCATCGAAGTTCAAGGAATTTTCGACAGGCTTTGCATACACCCTGCAAGTTGCGCCCGAAGATTGCACAGGCTGTACTCTATGCGTGGAAGTTTGCCCTGTGAAGGATAAGACTCAAGTAGGGCGCAAGGCTATCAACATGGAGCCTCAGCCCGCGTTGCGCGAAGCCGAGGCCAGGAACTGGGATTTCTTCATGAACATCCCTGATATGGATCGAAAATTATTCAATCCTTCCACGATTAAGAATTCGCAGTTGCTGCGCCCGTTGTTTGAGTTCAGCGGCGCGTGTGCGGGCTGCGGTGAAACTCCGTACGTGAAGCTGGTCTCGCAGTTGTTCGGTGACCGCGCCGTGATCGCAAATGCCACGGGTTGTTCTTCGATCTATGGCGGCAACCTCCCCACCACTCCGTGGGCCAAGAATGCCGATGGACGCGGCCCCGCATGGTCCAACTCGTTGTTTGAAGATAATGCCGAGTTTGGCCTGGGCATGCGCCTGACGATTGATAAGCAGAATGAATATGCGCGCGAATTGCTCAAATCCTTCGAACAGAGCGTAAGCACGGAATTGGTCGAAGCCATTTTGAATGCCAACCAGGAAGACGAAGCAGGCATTGGCGCACAACGCGAACGCATTGCCGAATTAAAAAATAAGCTCAGCAAATCCAGCGACAGCCGCGCCAAAGACCTGATCAGCCTCGCGGATAACCTCGTCAAGAAATCCGTCTGGATCATCGGCGGTGACGGCTGGGCCTACGATATTGGCTACGGCGGTCTCGATCACGTGCTCGCCAGCGGACGTAATGTCAACATACTGGTACTGGACACCGAAGTGTATTCAAATACGGGTGGCCAATCCAGCAAGGCCACTCCGCGGGCGGCAGTTGCCAAGTTTGCCATGAGCGGCAAGGGAATGCCGAAGAAGGACCTCGGCCTGATCGCCATGTCCTACGGCTATGTGTATGTGGCCCGCATCGCCATGGGCGCGAACGATCAGCAAACGCTCAAGGCCTTGCTCGAAGCCGAAGCCTACGATGGGCCTTCTTTGATCATTGCGTACAGCCCATGTATCGCCCACGGTTACGATATGGCAAGGAGCCTCGAGCAGACAAAACTGGCGGTGCAATCCGGTCACTGGCCCATGTATCGTTACGATCCACGCCTGGCATTGCAAGGACAGAATCCACTGGTCATCGAATCCAAGGAGCCGAGCATTCCATTCTCGCAATACGCGTACAATGAAACCCGCTATAAGATGCTCACCCAAATGAACGAGGAACGCGCCGAGGAATTGATGAAGGATGCCCAGCACGATGCGAAATCACGCTGGACGCTGTACCAGCAGATGGCCTCCATGCACTATGGAAACGGCAACGGCAAAAAGGAATAGCTTTGTATAAATTGACAGCCACCCGCAAGTGGCTGTCAATTTATATTCCAAATGGTCTATAATTTCGAACAACACACTCAACTACTGATTAAGGGTAAACAACCATGACAAATTTATCCACCACCTATCTTGGTTTGAATTTGAAGAATCCGCTGGTCGCTTCGGCTTCGCCCCTCTCAAAGAAACTGGAAAAGGCGAAGAAATTGGAAGAGGCGGGGATATCCGCCATCGTGATGTATTCGCTCTTCGAGGAACAGATCATCCACGAATCGCTCGAACTTGACCATTACCTGTCTCGTGGCACTGATTCATTTGCCGAAGCCCTCACCTATCTCCCTGATGGCGGCATGTATGGCGTCAGCCCGGAGAAATATCTCAACCAGTTGGCCGCGCTGAAAAAGGGGTTGAGCATACCCGTCATTGGCAGTTTGAACGGCGTCTCCAAAGGCGGCTGGACGAGCTATGCAAAAAAGATTCAGGACGCTGGCGCGGATGCGCTCGAACTGAATCTGTATTACCTGCCCACCGACCTGGAACTCACCAGCAGTGAATTGGAGAATGCCCAGGTGGAATTGGTTGCGGAAGTAAAATCTGCCATTAGCATTCCGCTGGCGGTGAAACTCAGTCCCTTCGTCACTTCCCTGCCTAATTTTGCAAAACGCATCGTCGAAGCGGGCGCGAACGGGCTTGTACTCTTCAATCGTTTCTACCAGCCCGATTTTGACCTAGATGAACTCGACATCATCCACAACTTGGATTTGAGCACCTCGTCGGACTTACGTTTGCCCTTGCGTTGGATATCCATCCTATACGGCAAGGTCAATGCGGATTTCGCGTTGACAAGCGGGATTCACACAGCCAAGGACGTCATCAAAGCCATGATGGCCGGGGCAAAGGTGGCGATGACAGCCTCGAATCTGCTCCATCGTGGCGAGCAGGCTGTCGGTCCGATTTTGAGCGAAATGGAAGAGTGGATGAAGGAACGGGAGTATGAATCCATCGAACAAATGCAGGGCAGCATGTGCCAGAAAAATGTCCGCGAACCTGCCGCGTTTGAACGCGCCAATTATATGAAAGTATTGAACTCGTGGCGCGACCTGCCATAAGCAAATAGATTGAATCAAAAAAGGCTTCCAGTGATGGAAGCCTTTTTGTTTGCAAAAAATCAAAAGCCTGATGACTATTCCTGAACAGGAGCGGGGGCAGCTTGCTTGCGTTGACGGAAGGTGATCCGTCCACGCGACATATCATAAGGAGACATTTCAAGTGCTACACGGTCACCAAGCAAAATGCGGATGTAATGCTTGCGCATCTTGCCGGAGAGGTAAGCGAGTACCTCGTGACCGTTATCCAACCGTACACGGAATTGAGTGCCTGGCAGCGCTTCGATCACCAGACCATCCACTTTAATTTTGCCTTCTTCTTTTGTCATACACGCCTCTTGATTTATTCAGTATCCTTGAAGGAACGTCGCTTGATGCGGCGGATTGCCTTCTTCTTTTCCATTCGGCGGGTTTCGCTCTTCGAGACGAACCAGCGTTTGCGGCGAACAGTGCTTAAAACACCACTCTTCACGACCTTCTTGCGAAAGCGCTTGAGCAAGGAGTCTTGCGACTCACCATTTCGTAAATTTACAACTGCCACTGTATTCACCTCCTTTCCGTTTGGAAATAAAAAATCGGCTGTCACACAGACTCAGCCGAAGGCATCCATCAAAACCTGAAACGAACTCAATGACCGTGCGATCAATAACTACGCTTCAACTCTCCTTGATTTTTACCAGTGGAGGAAAACTCCACAGCCGAATCTGATTTTGAGATTATACATGATAAAAACGTCCCTGCAAAGGTTTAGAGCAGGATTAAAATCACTATTTCGGGCTGGAAAACAGGCAAAATTGGGGCAACTGTGCGGAAATATGTATAATGAGGACGCATGAAGGACATAATCGAAAAAATCAAGGCGGATCCCCGCTACCAGAAAAACATCGAGTACGGCGAACCGCGCTCCGGTCACCCTGAAGGCAAGGTGAAATTCCACATTGCAGACCTGGAAGCCAATTTGGAATTACTTCGTGAAAAAGGCATTGGGGAGGAAGATTACTGGAAGCTCAAGTTCATGATCCACGTCCACGATACATTCAAGGCAGAAGCGAAGAAAAATTCACCCACACTTCATCCCCGCAGTCACGCATCCCTGGCAAGGGAATATGCCAGCCAATTTATAGACGATGCCGACCTGCTCAATATGATCCAATTTCACGATGAAAACTACAAACTATGGGAGGAATATTCACAAACAGGCAGTTATGATGTGGAAAGGTTCCGAAACGTTCTGAAAACGGTTAAAAATTGGGACTTGTTTCTCCTTTTTATGATCGTCGACGGCTGCACCAAAGGCAAGGATTATTCAAAACTCGGCTGGTTTATTAATGAGGTGAAAAAATACAGGGAAATTATTGTGAACCCTTCCTGGGTGCTGCCACCCACGGAATAGCGCAAAGTTGTCTTGACAATTCGTTTTCGAGGATTCCCCTCAACTTGCTTAAGGAACCGTTAAGTTGTACACTACTAACTAGAAAATATTCCTGCCATAACCGAGGGAAAATTCACGTCTATCATTCACTACAGCGGAGGGATTATGCTTCGATTACTACGTCGTTTCATTTTACGGTTAATTGAAAGGTGGGGACGCAACGAGGGTTCTCCAACCATCAAATTCGACAATAGAAAAATTGCCGTCGCTTCGGAATACCCGTTGCGCACAGGACAAAATATATTTCTCAGGTTGATCGGAGCCAACGCATTTTATTTATCCCTGCCGGCCAACGCCTACGGTATCGTGGTTTATCCGGATGGGACAACTCGCAATTTGGCCGGCGGATTGCATGAAGCTCTACCCGGTTTATACAAACTGTACTATGTGGACAGACGCGAGCGCTTCGATGTCACTATGCCCATTTCTGAAATGGCGCTGGATGGGGAAAAACTGATACTCACTGTGATTGTCCGTTACCGTGTGTTCGACCCCAAAGAAGCCTTTCGAATTGAAAAGCCGATTGAGACCCTGATTGAGCATCTCCAGACCGACCTCGCTCAATATATCCGCACGCACAACCATAACGACATCGCCGATTCCCCCACAGAGAGCGACAGCAAAATCCTCGCCTTCTTTTCGCAACGACATGCCAACCGTGATCCTCTTTGCAAAGCCATTGCGCTGACAGGCATCGAGCTTAAGGAATTTACAGGAGACAAGGAATACATCAACATCCGCCGCAATGAAGTGATCAAACGCCTACAGGATCAGATTGACAAAGCGCAGTTGGATCGCCAAAAGGAAATCGAAACCATAAAGACCGAACATAAAGCGGAGATCGAAAAGATCAATGCCAAGGCTGCGGCTGAACAGACCGCGTTACGAAGCGAGATTCTGCATGAAAGCAATAAAAGGGATATTTTGCTCGATGAGATGAGGCGGCAATCCCAGCAGCGGCATGAGCTTGTGGTCAAAGCGGTGGATGCCATCAGCCAGGCGCTGGAGCATTCGGGATATGCCCGCAACACTGCTGAAATAAAAAGCGCTATCGCCGATCTGCTTTCAGCGATCCGCGAAGACAAGCCCGAGGCCGTACAGGGAACCTCCAAAAGCAACACTGCCAGCAGTCCACGCGCGTCGGGCAACGACAAAATCGAAGACCTGACCAATACCCTGCTCAATTTATTGAAGCCAAGAAAATGAACGCGCCCTATCTTGAAACGGTACAAACGCAGGAGGGCTGGCAGGCAATGTTTGCCTTTCAGGTCTTTCATCGTCCTGCGGATGAATGGCTGGCGATGCGCTGGGGATTCAACGCCGGCGCTCTTTTGGATGAGGCATTGGATCGATATAAACTTTTTATCGAATCCCAATCCATGAGCGAGGCCGCCTTCCTCGAAAGCGACCAACCGGACCGCACGCTGGCAATGCGTGGAATGAATTTGCCAGGGCAGGGATTGCAAATGGCGCTGATAGGCAAAGCCTCGTCGCCGGAAAAGCCAATGGCATTGCAAGCGGCAAAGGATTATGCGCGCGAAATCTATTCCATATTTCCGCACGACTTTATCCTTCAACCCGCCGAAACAAAAACCGATTATGACCGTCTTTACGGAAAGGATTTTTTTGCAAAGCACCCGCGGGCCGCATCCATTCAACGCGGAATGGCTTTCATCCCCTCCTTGCACAACAACCAGTATCTTTCAGGCTTATGGCAATCCAGTCCACGCGCCCACGAGCAGGTCTGGCGCGCGCTTTCCAACATGCCGCAAACTACCATGTTGAATATCGTCATCCAGCCGTCCATCCTCTACGAAGGCGAAAAGGAAATGCTGTTAGAGGCAAAAAAAATCGCCAAAGAAACAGAACAGGATGAGGACGACACTGAAGAAGCGGAGCCGAAGGAGAAAAAACCAGAGGAAACTATTTTTTCAGATTACATAGCATGGGCCGATACTTATATCAAACGCAGGCTGGCCCCCTGGAAAAAATTTTTCCTTTTGCAAATCCACCTGCTTGCGGATGGCGCTGTGGACGAAAACCTTCTGCGCTCCATCGGTTCTGCCGTCACCCGTGAAATGAACGGAACTTCCCTGCCCGGTTTTCAAATTGCGCGCCCTAATTCGGCAGACGAAGAAAAAGATTGGCGCGAGAAGATTCGTTCCCTGGATTTTCTATCATCGCCCATGCACATCAATGACCTGGCGGATCTTGACGAAGTATTCGCGGTTTTTCGCTTCCCCTATCGCCCGGAAGCTGGTCTGCCGGGAGCGAATTTTATCTCCGCTGTGAAAGACCCGCCCACCGACCCACCAGGATAACAACATCATGGCTGCCAGGAAAAACAGAAATTTTGTCCACATCCGTGTGATAAAGCATCTCCCGCAGGGGCTGTCCATTGCGTTGGATGATGGGGAGCGCGGCATTATCCGCGTGCGTGAGATTTCCTGGGAGAACGAAGACAAAGCCAACTGGAAAAAAAATTATCCAATCGGGTGGGATGGATACGCCTTTTCGATCCCCGCTCAAAAAGGCGAAGTACGTGAATTCAGCCTGCGCCTTACGGAAAAAGACCCGTGGGATGAATTTGCAAAAGGATTCGATAAAAATCGCATCTATGAAGGGACGGTCACCGGGTCGTTCGACTACGGCGCCTTCATCGAAATTGCGCCCGGGCTTTCAGGGCTTTTACATAAATCTCAAATCCCTGCATGGGTGCAGGCTCCCGTCCCCGACCTGTTTTGGCATGGGGATAAAGTGCTGGTCGTGATCCGCGAGTTGGACCAGGCGGAACGGTTAATGAAATTGGGCATGGCTCCCGCGGTGAATCTTTCAGGTGAGAATCTGCCGGTGGCGGGGAACCAGCCCACCGTTAAGTCTGAGGCGGGCGGCAGGGTGGAAAAAGTCCTCAGCGCAGACATCCCTCGAAGGCATATCCTGGTTGTGGAAAATGATGCTTCTCAATCCAACGTAGTGTGCGGCTGGCTGCGTGAATTGGGACAAAGTGTGGATGCGGTCTTTAGCGCGGAGGAGGCCCTCGAATTTTTGGAAAAGGCGCAACCCGATGTTGTGCTGGTGGATATTGGCCTGCCGGGCATGAGTGGGATGGAATTGGCGAAACATATTTTGGAAAAATATCCGCAGATGCAGGTTGCGAATGCGACGGACTGGGCGAATGCAAATGAGATTAAAGATGCGCTCGATGAATTACAAACGCTCGGAGTGAAACTTTTATTCAAGCCCCTGCTGCCCGAAGATTTGCTCTCTTTTCTTTCTCCTGAACAGGAGTTGGAACCGGCCGCGCCGAAGGAGGAGCAGAAGTTATCACTCTCGGATATTCCAAAACTGGATGCGAAAAAATCCATTCACATGTTGTTGAGTACGTGCAGAAAACATTTGGGGGTTGAACAGGTTTTTTTGTTTTCACTCGACCCCGCGCAGCGCAGGATAAATATTGTAGATCGTTCGGGCGATGGTTTTGTAAATAATGGTGCCATCCCGCAATTGATGTACAGCCCCGTACGCGATGCGGCGGAGGATCGGAAATTCGTAACTTCAAATGAGATCACAGAACGGGAACGCAAACGGTTTAGTCATCTATTGGAGTTCTCCCCCGCGGCGGTTTCGTGCATTGGCGTGCCTGTGCCTTCGCAAACAACCATCCGCTATGCGCTCTTTGCCCTGGCTCGGCGCGCAAAATCATTTGGCGGTGAAAGCAAGATTTATGTGGAAGGAATGGCGCTGGCAATCGGCGCAGCGTTGGATCAGAACGACCTTCGGGAAAAATCCACACTGATGCAGCGTTCGGCTTTGATTGGGAATTTGACAAGCGGGATGATGCACGAGATCAATAATTTGGTGGGGCCGCTTTTGTATGGCTCAAACAGCCTGAAGAAAAGACTTGCGCAAATTGAGAAGGAAAAAGGCAAGCCAAATTATACAGACATCAATGAAGAGATTACGAAAATCCAGCAGGATGTGCGCAAGATTATCAACACAACGAAGGCGTTCACCCGAATTGCGGCCAAGGGCAGGGATGAAATTTTACGGGTGGATGAAATCATCGAGGAAACTCTCCTGCTCTTGCGCGATGTCAGCAAGGGCGCGAAGGTATCGATTAATTTTAAAGCCCCCGATGAACTGCTTATCGTCCGCAGTCAGGCGGTTGTTTTGGAACAGATCATTCTGAACGTTATTTTGAATGCAATTCAACAAATTGCAGAGTTGCATCCGAATGTCGGCGGGGGGATAAAGATAAATATGAAACTTGTAAATGAAGCGAAGGGCGAGGCGCGATGTCAAATCTTTATCGAAGATAACGGGCCTGGGATTCATTTCAGGCTGTGGGAAAAGGTCTTCGATGCGGGGTACACCACCCGCCGCGAAGGAAGCGGCATCGGTTTATATATATCCCGCAATTTGATGCAGGATATTATTGGCGGCGAAATTTTCATTTCGCAAAGCCGCATTTTGAGCGGGACAACGTTCGTGTTGGAATTTCCAGTCCATTTATGAGGAAATGCCATGTGCCGTGTATTGATTCTCGATGATGACAAACGCTATGCGGAAACGCTGAAACCGGTCGTGGAAGGATTTGAAGACAGCGGGACGATCACAGACACCGCCTCCACACTGGACGAGGCGCTTGGTTGCGCTCAAAAAGCAGTCCTCTACGGACAGCCTTACACCGTTTTCATCATAGACCAGAAACTTGGCACAGGCAAGGATGGCATCGAGGCGATGAAGGAGTTAAGGGAAGCAAGCCCTGATTCTTCCGCGATCATCCTCACCGGAGTTGGCGATTATGACGTTGGGGCGCGCGCCTACCAGGCGGGAGCTTTCCGCTATCTCTCGAAGCCTGTGGAAGAGGAAGAATTGATCTTCGTGTTGAAATCATTGATGCAATCCCGCCGGGAAGAGGTTGAGAACAAATGGCGAAAGGTATTCAGCGAAATGATGGAGACCGCCCTGCACAAGACCAGCTTTACAGAAGTGGCAAAAGTGGTTGTGGAGTATTCGCTGCAACTGGGGTTTGCACGGGCGCATATTTTCTGGCATTCCAAACTGGGTGATATCCTGACCGGTATTGAGTGCGCTGGTGGGAATTCAGCACAGGGTTTTTTCGATAAAGCGCTATCCATCTCTCCAGCAAGGGAGCTTTGGCGGTATTTACAAACACGCGATGTCTCCTTTATTCCTGGTATAAACGCCGCTAAAAAATTACGGGCAGATTTGGAAGCGATTGATTTTCCATTTCCCGTGAGTGGTTTGTGGATTTTGCCCCTTTGGAGCGGCACCGATTTGCTGGGAGCATTAACCCTTGATTTTTGGGAAACGCAGCGCCTGTTTGGTTCTCACGAACGGTCCCTGCTCAATTTTTTTGCACGCCAGGTATCGGTCACATTGGAACATGCGGAATTGTACGATGCTGAAAAACGCGCCTCCCAGGAAGCCGCCATGTTCGGCCAGATCGGGCGGCAGGTGGGCACAAGAGCGGCGACTCAAAACCTTACAAACCTGCTTGAACAGATCCGGGTGGAAGTGGGAAGGCAATTCGATGCGTCCAATTTTTCGATCTTCCTTCACGATGAGCAGGAAAACACCCTAAACTTTGAATTATCCTATGAAAATGGCATCCGCCAGAACAGGCCGCCTCGCCTCGTGGGGAATGGGCTTGAGGAACATTTGCTCGAGCAAAAACAGGCGGTGATGATCAATGATGTGCGCAGTTTCGTAAAAAAGAACGGCATCAAGATGCGGAGAGCCGCTCCATTTGCCTGGCTGGGAGCGCCCCTGCAGGTTGGCGATAAAATTTTCGGCGGAGTATGTATTCAAAAACGGGAAAAAGGAAATCTTTTTTCAGACCACGATAAACAAATATTGCGGGCCGTGGCGGACCAGGTCGCCGGGGCGGTGCAAATTAGCAACTTTAAAAAAGATGAGGATGAGGACAGGGAACGAATGCAATTGCTTCAGCGCGCCAGCATGGAAATGCTGAGAATCGCGCGACGCAGCGAAGACGATTTCTGGCTTGCGGTATTGACCATTGTCACCGCGAATTTTGGGTTGGGGTTTAACCGCGCCCTTCTTTTTCTTACAAAGGACAACCGCGAAATATTACACGGAAGGGAAGGCGTTGGCACCAATTCTACAAGCGAGGCAATCCGCCACTGGAAGCGTGAAGAAAAGTTGAAAAGTGATTTCAACTCGTTCCTAAACGCGCTGGATTTGAGAAAAATCCGCTTCACCTCCTTCCATGAAATGGTATCCGGCCTGGATATTCCGTTGGATGAACTTGGGAGCGAGGCGCGTGACAGGTTGAAAACAAGCGGAATCATAAAAATAAAAGGGGAAGACCTGCCAAATCATTTGCCTGCAGCCATCATTCAAAAATTCGAGCTGGCGGATTGCGCCCTGCTCTCCCTGGGAACGGGGAATTACATCTCTGGTTTGGTGATCGTGGACAACAAACACAACCAAAAGCCGCTCCACGACAAATCGCTCGGCAGTTTGCAAAGCCTGCTCGCCAATGCCGGGCTGGTTTGGGAGACCCTGCGTCAGCGCGAAAAGAGCGAGGACTTGCTGGATGCCAACCTTGAAATCCTCGGCTGGGCCAGCCATCAATCTCTAAAGGGAACTCTTGACCGCATCTGCAAAACCGCCCACGTGATAAGCCATGCAGACTGGGCCATCATCCATCCTTTCCGTGCGGAGAAAAAGCCCTTTGAAATAGAAGTGGAAAATGTCGGGCATTACGGTGAATTAAGATCCTCCATTTTGGATCTCACGAAAAGCAACCCGCGCATCGGAGGAGTATCGAGGCATGTGTTAAAAAAAGGCGAATTGGTTGTAGGCAATATTGATAAGAAGACTCCGAACCTTGGCAGGCTTAAACTATCGAAAAGCCATTTCATTCAGAGCGAGGGCGTCAAAGCATTAATTGGTGTGGCAGTCCAGGACCCATCCACTCAGGCGGCGCTTGGAATCTTATACCTGGATTATCGCCAGCCGCGTGAATTTTCGGAGAGCGACATCCATCACGCCGAGTCCCTTGCGAGCCTGGCAGCGGTGGCCATTTCCAACACGCATGAAAAGGAAGAGATCAAGCAGAGACGCCAATTCAAACTTGCCACGGACATTGCAGAGGCGGTCGGTGCCAGCCTGGACCTTGAGACAACCATTCACGCCATCCTCAGCAAACTGCACGATGCCTTTGGAAAAACGCGATTGTGTGTGCTGTTATATGAAAAAAGGATGCGGTCATTAAAATTTGCACCGGGCACGTCAAAATTTTACAGGGTCAACAACCCGAAATACTACCGCCAGGATACCTTTCCCCTGGATAAAGGAACCATTGCCTGTCGGGCTGCCAAACAAACACTGTCTGAGAAAAAGGTTCAATGGGACAATGTCCCGGATGTCAGCAAAGATAAAGAGTACCTTGGGCTTCATCCCAAAGTGAATTCTGAGTTTTGTATCAGCTTGTTAAGTACGAAAAATGATTTGCTCGGCGTGCTGGCATTGGAAAGGGAGCAAACCAATGGCTTTAGCGAGGAGGACATTGAAGTCATCAAGACCGTTGCCCAGCATATCAGTATCGCCATCGAGCGCGCCCGGCAGAGCGAGGAATTGGAGTATAAATCCATCGTTTCAACCCGCACTTCATGGGCTGCGAATATTGCTCATGGGATCAACAGCGAGGTAAACAATATTCTCACATGGGCATACCTTATTCGAAAGAGAGCCGGTGAAAACACTGAAATGGGAGAGTTTGCAAAAAACATCGAAGAAAGCGCGGCTCAATTGACAAGCATCAATCCCTGGACGAACAGGCCCTCAGAGCCTGTTGTGATTGACACCCTATTGCAGGAAGATCTATTTCAAATCGCCCAGCCAAAAGGCATTCATGTGGATTTCAAGCCGGGCACATCCGGCGCAAAAACAATCATGAAAATCGCACAATTCAAAAACATTCTAAGACTATTAGTCAACAACGCTGCCATGGCGATGAAGCATATGGACCACAAGAAGATTCTTGTAACCACCCAGCTGATTAACAATGCCACCGCCGTCGAAATCCTCTTCCAGGACTTCGGCCCAGGCATTAATAAGGAGAAACATGCTTCAGCGTTTCGCAAATCCTTCACAACCAAGGAAGTCGGCGGATACGGACTGCTTTTTATCCGCCAGATGATCGAAGACATGAAAGGGGAGATCGCACTCCTCCCCTATGAAACAGGCAAAGGGGCAACATTCTCGATCCACCTGCCAGTTGAAAAATCAGAATCAAGCCAAGGCGGTCAGTATGGACACTAATTTCTCGGATTTGAAAAAAAGTAAACCTCGCGTTCTCATCGTTGAAAACAACCCAACCACACGTGTAGCATATCAATCCCTGCTCATGGAATGGGGATATACCCCGATCCTGGCAATGGGGACGGGTAAACTTCTGTTGACTGATGCGAAAAACAAGGCGTTTAATAACCGTTGTTCCCTGGCATTAATTGATCTTCGCATCATTGACGATGACGACGAAAAGGACATAAGCGGGCTGACACTTGCCGAGGAAATGGGTGAAAATCTCCGTCCCATTATTTTGAGTGGGTATGAAAACTTCAACGCATTAAGGACCATGCTTCAAAAACATGTAGAGATCGAATTTGTCCGAAAAACAGAGAGTCGGGATTTATTGCAGAAGACCCTGGATACAGAAGCGGCAAAAGTCACCGCGGCCAGGCGAAAGCTTGTTTTCGAAAATCCAGAAGTATTGGATGAGATAGCAAAATCTCCCTTGGGAAAAAATACGCGTGAATACCCGGACCAGATCGCCGATGTGTTTGCAAAGCTATTTCCAAAGGCAACAAAACTTAAGCTGGAAAAGCTGGAGTTACGCCCCGCCTCATCCAACATCTCCACTGTTCCGCGTCCTAACTCCGTTGTTTTGAAAGTATATGAAGGCGATTATGAGCCATATGTGGTCAAACTTGCCCGCACGGAAAAGATCCAAAAGGAAGTTGATAATTACAACAACCACATCCATAGACGGTTGACCGGTTATTTCTCCGCCCGGCTGGAACGCAGCGCCACCCTTTGGGACATCGGCGGTGCAGCATATTCCTACGTCGGTGAATTCGATGTCAAGACCTTCTCCCGCTATTACGAAGAGAAAACAATCCCAGACATTGAGGAATGCCTGACCTTATTCTTCGGCAGAATATGGGGAAGACATTACGAACACGCATGGGAAAAGGATAACGTCTCGCTCTTCAAGCTCTATTCCCAGGTTTGGGATAATTGGTATGAAAAAAGAAAAGATGACTTCTTCGCCGGACATTTCAACGGCTCTGATATGTTTAGCAAAAGGTTGAACATTCCGGAGCCAGTCAAGTGGTTCAGAGAGAAAATCGCTGAATCCCCAAATGATCTCAGTCTTGTTGAAAAAACACGTATTGCCATTACCCATGGCGACCTGCATGGCGACAACCTGCTGGTGGACAATAAAAAGAATGTCTGGGTCATTGACTTTGAGCGCTGCGGCGAAGGACACATATTACAGGATTTCGTCGAACTGGAAGCGGATATTTTCAACCGCCTCGAGGAACACAATGACAATTTCCCAGCCTATTTTAAAATGTGCTTCACTGTATTAAAACAGGAAAAAATACATGAATTTGATGCGTCTGAAACCATGTCCGAGGACCCGCGCATCGAAAAGGCCTTACAAACAATCTCCGCCCTTCGCGCGCTCGCCGCTCAACACACGAAGATCACGGACGCCCGCGAGTATTTATACGGGCTGCTTTTCAATATGATGTTCCGTGCAGCCATGATCCACAAGTCAGATCCACATCGAAAAGACCAGCGTTCCCTGTTGCTGGCCGGTCTTATCTGCGACCGTCTCGATCATTGGGACGTTCCCTGGCCTCTTGCAGAAATGAGCCTGGCATAAAACCAAAGGAGAAACCAATGAGCACAACCCCATCCCACTATCGCGAAGAAGTATTGAATCCATTTTTTAAATATATGAAAAGCGGCGAATCATTTTATGTAGTCGGCGCGCCCAGTGTGGGAAAAACACGCCTCATGGATTTTATAATGGGCGACGAACCCGATGCTCTGTGGGCAGATATTGAAGTAGATCGTGATTGGGTAAAGAAACAATACCTGGGGGAGGATATCGCGCCGAAAATCTGGCTGGCGCGCGTGGATATGAACCGCATGAGGCATGAGCACGATTGGGGATTTCAATTCTACGAGTTACTGCTCCATACCGTCCTGCTCGCATGTGATCGGTACAGTGCCATGGAAAAAATAGCCACATTAAAGGAACAATTGGCGGCACTTGATTCGCAGATCATCCAAAGCAAGGATGCGCTCATGGCACACCGTCTGTTCGAGATGGCCGTGAACATGATCTGCCAGTCATACAACATCAAAATTTGTTTTCTGTTCGATGAATTTGATGAGACCTACAAGCTCATGCCACACGAGGTGTTTTCGCAACTCCGCGCCATCCGCGATGCCAACAAATACCGCCTCTCCTATGTATTATTCCTGCGCAACCTTCCCGAAAAATTACGCCTCCCCACAGATAACGAAAGTTTCTATGAATTAATTTCGCGCAATATGCTTGGGCTTGGGCCGTATTCCGCAATGGATACATTCCATATCATTGGGCAATTGGAAAAACGACGGGAACACGACCTGAGCAAGGAGAACCGCGAATGGGTGTGGGCAAACAGCGGAGGTCATCCCGGGTTAATACAAGCCTTGTTCACACTCATCAAGGAAAAGCCCCTTACCCCCGCCCAAATGCAAACCCTGGATTGGCTGGCAAAACAGGAGATCGTCAGTGAGGAATTCCGAAAGATTTGGGAGGGTCTGCTGGATGAGGAACAGGATGCACTCAAAAAAATTGCGCACGGCGATCAAAATTCCGTCTCATCCTCGACGGGGAAGCTGCTCCTCGCCAAAGGCATGGTCAAACCTTTAGGCGGACGCATGGCCTTTTTCAGTCCGCTGTTTGAATACTGGCTATAATAATTTGTTCGCATATTTCAAAATGCGCAGACCTTCCAACTTCAACGCTTCGGGAAAAACAGACTTATAGATATTGCAATTGGGCGATTTCACATCGTATCGTCCAGTTGAGCGATAGGTTGCCAGAGAACAACCGCCTGCGCACCAGTGCCTCCACTCACATGTACTACAACCTTCTTTTTCCATTACAGGAAGGTTTTGAAGCCCTGTTTTATC
>JACPVB010000103.1 GCA_016191985.1 Chloroflexota bacterium | reverse complement strand
TTCCTCGGGCTCCGCGATTGCGGGCGCGATCAAATATTACCGCAAGTTGACTCCCGACCGTTTGCCCGTCGTCATCCTGCCTGATTCAGGCTCGCGCTATCTTTCTAAATTTTATGATGACAAATGGATGCGTGAGTTCGGTTTTCTCTCGATGGAATTCGGCGAGACGGCTCTGGGCGACCTGTTGATTGCCAAGCCCAATAAGCAGTTACTCACCGCAGCATTGGGTGACTCGCTCCGCAAAGTGGTATCAGTGATGCACCAGAATGCAGTCTCGCAGATGCCAGTTGTCGGCGCGGATGGAACGCTCGTCGGCCTCATCGAAGAAGTGGATTTGCTCAATCATCTGCTTGATAAACATGAGCACAGCAACGATGAGAAAATCGATTCGCTCGTGCAAAACGCAGGCGCAGTCTTCCCGCCGGATACTCCGCTGGAGCAAGCCATGCCTTCGTTGACCTCAGGTTATGCCTTGATCGTCGTCGAAAGCAGCAGACCCGTAGGCATCCTCACCAAGATCGATGTGCTGGATTATGTGGCTGGAAAGATATAAAAATGAAAAATTACCCGGTCAACTTGACCGGGTAATTTTTTTTAAACATTAATCTTACTTAGAACAAATTTTCTGATATAATGCCGAAAGGTTGGCGCGCGCCAATCAACTTTAGAAATGGAGGCTGAAATGGACTTTAGTTCTATCAATTGGCTGGCCGTTGTTGCTTGTGTTGTGGCAAGTATGATCATTGGAAGCATCTGGTTTGGCCCAAAAGGGTTCTACCCCGCCTGGTGGAAAGCAATCGGCAAAACGGACAAGGATATTCCGGGTGACCAAAGCATGAGCGGGATGTGGGTTACATGGGCGCTGGTCATCCTCTCTTCCTTTGTGCAGGCCGTCTTCATGTCGCTCCTGGTCAACGCAATGGGGAGCTTGTCCGGCGGGGCAACGCTTGCATCCGGCGCCCTGGCAGGCTTCCTGCTCTGGCTTGGCTTCGTGGCTCCTTCAAGCCTCACCAACAAGTTGTTCGCAGACCGGGTGAAAGCCTGGTACTATGAAGCCGGTAATCACCTTGTCACCTTCGTTGTAATGGGTGCCATTGTCGGCGCATGGCAATAAACTCTCATCTCCCGTTTGCGGGATAATCAACTTTTACAAGTAAAATAAGTGGACGGCGCAAGCCGTCCACTTATTTTTTAAAACAGGAGCACAATGATCCGTCCGTTTCGTGAAGATGATTTTGAAGTTGTAACAGCGCTTTGGTTTAAAGCCATGTACGCCGCCATGCCGAAAATGATGAAACGCATGGGGTTTGAGTTGGAAGGCGCGCGCGAATATTTCAGAAATGCCGTCATCCCTGAAGATCAATTATGGGTGTATGAACTCGATCAAACGCCCGTCGCATTTCTGGGCATTCATGATGATTTTATCGACCGTTTATACGTCGACCCGAATTTTCATCGCCGCGGAATTGGGCAGGCTTTGCTCGACCATGCCAGAACACTTTCCCCGAAACACCTTTGGCTGTATACCCATGTTGCAAATAAAATGGCGCGCGCATTTTATGAAAAAAATGGATTTATCGCAGAGAAATTTGGCGTCAGCCCCGCGCCCGAATCCGAACCTGATGTTGAATATCACTGGCGGTCACATTCGTCTTGAGCGAAGTGAAACGAAGTCGAAGGACGAATAAAAGCTGGCACAAAAATATATGCGACCAACTTATCTTGAAGTAAACCTTTCCCAGTTAAAGAAAAATCTTGAAGCCATTCGCGCTCATGTCGCGCCTGCAAAGGTTATGCCGATGGTCAAGGCCAACGCCTACGGTCACGGCATCGAAGGCGTTGCTCCCTTTATCGAATCCTATGTGGATTATTTCGGCGTGGCGCTTGTGGAGGAGGCAATTCAACTGCGTGGACTTGGGATTAAGAAACCAATCCTCGTGGCAGGCGGGACTTTCATCGAGCAGTTGCCACTATTTTTTAAACATGACTTAACCCTCACCGCCTCTTCTTCGGACCTGCTAATTGCTGCTGACCAATTGGCACGCGAAGCATCTACCCGTAAGCGACTCAAAGTCCATTTGAAGATAGACACGGGCATGGAGCGGGTGGGAGTCCATGAATATGAAGCAGAAGAATTTCTCCAAAAGTCCCCTGCGTGTAGGCACTTGGAGGTGGAGGGGATTTACACACATTTAGCGAATTCAGAAATTCTGGACTCGGACAGCAAGCTGTCCGCAACCAGCAAGCTGGTTGACTCCAGAATTCAACTCGAACGCTTTCAGGAAGTATTGCGCTTCTATGAAAAGCACAGCCTGCCAATGCCCATGCGGCATGTCTGCAATTCGGGTGGGATTTTAAACCTGCCAGAAGCGCATTTGGATATGGTTCGGCCCGGTGTTTTGTTTTATGGTGTCTATCCTGGGCGCGAGATTGAAAAAAAGATCGATGTGAAACCTGCACTGACGTGGAAATCGAAGGTGGCTTATAGCAAAGTGACACTGTCGGGGCGGAGTGTCAGCTACGGGTCGTTGTGGCAGGCTGAGGCGCGGACAAGAATCGTCACCATCCCCTGCGGCTATGCGGATGGATATTTCCGCCGCATGACGAATCAAGCGCGAGTCATCATCCATGGAAAATCGTATCCACAAGTTGGGCGCATCTGCATGGACCAATTCATGGTGAATGTGGGTGACGATGATGTGCAAGTGGGGGACGAGGTGATTTTGCTTGGCGGCGGCATCACGGCTGAAGAACTCGCCGATTGGGCGGGCACGAATGAATATGAGGTGATGACGAATATCAGCGCGCGTGTGCCGAGGGTGTTTATATAAGTTTGCTCCTCACGCCGAGGACGGCGGCTTGAGCGGATTGGGTGCGGTACAATAGGCGCACAATTTTGAAAATGAGGTGTGAGTTGAATTCCAAAATAAAAGATTATTCGATCTTATTGGGCGTGGCAGGTGTAGTGGTTGCGCTGGATCAGTGGACGAAATGGCTGGTGCGTGAAAACATTGAATTTGGCGGCATGTGGCTGCCTAACTCATTGATGTGGCTCAGCCCCTATGCGCGGATCGTGCATTGGTATAACAGCGGCGCGGCCTTTGGCATGTTTCAGAATGGTAATTTGGTCTTCACCATTCTGGCCTTCATTGTGATCGGCGCGATCCTTTATTATTTCCCGCATGTGGAAAAGGAAGATTGGACGTTGAAACTGGCAATGGGTTTGCAGCTTGCGGGCGCGGCTGGCAACCTGGTTGACCGCCTGTTGATGGGCAAGGTGACTGATTTTATTTCCGTCGGTTCCTTCCCCGTTTTCAACGTGGCGGATTCGTCCATTACGGTGGGTGTGATCGTGCTACTGTTGGGCGTGTGGCTCAAGGAAAGAAGTGAAAAGAAAAAAGCCGAAGAACAGGCTTTGAAGGAAGGCTCGCCGGAGCAGAACCTTGAAAATAAGGATCAATTTTCCATCAGTAGTGAGCAATCGTGAGTGACCGAATTGAAAAGTTCCAGAACAACGGGGGAAAAGCAGAGCGCCTCGATAAATTTCTTGTGACTTGCCTGCCGGAGTTTTCGCGGGCGCGTTTGCAGGGATTAATCGCGGATGGTTGTGTTTCGGTCAATGGAACTCCTGCAAAAAAATCAGGCCAGGTGGTCGAGTTAGGGGTGGAGGTGGAAGTGCGTGTGCCGCCGCCCACGCCCAGCGGGTTAACGGGCGAGGACATTCCACTTAATATTATTTTTGAAAATGATGACCTGATCGTTGTCAATAAGCCCGCAGGCATGGTGGTACATCCCGCGGCGGGTCATGCTTCCGGTACGCTGGTGAATGCTGTGTTGGGATATGACCCCGATATGGAGGGCATCGGTGGGGAGGAACGTCCCGGCCTAGTGCACCGCCTTGATAAAGAGACCTCGGGCTTGATCGTGCTGGCGAAAAATGAGCGCGCCCATAACTGGCTGCAAGACCAGTTCCGTTTGCGAAAGGTGGAGAAGACCTACCTTGCGCTCGTGGATGGCAAACCGCCAACGCCGTCAGGCCGCGTGGAGGCATCGATTGGGCGTGACACGAGTCAGCGCAAGAAGATGGCAATCGTTTCGGCGGGGAAGGGGCGCGAAGCGGTCAGTGAATACAAAACGCTGGAGACTTTCAAAGAACACACGCTTTTGGAATTTCATCCACACACAGGGCGCACGCACCAGATCCGTTTGCATTGTCAGTTTTTGGGATGCCCGATTGTGGGGGATATGGTGTACGGAAAGCGAACGCCAACGGCTGATATCAAAAGACATTTTCTTCACGCCTATCGTTTGAAAATTCTATTGCCAAATGAAAAGCAGCCGAGAACATTTGAGGCGGAATTGCCAGATGAATTGAAGAAGGTGTTGGAGGAAGTGAAGAGATATGAGTGATGGGTAACGAGTAATGAGTGATGAGAAACGAGTAATGAATAATAATAGCAAGTTGCGAGTTGAAATTTTGTAAAACGTAACGCAGGAGGATGAGATGAACGAAAAAGGATTTGAGGGGTTGAAGGTCTGGCAGAAAGCCCATGCGTTAATGCTGGATGTTCATAAAAAACTTGTTCCTGCAATTTTACAGGTTTCAAAAGATGAAAGATTCGATCTCGTTTCCCAGATTCGCCGTTCCTCGAAAAGCGTGCCTGCCAATATTGCCGAAGGGCATGGACGGTTTTATTATGGCGATAATGTCCGTTTTTGCTATAACGCACGCGGTTCCCTGGACGAAACCGTTAGCCATCTGAGAGCGGCAATTGATCTTGAATATTGCTCGAAATCTTTATATGAAAACTTGCGTGCCCAGGCGGATGAAACCCGTCGCATGTTGAACGGTTATATCGATTGGCTTAAAGAGAAAAAGATTGGCGAGAAGGAGCCCGGAGCAAGTCTTCATATCCGCGAAGAGCAGGCGGAGTATATGATCGATACCGACACTGACCCCTCGTAACTCGTTACTCATTTTTCGTAACTTATTACTCACTGGAGGTAAACCAATGAACTACATAGACCTTCGTTCCGACACCGTCACAAAACCGTCCCCTGAAATGCGCGAGGCGATGGCTGAAGCGGAAGTGGGTGACGATGTTTACATGGACGATCCCACGGTCAATGCCTTGCAGGAGAAGGCCGCGTCCATGCTTGGCAAGCAGGATGCGCTTTTTGTCCCTTCGGGCACGATGGGAAATTTGCTGGCGCTTCTCGTCCACTGCCAGCGCGGAGATGAGGCGATTGTCGGGGAGAAGTCTCACATTTATTTGAATGAAGCGGGTGGGATGTCTGCGCTGGGTGGGATTTTTCCGCACCCGGTGATGAATCAAGCGGATGGGACTCTGGCTTTGGAGGATATCCGCGCCTCGATCCAGACCGAGGATGTGCACCACACCATTACGCGACTCATTTGCATCGAGAACACGCAGAACGTTTGCGGCGGTATTCCGTTGACTGCGGAATACACGGCGCAAGTTGGGAAGATTGCCAAAGAGAATGGCTTGTCTCTGCACATTGACGGCGCGCGGATTTTCAACGCGGCAGCGGCATTGCATGTGGACGTGAAAGATTTAACCGCTCCCGCTGATTCGGTGATGTTCTGTTTAAGTAAAGGGTTGGTTGCGCCTGTTGGATCGATGCTGGTGGGGACGAGCAAATTTATTGCGCGGGCGCGTCACTTGCGGAAGATGCTGGGCGGGGGGATGCGCCAGGTGGGGGTGCTGGCGGCGGCAGGGTTGATCTCGCTGGAGAAAATGACCGGGCGGCTTGGGCAGGATCACGCCCGGGCGAAGAATCTATTTGAGGGATTGAAGCAGGTTCAGGGATTAAGGCTGGATGCGCGTTCTTCATCCAATATGGTGTATTTCGATCTTGCCGACCACGTCAAATTGACAGAGGATGAAATCATCGCGGAAATGAAGAAGCGCGGCGTGCTGGTGGATTGGGCAGGGGTGCGCCGCTTTCGCCTGGTGACACATTATTGGGTGGACGACGCAGGCGTGGAGAAGACGATTAAGGGGTTTGCTGAAATTTTAAAGTAATGGCCGAGTTAAGGGAGTCCTACAGCTTGCTGTATGACTCCAGATTTATAGCGTGGGCGCGATCTCGATCTGGTCGCGCCCACGTTTTTTTGCAATATAAAGACGCCTGTCGGCAAGATCGATAAGTTTTGTGACATCCTCCGTTTCTTTTGGAAAAACGGCGATGCCCATGCTGGTGGTTGGCGCTGGGATTTCGATGTGTTCATGGTTGTTGATTTTGATGGTTGCCAGGGTTTCGCGAATACGCCTGGCAACTTGAACGGCTTGCTGCTCATTTGTGTTTGGGAGCGAAATGGCAAATTCCTCTCCACCCCAGCGGCCAACGGCATCGTCCTTTTTAATATGCTGGCGGATGGTGTCACACAGCCTGACAAGGATTTCGTCTCCGACGATGTGACCGAATGAATCATTGTATTGTTTGAAGTGATCAATATCCAGCATGATTAAGCTGAGAGGATGTTTTTCAAGGCTGCAAGCCTGTGCCTGTTCGCGAAGTTTTTGAATGAAATAACCGTGGTTATAGACTCGGGTGAGGCTATCGAGCCTTGCCTGTTCTTCGACGAGGGCATGATGATAGGTGTTGTCGAGGGCGAGGGCGGCGCGTTGAGAGATGTTGTAAAGCAGTTCGAGATCGCTGCGATTGAATGCGTTGGGGCGATAGGAGGCGATGACCATCACGCCATTTACATGAAAGCCTTTCATGGGCACACCCATCCAGGATAATGAGGCTTTTGGTTTGCCTGCCAGGGTGTAGTTCACCCCTTCAAGTTTCACATCCATGCGCAAGTCTGCGAGGAAAAGGGTTTGTTGGTTTTTGAGCACCCAGTGGGATAGAGTCCCTTCCAGGTCTACGCTGACGCCGTTGAAATACTGGCCGTCATCATAAAACAACTCCATGAAAAGCTTGTCCTCCTGTTGAACGCCGAAATAGTAAGTGTCGGCTACGATCACATTTTGGAGTTCGGCATCCAACAGTGTGAGGAGTTGTTTTGTATCAAGGGTCGAGCCAATTTGTTTGCTGATTTCGTTGACGATCTCCAGGCGGTTCATTTGTTTTTGGGAGATCGTTTTCAATTGTTGTATGGTTTCCACCGTGATGAGCGATGCAATCAGCAGTCCGCCGTGTGTGATCCAGCCGGTGAGTGATGTTTCGGTTTGAAAATAATGCAGGGAATGAACGACTGAAAAGATGATGATCAAGGAGTAGGCGGGTCCACGGCCTGAAATAACGGATGTTGCGAGCGCCGCCATGAACAAAAGGGTGTAAATAAGATATTCCAACTTTGTGGAAATGAGGTAAGGCAGTATTCCCAGCGAAATACCCGCAATGACCGTGTTTCCCCACGCATATATACTCTTGTTTGGAGAAAGGATGTAATTTCGATAATAAAAGCCGAGATAAATGCAGCCCGCGATCCCGTATGCGATCAAACCGTTTCTGTGGAGTGTGCTCAAAGGAGGATAAAGCACGATGGTGGCAATAATCGTCATGGACAAGCTGAGTATCCCCGCAATAACCGACGGCAGGATCGATATCAAGCTATCCTGGGGGGTATATCTGAAATTGCCGGGGTGTTTGCTCATGATTTATTCGCTAAAAACGAAGCCTGCTTCATCCTCGATTGCCAGTTTTTCAAAAATGTGGACGATATTGGGGTCGAATAAAATACCCGATTGTTCGCGTAAATATTGAAGCGCCTCCTCAATGGAGATTCTCTCACGGTATGGGCGGTTGCTTGTCAGGGCATCGAAGGCATCCACAATCGAGAACATGCGAGCAAGGGTTGGAATCTCCTCCCCGGCCAGGCCATCCGGGTAGCCCGTGCCATTCCACCTTTCCTGATGATGGCGGATAAGGGGAATGGTATCCTGCAGGAATGGAATCCCCTCCACGATTCGCGCGCCTATGTCGGGGTGCTGTTTCATGATTTTCCACTCATTCTCGTTCAGGGGACCGGGCTTGTGCAGGATGGTATCGCTGATGCCAATCTTGCCAATATCGTGTAAAAGTGATCCGCGTTCTAATACCTTTAGCTGCTGATATGAGAAGCCAAGGGTCTTTCCTAATTTCGTCGCCATGTAACTGACGCGGAGGCTGTGCCCTTCCGTTTCGCGGTCGCGCGCGTCCAATGCCGAGATGAGCGATGCGAGCGTTTGGTCGTATGTCGCTTCCAGCATATCGTATGCGGCTTTGATCTCAACCGCCTGACGGCGTGATTCCACCAATAAAAGCGAACGCTCCAATGCGATGGCGGCCTGGTTAACCAGCGCCTGCAAATCATTTGGATTCGCCGCGGGTTTGTTTCCCTGATCTTCCTGAACATCCATCCACACTGCGCCATACTTTTGAATGGGAGTTTGAATGGGCAGGCAGGTTCGGGTTACGGAATTCCCCAACGATAAGTGGATGAGCTGCCCTGAACGCATTGCGTCCCGGATCAATTCCATGGGATGCTTATAGCCGCTGTGCATCCCGGTCTCATCGATTTCCACCTCCGCTTCAATTTTGCCTTCTGTGTTCAACAACACGATTCCCGTGGTTACTCCTTTTGCCAGCTTGTGCGCGGTCTGGGCAATGTCCAAAGCGGCGCTCTCCAGGTTTTCGGCCTGGATGATCTGGTTGCTCAAACGATAAAGCAGGGATGTGATCCGCAGGGATGAGCGCAATTCCTGTTGCAGCCATGTGCTTTCAAAGGCGCCGGCTGCCTGAATGGAAAGCAGTTCGGCAAGCGACTCGTCGTTTTCTGTAAAGAAGACCCCGTCCTGCTTGCCGAAAGCAAAGATCACTCCTATGTTCATCCTATGCCAGCGGATGGGAATGGTAAGCATGCTTCGCAGTCCGGCATTGTCTATGCTTAGGTGTGCCGTATTAATGTATTTTCTTACATCGCGAATGCGAAAAGGCTGCGTGGCCTGAAAGGACATTTGTATCAGCGTTTCTGAATTGGCGGAATTTTCCAGGGAATCCAGCAGGTCCGGTGCATCGCCGGAGGAAGCGCTCTGTGTGAAATTTCTTTCCTGCCCCAACTGGATGTGGACAAACGTAAACCGCGCTTGCAGGATTCCCCTTGCAATGGAAGCCACCTCGTGGGCGGTGGTCTTCGGATCCACCATAGCCGATAGTTGGCTGCCCGATTGGATGAGATTCATCAACCGCTGATGATATCCTGAGCGCTCCCAAGCGCGGCTTAATTCCGCGGCCACCGCTTCAGCCAGTCCAATGTCAATACTGCTGAACGCACTTATTTTGTCATTATTCAGGACGATGGCTCCGTTGGTATGCCCGTTGAAAATCAAGGGAATGATCAAAGCCGAGAGCGTATTTTCGTTTTCAAAAAGCAGGTAATCGGCGTCTTCCCGGATGTCATTGATGATCTGAGTCTTGCGCTGACGCACCGCGCGCCCAATCGCTCCGATCAAAACACTCTGACGATACCCGGCGGGGATTAAACTGGTCTGATGCCCGGCCGCGGCCAAAAGCATAACCTCTTTTTTATCCGGCTCATGAACATAGATGGAAGCGAGCGAGCAATCCAATGCACGTTCCATCGTGTTGACAGCCAATTGGGCGGCAACGGGCTGGTCCAATTGGTTTTCAAGCTGCTGGCTTAATTCCAAGAGCAGTGTCAGTTGGGCGTTGCGCTTTTTCTCATTCCCCACCTGGCGTGTCAGCGCCTCGATCTGGTCCATCTGCGCATTAATGCGAAAGCGCACCAATTCGCGAGTCAGAATAAAGGGCTTGATATAGCGGGATAGCCGTCTTCCCCAGGTCCCAAAATCAAAAGGTTCGCCGTCGGTTTCTTCATCTTCCTCGTGGGTTTTCGCCAGTTCCTGAATCAATCCATTGATCGTCATGAGGATTGTAAAGACCTCGTAATAAACAACCAACGTCACAAGCGCAAAAAAAACAAAGGTGGCGCCCCGAACCGTAATAATTGAAAGAGTTCTTTCATATATCGAATTATCCAATAGCATGAGCAAGGCGCTTAGGAATATCAGCAGGATCAATTCCAGCGTGGCTGCGATCATCACCGCCCTGTGTCCAAGGATATCGTCCTTCGTCAGGCCGATGCGTCCCCAGGGCATTACGCCGCTGAAAAGCAAGGCCATCATTCCCAGGATCGGCAGCAATAAAGTGGCAAGAGGCGCAACCGGTATGAATATAAGACACCAGCCAAACCAGGGGATGATCTGCAAGCGTGACAGCAAACCGCTATATTTTACCGCTGGGACAATGGTTGCGATCCCGCCTGTAAACGCTGTCACCAAAAAACCGATTGACAGATAAACTCTGTAATTGACAAGGTCAAAATGCACATACTGGGTATTGGAAATCGCCAGAAGAATCCCGCTTGAAAACCCGACCACCACAAATACCAGGTTTACAAGGTCAATGTGTTCCAGCCGCCTCCCCAGCGGAGTGCTGAAAATCAACAAGATAAGCCCTGTATAAAAAATAATGCTCCCCTCTACATAATACCCGGCCAGCATGTAGAGCCGGGTGAAAATCAAAAGCAACACGATGGACGCACTTTGAATTATGATCGTCCAATTCTTCTTTACGACCAGCACAGATATAATCTGTAGCGACAATGCTGATATAAAACTCAATAACCCCAACAGCACAAAAAGCCAGCTAAACTTGGAGGCACTTATAATTTTAAGTTCTGCGGGAATTAATAAAAGACTTGCCCCTAAAATCCCCAAAATCCCCGAGACGAAAGCATTTAGATCTTTGTTGAATGTGTGCTTCATGATGCGCTAGGATAGCATAAGAACCAGAATTTATCTACCTCTTTCAAAACCCCAAAAGCGGCGAAAAGGCCAACTATGATTTCTGATATAATCCCGAACGCAAATCGGCTCCATCATTGGGGATGTGCCTGTTTGTAAAACACGCAGATACAGGTATTCATAAATGCAAAACTATATTTCCCTCGCTCAAATTGACGAAACCGTACAAAAAATAAAGAGTCGGACTTCGATCCACCCAGTTGCTGGAATCATCCTCGGCTCCGGACTTAACGGGCTGGCTGATTCCGTCCAAAATGCAGTTCACATCGCTTATAGCGACCTGCCCAACTTCCCCGTCTCAACCGTTCATGGACATGTTGGCCGCTTCGTAATTGGCGAGCTGGAAGGCAAACCTGTGCTCGTCATGCAGGGACGCATCCACTACTATGAAGGCTACACCATGGGACAGGTTACTTTGCCGGTGCGCGTCATGCAGCGCATGGGTATCCCTGCCATGATTGTTACCAATGCGGCGGGCGGCGTCCACCCGGACTTTAACCCCGGCGACGTCATGCTCATCACCGACCAGATCAATCTTATGGGCATGGCCGGTTTGAACCCGCTCATGGGACCCAATTTGGATGAGATCGGCCCGCGTTTCCCAGATATGAGTCAGCCTTATGATCGTGCCTATGGTGAGCTTGCCCGCAAAATTGCAAAGGAAAATGAAATTGCCCTGCGCGAGGGAATCTACGCCGGCTTGAGCGGTCCCTCCTTTGAATCCCCCGCAGACTTACGCTTCCTGCGGCTGGCGGGCGCGGACGCAGTGGGCATGTCCACGGTGCCGGAGGTGATCGTTGCCCGCCATGGCAATATGCGCGTGCTTGGGCTTTCCGGCATCAGCAACAAAGCCAACCTGGATGGCTCCACAATTACCACCCATGAAGAGGTCATTGAAGCAGGCAAGGTTATCACCCCCAAGGTGGAGAAGATCATCCGTGGTGTGCTGCGTGGTATGTAAATAAGTTTCGCGAATGGCAGAATTCTATAAGTTCCTCGCCTCCTATGAGGTGCTGATCTATATCATGCTGGCAATTGGCGGCATGTTCTCGTTTCGCTGGCTATGGCGTTCCTGGCGCGAATGGCAGGTTGCCGTGTACAGCCTCGAGCGGGAATTCTCGTCCCGCCGTTTTGGGCGTTCTGCCGTGATCTCGATATTTATCGTTATCCTGTTTTGCGCCGAATTCTTCATGGCGACCTTTATCATCCCGGGCCTTCCCGCAGAGGTATTCGTCACCACCCCAACCCTGGATTTGATCTCGACGCCCACTGGCACGCTTTCGCCTGAGATGATGACTCAATTTTCAGGTTTGCCCCCGCAACAGGCGGCAGCCAGCACAAGCGGATGTATCCCCGGACAGATTATGATCACTTTCCCCGAGCCAGGGGATGATATTAAAGGCGCCATTGAATTAAGTGGAACGGTAAATATCCCAAATTTCGGATTCTACAAATATGAAGTCGCGCCAAGCGGCAGCGATACCTGGGCCACCATTTCTGCCGGACGCTCTACCGTAAATGAAGGTTCCCTTGGACGCTGGGATGCAACCGCCCTCACGCCCGGTGATTATCAGTTGCGTCTCGTAGTCACTGATAACCAGGGCCAAATCCTGCCGGCCTGCATTGTGCCTGTGCGGGTCGTTCCGTTACAATAATCAACCTGGAATCATACATGTCTGAAATTCAATTACGCCCCACCCTCGCCACCGACCTCTCCCGCTTGATGGGTTTTGACCATTCCGTTAAGAGCGACTCGGTCTGGCAATTGGAATTGCGAAGAGAGTCCGGACAGGTGACATCCATGTTTCGTGAAGTGCGCCTGCCTCGTACAATTACCGTGGCTTATCCCCACAACCCGTTCGCCCTTGCGGATGACTGGGTCAGAAAATCCATGATGTATACGGCTTTTATAGGAAGCGACCCCGTTGGGTATATCAGCCTTTTGGAGCGGGGGACCGCTTCGGTGGTTTGGATCACGGACCTGGTTGTGGATTCGGCAAATCGTCGCAAAGGCGTGGCATCCGCCCTGTTGGCGGCCGGGCAGGATTGGGCGGCGTCCAGATCGCATCGTCGCTTGATCCTGGAGATGCAGTCGAAGAATCTGCCTGCCATCCGCCTTGCCCAAAAATTCGGATATGAATTCTGCGGGTATAATGACCATTACTATATCAACCAGGATGTGGCCTTATTTTTTGTAAAGGTATTAAAGTAACTTGAGTTTAAAGTTTGCCAAACCCTCAGCGGCGAATTTCACGAATTCACGTGAATTGATCAAAAAATCCGTGAAAATCCGTGGCAAAAAAGATGGGAGCAGGGTGTTTAAAAATTTAACTCTAAATTCAAGTAAAGTAAAAACAGCGGCGGGTTAACCCCGCGGCTGCGAAAAATTTATCGGAAGGGTTTGTATGATTAACGGTTGGTCGGCAACGTTTCTGGCGGGGATCCAGACGCTCAACCAGATATTAACGGCGGGGATCGCCATCACAGCGTTTTCGCTGTTTCTCTATGCGCTTTCATTTAACTTGCGTGATAGGGTTGCGCGTTCATTCGCGATCATTTTGCTTTGCGTGGTGGTCGTGTTTACCGCCGAGGCCCTGCAGGATAAATCGCTGACGATTGAAGCGATTGAACTCTTCCTGCGCTTGCAATGGTTTGGCATTGTTTTTCTCCCGGCGGCCTACCTGCATCTTTCCGATGCGCTGCTGGTGACGGCGGGCCGTCCTTCACGGGGACGCAGACGTCTGGCCGTGCGCGGGATGTACGTCGTCTCGACTTTTTTCCTTGGCTTGCTTGCATTTGGATATTTGCTCGGCCCGATCGTGCCCGATGGCAAACCGGCGCCCCATCTCCTGCGCACCATGTGGACGGAGATTTTTACGCTGTTCTACATCTCTTCGATGGTGTGGGCGGGGATAAATTTTGCGCGCGCCTACAGCCTGATGTTGACCCGCTCCGGCCGCCGCCGCATGTTGTACCTGATGGCTGGCGCTACAGCCCCTGCGCTTGGTTCCTACCCGTATCTTTTATTTGGTTATACCCTTGCGGCACAGCATCAATATCTTTTTTGGGGAACGGCGACTGTAATTAATTTACTGGTCGGCGCACTGGTGATCGTGATGGCCTATGCGGTGGCTTTCTTTGGCGTATCCTGGCCGGACCGTGTTATCAAAAGCCGCCTGTTCAAATGGATCATGCGCGGACCGGTAACCGCCTCCGCCGCACTGGCATTGATGACGGTTGTCCGCCGTGCTGGGGAATTGCTTGGCTCGCCGTATAACGCCTTTGTCCCTTTCACAGTGGTTGCAACTGTTTTATTGTTGGAACATGCCATCACCTTCGCCGCTCCGCTGTGGGAACGTTGGCTGTTTTTTGGACGCGACCGCGGTGAATTGGAATTGCTCCAGAATATTGAGGAGCGGTTGCTCACCCAGGGTGATTTACAGCAATTTTTGGAAGCGGTGCTTGCGGCAGTCCGCGATCATTTGCGTTCTCCCTCCGCTTTTGTGGCCGCGTTGGACGATGAGACTCTATCCCCGCTTGTGGTGGCAGGCAACCGCACCATGCTAGACCAGGAAAGCCTGACCGAAGCGATGGAGCAGGTCAATGGCGAGACGCGCCGTGAATTTCAATGGGGCAATTTCTGGGTACTGCCCCTGCATCGCCGCAGAAATTTGGATTTGGATCAGGATGAATTGCCTCCACTGCTCGGTTTATTGGGCGTGGCAAAACGTGAAAAGCAGACAATGGAAAGTGATCAGCGCGAAGCCCTATGGCTTCTGGCAGACCGCGCCGCGCTTGCTTTGGAAGACCGCCAGTTGCAGCAAAATGTATTCCGCTCCCTGGCAGATTTACAACCCCAGGTTGAAATGATCCAACGGATGCGTGCGGCGGGACGTTACGACACCCGCGCCAGTTTAATGGCTGAACCCCTGCCGGAAGAAGCCGACCTTGCCAATTGGGTAAAGGATGCGCTTACGCATTATTGGGGCGGCCCCAAACTTACCAACAATCCACTGATTAAACTTCAGGTGGTGCGTGATCTTGCCGACCAGGATGATGGGAACACCGCGAACGCTTTGCGTGCACTGCTGCGCCAGGCGGTGGATCAGGTCAAGCCGAGGGGTGATAGGAAGTTCACTACAGAATGGATCCTGTACAATATCCTTGAAATGAAATTTATCGAAGGCCGCAAAGTACGCGATGTGGCCGCGCGCCTGGCCATGTCTGAGGCGGACTTGTACCGCAAACAGCGTGTGGCCGTGGAAGCCGTTGCAAAAACGATCCTCGAAATGGAAACGAACCTTCAGGAAAAATAAACAAGCGTATTCGTACGCATATTTTAAGAAGTAAGAGAAGGAGGCCATCATGGTTGGCCAAAAGAAAAAATACGAAAATCCGATGCCTGAAGTGGATGATGGCTGGTGGGCGTCTGTGCTGGCGGAGGAGAACCGTGCTTCGGCGCCGCCCCCTGCCCGTTCGGCGGGAAGCAGGCCCGAGGTCCATGAAGAGGCGAAGAGTGCGTCTTCAGAGAAAAAAGTAACCGCCAATTGGACTCAGGTCAAAGATCTTTACATGCGCGATCAGATCATTGACCTGACCGTGACCGGGCATAATCGCGGTGGCCTGCTCGTGGAGGGCGATGGGCTGTATGGGTTTGTCCCCTTCTCGCATTTGGTTGAGCTGGCAGGCAAGACCGAGAATGCGGAACGCGATCATGACCTGGAGACCTACATCGGACGTTCGCTTCGATTGAAGGTGATCGAATGCGTGCCGGAGGATGGGCGTGTGGTCTTTTCCGAACGCGCCGCGCAATCGGAACCCGGCAAACGCGCCGAGTTGTTCCATGCGTTGAAGGCCGGGCAAAGGGTTCAGGGTGTGGTTACCAACATCACCGACTTTGGCGTGTTCATTGACCTCGGCGGCGTGGAAGGGTTGATCCATATTTCTGAATTATCCTGGGGACGTGTTACCCACCCATCTCAAATCGTAAAGATGGGCAGCACAATCGATGTGCAAGTGCTGGACCTTGCGCCCGAAAGATGCAGGGTTGCCCTAAGTTTAAAGCGCCTGCTGCCGAACCCCTGGGAGAACGCCGCTGTTGAATTCCCGGAAGGTTCCATTAAAAATGCCGTGATTACCAGTGTGCTTTCCTTCGGCGCTTTTGCGCGATTGGAGGCCGGTGTGGAAGGACTGATTCACGTTTCCGAAATTCCGCAAGCGGAGGGCAAACCTTTGCGCGAATTCCTGGCGGATGGGCAGGCAGTTCAGGTGCGCATCCTGCATTTGGAAGCCTCGCATCAGCGCCTTGGTTTGAGCATGAGGCTTGAATAAACGGAATGCTTGAAGACCCGCGTCCCCGTAAGAGACAATACGAACAAGCCGAACTGCCGCCCTCTTCAGGGAACGACTGGCTCGACAGGCTGGCGCATTTCAACACGCAGTTTGGCCGCTTCTTGCGCGATGCACTGGGCGTTGCGTTGATTGCGTTTGCGTTCATGTCCCTGCTTGCGGTGTTGGAATCCCTTTACAATCAGATTACCCAAAACAATGCAACTGTTTTTACGGGTGGGGTGATTCTCTCGTTCTTTGCCAGCAGACTCAGGCTTTGGTTTGGCTTC
Organism: Chloroflexota bacterium; assembly: GCA_016191985.1. GTDB lineage: Bacteria > Chloroflexota > Anaerolineae > Anaerolineales > Villigracilaceae > Villigracilis. The sequence continues at coordinate 2,386 of JACPVB010000103.1, read as the reverse complement.
GGCAGTTTGATCATCATTTTTGGGCTTGGATATCTCGGTTACTCCTTTGTCCGACGCGATAGAACAGAAGTGCATTGGGGACGCATCATCGCACTTGAACTCGCTTCTCTCTTAACCATCGGCCTGTTTGCCGTCACGAGCGGCAATGACTTGTTCCGGGCAGAGTCCGGCATGGACGGTGGCCGCCTGGGTTGGGGACTTGTCACGCTGGTGTGGCAGTATATGGGTGCGATTCTCGGCTCTCTTTTCATATTTTTATTGTGGGCGCTTGCAACCGCCACAGGCTTTGGCTTATGGACAAAACTGGAAGCCTGGCTCCTGCACATCGCAGGTGAAGCGCCGACAGTTGTTGCCACACCCGTTCCAGTGGAAGAAGAAAAAAGAGTGGAGCATCCGGAAAAAACTGCAGCGCCCAAAAAGAAGGCACAGCCCCTGCCGCCTGAATTCCGCACCTCATTAAAATCATCCAATAAAAAAGAAGAGAAATCGCTAAAACAACTGCCTCGCGGAGAAGACCTGCCACCCTTGAGCATTTTGCTGGCAGAAACCGCCGCCCGCGCCGACGAACGCACCATCAATCAGACCGCCGGGCTTATCATGAAAACCCTCTCCGAGTTTGGCATTCCCGCCACGGTTATTGGCTATCGCGTTGGACCTGCCGTCACGCAGTTTGCGGTCCAGCCGGGTTTTATCAAAAAGCCGGGTTCAGATGAAGAGGATGCGCAGCAAATGAAGGTCCGTGTGGCGCAGATCGCTTCACTGGAAAAGGATATTGCGCTGGCCCTATCTGCCCAGCGATTGCGCATCGAAGCACCTGTGCCGGGCAAACCCTACGTTGGCATCGAAGTGCCAAACACGCACAGTTCTGTTGTCCGCATGAAAACGCTGCTCGAGTCGGATGTGTTCTACAAAGTGGGCGCGCCTCTCACCGTTGCCCTCGGACGGGACGTCTCCGGCCAACCGCTGATCGCGGACCTGGCCCGTATGCCACATTTGCTGATTGCCGGTTCCACAGGTTCGGGTAAATCCGTTTGTATCACCTCCATCGCGGCCTGCCTTGCCATGAACAACGCTCCCGAAGACTTGCGCATGGTCATGATCGACTCAAAGATGGTGGAGTTGATCCGCTTCAACGGCCTGCCGCATTTGTTTGGAAAAGTGGAAACCAATCTTGAACGCATCCTGGGCGTGTTGCGCTGGGTGGTGGTTGAAATGGAACACCGCTACCGCCTGCTCGAATCAGCCCATGCGCGTGATTTGGATTCCTACAACCGCAAGGTGTCGCGTAAGGTGGAAGGCAAGCCTTTGCCGCGCATCGTCGTGCTGGTTGACGAACTCGCCGACTTAATGATGTCCGCCCCCGACCAGACCGAGCATAACCTCGTCCGTCTCGCGCAAATGGCGCGTGCGACGGGTATCCATCTCGTTGTTGCCACGCAGCGCCCTTCCACCGATGTGGTGACGGGTCTCATCAAAGCCAACTTCCCGGCGCGTTTGGCTTTTGCAGTTGCATCCGGCATCGACAGCCGGGTGATTCTGGATTACACCGGCGCAGAGAGCCTGCTTGGACGCGGCGACATGCTCTTCCTCAACCCCGAGGTTGGCAACCCGGTCCGCGCGCAGGGTGTGATGATCACCGATATGGAGATCGAGCGCATCATCTCACATTGGCAGAAAAACGCCGATACTTCTGATGAAACCCCTCCCTGGGAAAAACTTTTGCAGGAACCCGGTGAGGGCGAAGATGACGGCCTGGTTGAGCAGGCCATCTCAATTGTGCGCCACAGCCAACGCGCCTCCGCTTCATTGCTTCAACGCCGCCTGCGGATTGGGTATCCGCGTGCCGCGCGGTTGCTCGATCAGCTTGAGGAAATGGGAGTTGTTGGACCCTCTCAAGGCGGCGGCAAAGAGCGTGAAGTCCTCATTAGCGAGGACGATCTTGCAGACGAAGAAAAACCCGAAGAATAAACTTTGGAGTCGGGCAGCTCGCTGCCCTGATGATAATATCCCGAAAGGAACCCTGTAGCCAATCAATGAACCCAAAACCGACCTTCACCGACAGATTGAGAATTATTTTTAAAGGTATATTAGATCCCATCGGCGCATTTTTAAATCGCATTGGATTAACCCCAAACACGATCACACTGCTCGGCCTGGTGGGGACAACGATTGGCGCATATTTTATTTCGCAAGGCAGAATGACGACCGGCGCGTTTGTCCTGCTGGCTTCTGTGCTTGTGGATGCGTTCGATGGCACCATGGCGCGCCTGCGCGGCGACCCCAGCGATTTCGGCGGCTTTGTGGATTCCGTCAGTGACCGGTATGCGGAGCTAATCACCTTCGGCGGGCTTTTATATTATTTCCTTTCGCTCGCAGATTATCCCGG